>NC_008269.1:374358-748716 GCF_000014565.1 Rhodococcus jostii RHA1 | reverse complement strand
GTTCCGGTTCAAGAACGCCTGGCGGGCGTCGGAGAGGGTTTCGAGCACCCACCACTGGAAGCGGTCGAGACCGGCGGCGATCTCGGCGATCCGCCCCGCTCCGACCTGGCGGGTGCGCCAGCGATCCGCCAGGTCGGAACCCCCGAGCCGGAGACCGAGAACGACGGCGCAGACCGCGGTGATCACTGCGCGTCCCGTCGCGCGACCGCAGACCTTGCCTGCTCCCGGGTGACGGACCTTGCCGGCTCCCGGGTGACGGAGACCAGGGCGACGGTCGCCGCGACCGCGACCACGAGGATCACTAGCAGCGGCAGCGAGACCTCGGACGCGAACGCCGCGGAGGCGGCCGTGACCACGAAGGCGAGCACGGCGAGCACCCAGACAACCCGTGCCGCCACCGCCTGACGGGAGAGTTGGGCGGCCGAGCCGCCGACGACCAGCACTGCGCCGATCCAGAGGGTCCAGGTGGTCATGGCGGTGCGGGTCCTCCCCACGTTCGACGGGCGTGAAGTCACGTCACAGGGTGTCATGCCAATGGAGGCCGACAGCCGGGCAGGCCATGAGCGGGGAGGTAATCGGGCCGCACTATCGGCGAAGACCGTCGGAGCTGTGCACAACAGGCGCACAATCGGCCCATGCGGCTGATTGTGCCGATGCTGGCACCCCGGGGGCGAGCCAACTTCGACCTACTCCGCAAACGTGCCATACACGCCGGATAGCTAAGCGCCCCAAAGCAATAACGAAAATTGCGCCAAATCCAATTACGTGACGGACAAACCCCTCACCCTGGGGAATTTCGTGACCAATGACAGATATGGATAGCACACGCCACCATCACCTCACCCCTGCCCGATCTCCTTCACCACATCTGAAAAGACCGACTTCAGCCCTCAAGGTGTTGCGAGTCCGGCGAACCGACTGCACGAAACGCGCGGGCCGCCTTCAACCCCTTTCGCACAACCCGGAGCTGAAAAATCGCCACGACAACCGACCCCGCCGCGAGACCATCGCCAGATACCACCACCACGCGTCAAACACGAGATAGAGCACCGCACAGGCACCGGTGGCGGCAATGAACGCCCACTGCACTCGGTCGAGCGTGCGAGCCTTCTCAGTGGCACGAGTCATCACCGCAAGATAAAAGTCCTGGCTGTGCGAATGAATGTCGATCTCCCGTCCTCAACTGATCCGACACCGGTGGCAAGCGTCCACGACGACCGGGGACACAGTGGCTGCGTCATTCGTCGCTACCACCTGCCATCGTGCAACGTAAGCGTAGAGGTCGCCACCGACACTGTGCGATGTCCACAAACCCCGGCCACCATGGACGGGCTGCGCGCCGCGACCCCAAAACTCGGCAACGGGTCGTTGGCGGCCAGTTACCGGCGGACGCCAATATGAAACCGGATCCCGTCTCGCCGTTGCCGCTCCGATCCTTGGTGCCCGTGGTGGCCCAGGTGCACCAATTGCCGAGAAAATTTTTCGCGCAGTGGTTTCCGGCCACGCTCACCGCCGTGCGGGCGCTGCGCCTGACGTGCGGTGCGGGCGCCCTCGAACAGGATGTCCCACTCGTCGTCGGCGAGCAAACCCCGCCGATACGCCCGCGCCGCACGTCATCCCAGCTGCCCGTGGCGTACACGTCCACCGACTGGTCGCCTTCGGTGGGTACATAGCCGTAGGTGTAGTTCCAGTGCACCCCGGAACGCCCCTGATGGGGACCGCATCCCCCTTCGGACAGGCTTTGTGCCGACGCGCCGCGTGGGCCACTCCACAAGATCACAGGCCCGCGCGGGCTGGCGGTGTGACCGTGTACGGACACAACCTCAGACGACCACGTCCCGGGGGCTCGGAGACGTCAACGTCGAGCAGGACATCCCACGAGACCGGGGCACCTGAATTGCGGAGCATCATCGTGTCCTGCTCGGCGTCCTCATCGTGACCCGCTGGTGCTGCCCCGCGAGAACCACCGCCAAGACCGTCACCATCGTCGGCCGAGTAGTGACACCCCGCAGCGCTGACCGCACATCATTTCATGGGACCTCGCACGAGGATGCCCCACGCTGGGGGGTTGGCCCGGCGTGTGCCGGCGACCCGCAGCGACAGCAGCGGGTTATCGTCGAAGACCTGTAGTGAACCAAGGGGGTATCGACCATGGCATCACCGACTGCCACCGACCTGTCGACGCTGCTGATGATCGACTCCGCGTCTGCGCGGGACAGAGACGACGCCTTCGCCGTTACCCCGCTCGCTGGCGGCCGCGGGTGGGCGGTGGAGGTTCACGTCGCCGGCGTCGCCGACGTGGTGGAACTGGGGTCGGTGGCCGACGAGCAGGCGTTCCTGCGGGCGGAGACCCGGTACCTGCGCGACCGCACCATTCCGATGCTCGGCGAGACGGCCGAACAGGCGACCACCCTGACCGCCGAAGCCGCGCGGACCAGTCTGCGGGTCACCGGCACCCTCACCACCGACGGCCGACTGGTCGACGTCACCATCGCCCGCGGACAGATCCCGTCGGGCCGGTGCATTGCCGTCGATCACGCCCAGGTGCCCGGCATCCTGACCGACCCGGAACATCCGCTCCATGTCCAGTTGGCCGCGGCGGATGCCGCCGCACAGGCCCTGCTGACCGCCCGCCGCGACGGTGGGGCGCTGGCGTTCTACGACCTCACCCGCGGCTGGGCGACCAACGAAGACGGCGCCATCGTCGCGATCGCCGCCGAACTGCGGACCGTCGCCTACATCATCGTGCAGGAGCTGATGATCGCCACCAACGAGGCCGTCGCCCTCTGGTGTATCGAGCGGGGGTTGCCGATCCTGTTCCGCAACCACCGCACCAACCCGGTCGCCGGCAGCACCGACGAGCTGATGCAAGAGATCGCCGCCGCGGCCGGAGACCCGGACCTGTTCGCGAAACTCCGCGGGCGGCTGCTGTCGACGCTGCGGGCCGCGACCTACGATCCGACGGTGCACGGCCACTACGGATTACGCCTCAGCGCTTACACCCATGTCACCTCACCGCTTCGCCGGGTGGCCGACCTGATCAACCAGCGGATCATCTTCGCCCACCTCGACCACTCCCCCGCCCCCTACACCGGTGAGCAGCTCGCTGCCCTCGGTGCGGACCTGAACCGGCGCACCCGTGCCGCCCGGGAGGCGAAGAAGAATCACTTCAAACACGCCGACCAACGCATCGTCGCCCAAGAGGCGGCACGCGATCTCACCGCCCTCGATGCCCGCACCTTCCACAAGGTGCTCAAATCCGCAGCCGCCGGACTACTTCGGGGCGAACTCGCCGCCGAGCTCGCCCGCCGTGTCGACGCCGACCTGCTGACCGCCCCGGACGTCGCGGTCCTGATCGACGCCGCCGACCCCACCTGGCTTCCCCTCCAACTCCGCGTCCTGGACACCCTCGCCGACACCCATCCGGAGACGGGTCCCAGCGTGGCGTCGGTGTGGCGGCAATCCCACCCTGATCAACCGCCCACCGACCTCGAGATCCGGCGCAACGGCAGCGACCACCATCCACTGTTCGCCGCCCGCGCGACCCACCTCGGCGTCCGCGGGCCGTGGGCGATCGCGGCCGCCAAGAAGCCGGCCGAACAGGCCGCCATCTGGGCGGCAGTGCGTGCGCAGCTGACCGGTACCGACCACCCTGACACGGAACCGGTATGGCCTGTCACCGAGCCATCCCCGGAGCCAACGGCTCCCCTGTCGGCGCCGATGGTTGCCGGTCCCGCCTCCTCAGCGGAACCGCACCGGACGACCACTCCGGCCGCCCTGAACCTGGACGGGGCAAAGAAATCCAAGGCACTGTCCAACCCCACCGCCTGGCTGATGAGTCTCGCCCAGAACAACCATCAGGCTCCGCCCGAGTGGGAGTTTCACATCGACGGGCCCGCGCACGCACCCCGCTTCACCGCCACCGTGCACCTCGCCGGCCACATCGCCACCGCCGACGCGACCACGAAAACGGCGGCGAAGACCGCATCCGCGGCCGCGCTCATCGAGACACTCTTCACGCACCAGTAACCACGTCGGCCCGCGTCGACCCTTTTGTCGATCGCGGCACACACCAAGCTGCAGCGGGGCTGCTGAATCGCTGCCGTTCAGCCTCAGGCGCAGCTCTCCTCTATGCGCCGCCACCAAACGATGTCCCCGGCGTCAGCGTCCAGCCGCGGCGCGACGCAAGCCCAGCTGCCCCTTCCCGCCGACCCCGCCCGGCGGCGGGTTGATTCGTCCACTGGCCGCAGCCCCGGCCTAGCATCGTGAAATGACGACGATGATGTCGCTACCGCTGAGCGCGCTGAGACTCGGCTACCGGTTTGCGCGCCTTCCCCTGCGGCTGGCGGAGGACGTCACCGCTTCCGAACATGTCGGGGTGTTCGCCTATCGGTGCGATCGCATCGCCGCCCGGGTTCTCCGGGACGAGAGTTTGCTGTTCGTGGACCACGAGCACTCGGGGGTGGTCCGGCTGCACGACTACCGTGACCGACTGCGTTGTCGCAAGAATCCGACGCAGTGAACGGACACCGAACTCACTCCGAGGAGGACCGAGATGCGAAGTGCCGAACCACTCGGGGTCGTCGTCGGCGATTGCCGAACCACACGGGGTCGTCGTCGGTCAAGTGATCGTCCGCGATCATTGCCGGCCAGGCGTCGCCGGTCCGCAGGTCGATGCGGCCGCCGCCGTAGACGGGGTCGCCTTCGAGCAGCGGGGAGAGCCCGTCGAGGTCGACCGCAAGCGGTCGGAGCAGCGGGGTCGGGGACGTTCGGGCGGCACGCGTCGGACCTCGGTCGTGCCGATCTCGTCGGTCCCGGGGGGCCTTGCGCCCGCACTGCGCACGAAAAGCGTCTGCCGGCAGCGACCCAGGTACGGGCCGGCTCGGCGAGCTATGACATCTGAGCCCCCTTTCCGGCGAGCACCGATCTACGGTAGACTTCTATATAGAAAGAGCACCTGCCCGGGCACCGAGGAGGAGAACATGGCGCACCAGACCGCGGCCTCGGGCTACGAGGCCGATCCGCAACAGCAGCGCGGCGGCGTGAGCGACCACGAGTTCATCGCCCGGATGCGAGCCGAGCTGTACAAACGGCCGAGCATGCGGCTGGTCGCCGACAGGGTCACCCACATCATGCTGGCCGGGCGGATCGATCGGGACGACCCGATTCTCGAGCTGATCGAGTCGGACGACATCCTCGACGAGAAGACGGTGTTGAGCGACGCCGTCGAACGCATCCTGTCGTTCCCGCATCTCTCCGCCAAAGAGGTCGCCGACCACTACGACAAGAACTGGGCCAACCCCAGCGATGCGCTGCGCAAACTCAGCGCCAAGGGCGAGGTCATCGGGCTCAAGCGGGCCGGGAAGTTCCGGTACCCGGAGTTTCAGTTCTCCCTGCCGGGCGAGGCGACCCAGGTGGTGCGGGAAACCAATGTGGCGCTCGGTGCCCGGGACGATCCGTGGGGTGTCGCGTCGTGGTGGCTTTCCCCGAACCCGTCGACCGAAGACCGCAAGTCCCCGGTCCAACTACTGGACGAGGGAGCGTTCGACGCCGTGCGCGGGTTGCTGCGCGCCGAGATCGCGGACGACATTGCCTAACCGCCCACCACCGGCCTCGGTGACCGCGCACGTCGGGTCGCTCACCGCCGGAACCAAGCTCTGGCGCATCCACTCCGCCGACCCGAACCGGGGCGCCTTGACCCTGAATCCGACCCCGGCGGGAGCGGGAGGCGGCCGGTTCGACTCCTCCGACGGCTCGTACCACTACTCCTATTTCGGGGAGGACATCTCCACCTGCATCGCGGAGACCTACTGCCGGTCGCTGCCGCTCGATGATCACGTGCCGAGAATTTTGCGGAAGGCCAAACTGGCCGGTCGAGTCCTGTCCCAGGTCACCGTCACCGACGACGTCCCGGTCGCACTGGTGCACGGCTCACATCTGACGGCGATCGGTCAGGACACCTGGCTGACGAAATGCGACCCGGTCGACTACCGGATCACCCGGGACTGGGCGGCATCCATCCTGTGCGGGACCGACAGGGCACTCGGTATCAAGTACCGGGCACGCAACGACGAGGACCGGTACTCCGTCGTCATGACCATCACACCCAATGCCGGTGTGGGACTGCATGATCTGATGGCCATCTCCCAGGGCCCGATCAAACTCGATGACCGCGCCGGGCTGGAGCTGGTCAGATCCCATCTCGCACAATACAACGCAACACTCATCTAAGCGTCTTAAGTCGGTCTCCCACTGTCTGGCACCGGTGTGGGGCGTGGGACAGGCCGCCGGCGGCGAGGACAGCCCCAGCCATCGGTGAGCGCGTTGTCGAAAATTGTCCCGGAAGTAGTCGCTGACAGGGTTATGAGCCGCAACCCGAACACCGCGATGGTGCCGATCCCCACGATCACACCCCATGCCACCCGGGCGCACGGGACCCCACCAGCGCGGCGTCCCGTAGCAAATCAGCCCCCAGCAATACCGTCATCGATGTATAGAAGGCCATAGGCCTGATTCTCGATCTGCTCGACGGTGATTCCGGTGGGGACGCCGCCGCGCAGCTCGATCAGCGCGACGTCGCCCGGCGCAATACCGCCGACACGGGAAGGCAGGCACCGACCGCGACCACCGTGGCACACGGGAACAGGACCGGATGGACGAGGGTGCGCATGGCGTGCCTTCACCTCTATTCGGCTGTCCGAGTACCGAGTACGAACCGGGTGTCGAGGATCAGAATCCGTGCGCTTCGGCCCACCGGGGAGAATGACCATCCAGGAGCCCAGCCACGTACACGCAGTAGTCTCCGTCGTCGACGTCGAGGCCGCCGTTGCCTGGTACACAACGTTCTTCGGCCGATCTGCCGACCGTCACCTGCCCGATCTCGCCGAATGGCAGCTCACCACTGACGCGACCCTGCAGCTGGTCCTCGATCCGTACGGCGCGGGCAGCTCGACGGTGGCTCTCGAGGTGGACGGCATCGATCGCGTCCTTGCCGAACTCGAGCGCCACGACATCATCCCCGAGACCATCATCGAGGGGACAGCGACGATCACCGACCCCACGGGCAATCGAATCAGGATTGCGGCGCATCACCCGTAGACGGAGTACACGCAGAAGCACAGTTGAGAGCCGAATGCACTGCCGGATAGCCGTTTACGGTGTGTCAGTACCGGGTACTGCTGAACAAACCCGCCTGGGTGGATCTGACGACTGCTCCCTCGGTGCAGGGACCGACTGCACTGCGAGATCGGCTCATGCCCGCCGCGACTGCGACACCGAGGTGTCGCCAGTTTCCGGTTACTGTCCCGCTGTTCAGTGACGAGAGCGGGACTGCTCGTCGGTGTGCATCGCCAGGACGGCAGCGCATGCGGTGATCAGCAAGCCCAGCAGAAGCAGCACGTCATTCGTGTCCCCCTCGTGGTGTCAGCGCGGGCCCGTCTGGCGGTCCGGACGGCGGTCGTCGGCGAACATGGCCTCGATCCGCGCTTTGATCTCCACGGTGCTCATCGCGCCGCTGCTGCGCCGCATCGGCGGTCGCGTGGTGATCGAAGACGCCGTAATCATCGAGGCTGTGGTCATGCGCGCCCTACCTTTCGTCATGTTCGGGGACTCGGCACATCCGATTGGTGTGCACCCCCGTCACAGTGATGTGACCCGTGTCACATTTTCTGCTGTCAAAGTTGTACATCACCGACGCCGGCGACGCCAACCGAACCTCCCCCCACCCCAGCGCGACGGACATCCTCCACACCCGGCCGCGAAGCCCGGCCCGAACGGTCGCGGCCAAACCCGGGCGCACGACCACGGCAACTCGCC
Source organism: Rhodococcus jostii RHA1 (assembly GCF_000014565.1). Classification (NCBI taxonomy): domain Bacteria; kingdom Bacillati; phylum Actinomycetota; class Actinomycetes; order Mycobacteriales; family Nocardiaceae; genus Rhodococcus; species Rhodococcus jostii. Next base: position 740,901 of record NC_008269.1, on the reverse strand, counting down.
GGCTACCCCCATGCGCTAGAAAGAGGGCGTGGATTCAGAGCAGGTGTTGGTCGGCAAGGCGCAACGGGTGGGCAGCTTCCGATTCCTTCTGGACGGGCAGCGGTGGGAATGGTCCGACGCCGTCGCCCAGATGCACGGCTACCAACGCGGTCAGGTCACCCCGACCACCGAACTGCTGCTGTCCCACAAGCATCCCGACGATCACCCGCGCGTCGCCCGAGTCCTGGACCGGATGATTACCGACGCCGAACCGTTCAGCAGCAGACACCGCATCATCGACACCACCGGCGCGATTCACCAGGTCGTGGTCGTCGGCGACCGGCTTTACGACGACACCGGCGAGGTGATCGGCACGACCGGGTTCTACATCGACATCACCGATTCCTACCGCAGCGACGTCAAGGACTCGGTCGACGAAGCGGTCGCCGAACTCGCGCAGTCCCGGGCGGTGATCGAGCAAGCCAAAGGTGCGTTGATGCTGGTCTACGGCATCACCGCCGACCGCGCGTTCGACATCTTGACCTGGCGCTCCCAGGAAACCAACACCCGGCTCCGCACAATCGCCGAACAACTCGTCACCGGGTTCAGCGAATTCGACCCCGGCACCGGGCTGCGTGCCCGGTTCGATCATCTGCTGCTGACCGCCCACCAGCGCGCCGGCTTCCGGAGTAGGTGACGGGTCCTCGTCCCAACGACTCAAATAGCCGGCCCGAAGAGCCAACCGTTCTGGCGCGTGCGTATCTGCCCGGTGCCAGGGAAGGTGGTGGACCGCCCTGGCTCGACGTTGTTCGAAGGGGTGGCATCAGGTCGCCGCATCCGGAAGATCGGGAGCGTCGGCATCGAGAAGAAAGTCCAGCCAGATCAGGGCATCGGCGAGCAGGGTGGCCCGCCGCACCGGATCCGGTTGCCGCCCGGCCGCCGCGACCCACTCCTTCCCGTTGGTGTCGTAGGACAGTAACGCTCCGGCCGTTCGCAGCACCCAGTCTCCGGATTGGGGTAGTCCGGCGCGGTCAACCTCGGCGCCGTTCTTGCGAAGCACATTCAGGGCGAGGTCCTGTCCCGGTGGCACGGGTCCGAGACGGGCCACGATCACTTCGCCGATGGGCCCGAGCACCCATGCCAGCACTTGCTCGTAGTCCGGATACCTATTGCTGGGACGAGTATTGAGCGCCATCGCCGACAGCGCATGCGAGAGCGTTGCGCTGTCGCGGTCCGCGACCAGCGTCACCAGCCTTCCTCCGATGACCGCCGCATCGACCGGCTGCTCTTCTGATTCCATGGTCACCGAGTGTCCCGCCACGCCGGCGTGCACACCGGCCCCTCATCCGGAAAGGCCCAGGGCGTACACGCTCACGGACGGGGACCACGAAAGCCTCCACCGCAAAGGTCTGACACTCAGCCGATGTGGGCAGTCGCGCCCATCGGGCACCGGGTGGTCTCGCCGACGACCCACCCGTTGATCCGGGCGAAGGCCACCGCCGACGTATGTCCGGCGACCGCGGCCTCGAATCGGTGCTCACACAGATCGCACCGCACCTCGGCTTTGTCGGTTGGCCGTGCAATGCTGGTGTCACGGTTCGGATTCGATGTTCGTCGCGAGGGTGACATGACTGTGCAGGTAATCAATCCAGGGGACACCAGGGGTGGGCCCCTCGAAAGGGGCTTGGTGGCGCTGACTCGAGGTCTCGGTGCCGCGCCGATGTGCGGGTGCCGTGAATCTGTCAGGCTCGGACTCGGGTGGTCCACACCGGACGAGGCATCATTGTCGACAGCGGCTGCCTCAGACGGCGCACAACCCTAGTAACGCTAGCTAGCACAGCTCTGCTAGCAGATTTTCAGTCGGGCGGGGCGCGATGTCTGCGCACCGCATGAGTATGCGCACCCTGCCAACGGCCACCAGACCCTCGCGACACTTACGTCACTGATGGAATTTGTGCCCTCCCCGCCCCTACCCGCCAGCGGTGGTGGATTCCGAAGCGATCGCGATCCCCGTTCCCGCGACGCCATCGGTCACCTCCTGCGCAGCCGGGTGGACCTCTCCCCCATCCCGGTGCCGGAGGTCGAACGGACCCTCGCCGACCTCGGGCACCCCAACCCCCGGCTCCGAGCCGACCACCGGATCGCCTCCGCCAGCCTGCGGACCGCTCTGCTCCAACTCTGGAATTTTTTTACCACCCCGATCGATACCGGCATCTACCAGTGAGAACGACACGTCCCCACGTGATCGGCGAGCGCTCATCGCAGTCAACACAAGCCGCACCGGCAATGCTGGCAGGTCGCTCCCTCGGATTGCGGTTCGCCGATCCTGTCCGGTGGCCGGCCGCCGGCATTGGCTGACCCGGGGTGGGGTTACGCCAGGGCCAGTACGCGGGAGCGGGCTTCCAGGTAGCGGGCGAGGAGGTCGAGCGTCTCGGCGTCTGGGTGCGTGAGTTCGGGAAGGTCCTTCGCGCTGATGATCGTCTGGTCCACGGCGGCGACCTGCCGACAACATTCGTCGAGCGCCTCCGGCGTGACGGTGGCGGCGTCGAGCCGGTCGGTGAGGTACCGAATCGACTGCTCCAGGCCCAGTCCCGGGTTGCGGGTGCCGTTTCCGGCTCTGCGGGTTTCGACCATCTGCCACCACCCATCCAGCTCGGCCAGCGCCGTAGGATCGGCGACCGCGATCCGCAGCGCGCGGTCGAGCGACTGCGGATCGGTGAGATCATCCTGGTCCACACCTGATGCGCGGGTGAGGATCTGGCCGAGTTGGTGGTTGGCGAGACCGTCCCCGCGGCTCCACCAGTACGACACCATCACGCGTACTTTGCTCGCCGCGGCCAGCTCCCCCATCACACCCTGTTCCCTTCAACCCAAGACGACAAATGTTCGAGTTCAACCTCACAGCCCGGCAACCGCCCCGAGTTCCGGGTCGGGCTGCGGAATTGGCGGGTCAGGCTGTGCGGCGGGCGGTGTGGGCCGCTGCGCACATCGGGCACCAGGTGCGCTCGCCGACGATCCACCCGGTCGACTCGGCGAAGGCGACCGCCTGGGCTCGACTGGCGACGGCGGCGGCGAAGGTGTGTTCGCACAGATCGCACCGCACCGTCCAGCCCCGCCGGCCTGTGGATCGCACCAATGTATGAACAGTCATGTTGTCCCCCGACGTCGACTCTCTGCTGCCCCCAGCATGGCACAACCGGCGGCGGTGTGTGGACCCAGCAAGCGGCGTGGCCGTCACATACTCGTCCCGGTCGTCTCCGGTCTCGTTCGCATCACTGCCCGGACGAGGAGGGTCGTGAGTGTCCTACTGCGGCGGGGTGCGTCGTGGTCGGTGCGCCGCGAAGACCGCCACGGTTCCGATGACGGTGATGTCGACGGTCTCGAATGCGGCCGTCAGTGCGGTGCGCAGGCCGTCGAGGTCGTCGGCCCGGTTGTCGAAGGCCTTGATCGGCCCGTTGTAGAGGGCGCAGAGGGTGCGGCCGACGAGGTTGTGCGCCACACCGGTGCCGAGGATGGTGGAGCCGAAGAACACGCCGTCGTCGGCGAGGACCTGGGCGATGTGCCCGAATGCTGTCCCCTTCTGTGCCCAGGTTCCGGGGACGCAGTGGAAGACGAAGTTCGCTGCGACGGAATCGAATACCCCCACGGCGGGGTCGAGGGGGGCGAGGATGCTTCCGGTGTGCACCTCGGGGGTGATGTTCCGGTCGGCGAGCCGGCTGGTGGTCATCGCCATGGTGTTGGTGCCCAGGTCCATCAGCGTGATCTGCGGCGCCGCGGTCGGGTAGGTGGCGTGGTGGAGGTACCAGCCGGTGCCGGGGCCGATGTCGAGGTGCCGGCCGCCGAGGTGGGTGTTGTAGTGGGCCAGGAGCCGTTCGCGGGGGCAGCGCCAGGCGTAGGTGTTGCTCCACTGCAGGACGAAGGTGTCGTACGCCGCGAGGACGGCGCGGCTGTACTTGCTGGCTCCGTCCTTCTCCGCCTGAGTGACCTCACCGACTGTCATGTGCGCGTGTTCCCCCTGATCGTTGATCTGTCGTTGCTGTGCGAAGCCGATCCCCCGCAGGCCGGGACGATCCTAACGGTCCCAGAACCTTCCCTCTCAGGGCACCACATCCACGCACGCCACTCCCCCACCCGATAAGTGCACGAGCTGCACCGGGATTCGTTGGGGAACAGGATGTCCGTCGGCATGTCGCCTCTCCGGTGTCGCGGGACCGAGGGTGACTATTCGGTGCGGCGGCGGCGTGCTGTGCGCAGATCGGTGCGCGCGCCCTGGCCGGGCCTGTTGCGGGCCCACTCGGTGATCTCCGAGCGTTTGAACAGCGGGGTGCGGCCGATCCACTCCACCGGTGCCGGTGCTTGCCCGCGGGAGACGTAGCCGCGGAACGTCGAGGCGGACAGCTCGTTACCGGTTTCGGCCTTGATCAACTCGAGGGCCTGAGCGGTGGTCAGTCGATGCGGGTTGGCCATCGGTGAGCCCCTTTTCTGTTCACCACCTTTCGGCGATGCCGGCGGGTGTCCGGTTCGGTCGGTGCCGCCCCACGATACAGCGATACGTTGCAAGGTGCGAGCTCCTCGAAGGAGGTCCTGCGGAGCACGTTCCGGCGGAACGTCACCGGGGCCCACGCGCGTCAGGTTCGATGACGCGGACAGTCAAACGTCGGGCGCCGGCACGACGGAATACGGCCGCCAGCTGGGGAGATGACATGTCCCCGACATCCCGCGCGATTCCCTCCAGGCTGCCGGGCGAGGACCTCTCACGTGCCCCACCGCGGCCCCCACCACGGTGGCCGAGGCCGCCACGGCAGCCGCGCAGGGGCGCTGCAGCTCGGCTCCCGAACGCAGGCCACGGCCGCCGGCTGTCGGTCCCCTCGCACAGGGCCAAGCCCTGGACGCAGCCCACACCGATCACCTCGGCGGCGACGATGCCCGCCCAGGCGCCCTTGCCGCCGTCGAGGGTGCGTGACCATCTCACGGAGATGACGCGCTTAAGACCGGTCGGGGCACATCTCCCCCCGGGCGCGGATCGGCCCGGGGCCGTGCGCGCGTCACGTCAGAGTTTTCGGGCGGAAATCTCTACCCCTGCACCGCGCAGTCGTTCGACGAGCACGTCACCGAGCGCGGTGGCCGGGGTGAGGACGCCGGCCTCGCCGGGGAGCCGGTCGCGGTCGAGCACCAGGCTCAGGGCCGACTCCCCCAGCAGGACCGCGGTGGCGCGGTATCCGGGATCGCCCTGTGCCGCCACCCGGGACGCGTACCGGGCGCCGGTCGTGGTGGTGGTGTAGATGTCCATCGCGAAGTAGCCGTTGTGCTGCGTCTTTTCGCTGGGTCCTTCGCCGGGTGCGGGGAGGAGGCGGTCGAGGACGTATCGGGTGGGCGGAACACTGAGCCCGAGGACGAGCCCGCCGAGGAGGGCCGCGACACCGGCCGCGTAGACGCGGGACAGGCGCGAGTCGCCGACGCTCATCACCTCGCGGTACTTGAACCCCCGGCCGTACACCCAGTTTTGGAGGGCGTTGCTGCGCCGCACGATGCGGGTGTTGTAGGAGCCCATGACGAATGGTGCCTTCCATCCGCGGACCTGTGGGGCGATGTCGGTGCCGTCGACGATGGCGACGTCGGATTGTCGGCCGAGGTCGGGTTCCTTGGTCCGGTCGGGGCTGAGCGAGTACGGGGAGGCGGCGAGCCGGCGCAGTGCCGCGTCGCCCCGGGAGAGGTCGATCTGGGTGCGCAGCGTATCGATCGTCCCGCCGGAGACGCCGCCGCTCAGCGACGCGACCAGGGTGGTGTCGGTGAGTTCCCCCGCGTTGTCGGCCTGGACTTTCTGGTGCAGGACGTGCACGCCCAGGTCGGAGGGGATGGAGTCGTAGCCGCAGGAGTGCACGATCTTCACGCCGTTGGCGCGGGCCTTGTCGTGGTGGGCGTCGATGCTGGCGCGGACGAACAGCACCTCCCCGGTCAGGTCGACGTAGTCGGTGCCGGCCGCGACGGCGGCGGTGACGAGTTCGATGCCGTACTTCGCGTACGGTCCCACCGTGGTCGCGACAACCCGTGTGCGGGAGGCCAGCTCGGCGAGCGCGACAGGGTCGTCGGCATCGGCGAGGATGATCGGCCAGTCGGCGGCGCGGGGCCCGAGTGCCGCCCGGGTGGCCTCGAGTTTCGCCTGGGACCGTCCGGCGAGTCCGATCCGCACACCGCCGGGGGCGGTGCGTGCGAGGTAGTCGGCGAGAAGGCGCCCGACGAACCCGGTGGCACCGTAGATGGCGAGATCGAGTTCGCGTCCGCTGTCAGTCATGCGCGGAAGCCTACAAGCGCCGCGGATCGGACAGAAGAGGTAGCTGTAACTCCGCGTAACTACATTCCAGGTGAAGGTGGGGTGAACGTCCTCGGACCGAAGCGGAGGGGACGTGTCATAACCCCGGGTCAAAATTCGTTCACGACGCTTTGGGTGCAGATGACAACGCGTACTCGGTGAATCGTCTGGTTCCGCATGGGTGTGGCCCGGCATCGGGGGGTGATGCCGGGCCACGGGGGTTCTGCGAGCAAAATCTGGGGGGATGCTCAACAGAACGAACCCGAGTCTACGGATGGTCACCGACAGACGAGTGCGCGGCCGCGCCGCCCCGTCAGCAGGCAGGCTTGGGAGGAGTGAACCACCGGTCCGCCTGCGGTTGCGCAGCGGAGCAGGGCGGGATTCGCCCTGTCAGTCCGCACGAGGCTGGTGGTAAGGCGGCGCCCGGAGTTCTCGGTCGCCGCTGCTGGGCACCCGCAGATCTCCCATCCCACCAAGCACGGCCTGGCCCCAACGGGTTGCCGTTGGGGCAGAGATCGGGCGCCGATTGAGCAATTTTCGCACACCTGTTCGAGCGCGTGGTAGCCTCGGCACTGCCCCACTCAGAGGGTTCCTGTGTGTCTGCCCAGCAGGTTCCCCGTTCGAACATCGGGGGCACAAAGCGTGGTGCGGGCCGGTGGGGCGTACGCCCGGGAAGCATCGGCCCGCACCTCTTCCGGCCACGCCATACCATGGCACCATCACTGGCCAGCGTCGCCTGATGCTCCGCCCGGACGGCCACGTCGATCCCCAACATCTATGCCATCGTCATTGCTCCTGTCGGTCCACATCCTGTTCACCGGGTGACTGACCATCGCGGCCACGACCCAGACATTCTCTAAGCAGGAGTCCACGCCTACCGGGCTGGCTCCGCGTTCCCGAACAAGGCCACCGCTCGACCAGGCGGACACCCTGGTAAGCCCTGGCTCTTTGGAGTGGTCGTCTGCCTGATGGGTACGGCCGGACTCGTGGGACTCTTCGGAGGCCGCACCGCTACGTGCGGGTTTATCCCAGCCGTTGCTGGTCCCGTTCCCGGATCATCTGGTCAGCCAGCCGGTATACCGCCACCTCGTCGGGGATACCGACCTTGATGGCAGCCTCGCGGGCAGCGAGGAACGCCCGGACCTCCTTGTCCCCCTGGCTGTGGTCTCGGTACAGGAATGCCTGGCGTGCCTCGGCGAGATCCTCGAGCACCCACCACTGGAAGCGGTCGAGACGTGCGGCGATCTCGGCGATCCGCACCCGCTCCGACCGGCGGGTTCGCCACCGGCCGGTCAGGTCCGATCCGGCGAGTAGGACGCCGAGCACCATGGCGCAGACCGCGGTGATCACTGCGCGCCCCGTCGCGCGGCGGCATTGGCGTTTGTCGGCTCACGGCTGACCGTGATCAGGGCGCAGGTCGCCGCGATCGCGGCCACGAGGATCAACACCAACGGCAGTGAGAACTCGGCAGCGGTCACCGCCCCGACTGTCGTGGCGATGAAGGCGGGCACGGCGAGCACCCAGAGGGCGCGGGCCGCCGCGGTGTGATGTGTGAGTTGGGCGGCCGAGCCGCCGACGACCAACAGGGCGCCGATCCAGAGGGTCCAGGTGGTCATGGGTGTGCGGGGTCCTTCCGGCGTTCGGCGGGGGGGAAAGCTGTTTCGGACAGGGTGTCATGCCGCCGCCGTTCGAGCGGTCCGGCCGGTCCGTGGGCGGGTCCGTGATTGCCCCACACCCTCGGCGATGTGAACCGGGAAGGTCGCCGGAGCTGCGCCAATGGGTGCACAATCGGCCCTATGCGGCTGATCGCGCCGATGCTGGCCACACCGGGTGAACCACCGGAAAACACCGGCAACTGGGGGGCGGAAATGAAGTACGACGGCTTCCGCCTAATAGCTGCGGCCGGAGGCGGCGAGCCGCCGGTGTTGTGGACCCGCAACCTCAACGTCGTCACCTCCTCGTACCCGGAGGTGGCCGCGGCGCTGTCCGAGACGTTCGACCGGCGTGGCCGCATCGCCTTCGACGGCGAGATCGTGGCCCTCGCCCGAGATCTGGATCCTGGGTCGATCACCCGGGATTCCTTGTGACGGAGTGTATCCGAGCAAGGGGAAGCCGCTGTCGCCTTCCCCGGCGACAGGGGGACGGTGACGCCATATCGCCTCTCGGCAAGTGGTCGCTCGCAGCGACTCTTCTGGTGTGGTACCCGGGGTATGAGCGCCACCGTCGACCTCTTCAGCAGCGGACGATCTACTGGTATTCCGAAGGCGGGTGTCCCGGCGAGGGTGGCGATCCTGCACGGGTCACCCGTGGTCAGTGGGCGTCGTGGAAGGCCTGCTCGATCTCGGCGGGGATGCGGCCGCGGGAGGAGAGCTGGTGGCCCTGCTCGATCGCCCAAGCGCGGACCTTCTTCGTTTCGCCCGATGACCGTTTCGGAGCAGTGGGGTTGACCTGCCGGTCCGCGCGGTGTTTGCGGCCGCCGACCCGGGTGGAGTGGGCGATGTAGTACTCGAAGGTCTCCCGGAGTTCCTTCGCGTGCTCGTCCTTCAGGTCGATCACGTACTCGACGCCGTCGACGGCATAGCTGATGCTCTCACCGTCGTCGCCGAAGACGGTGCCGTCGATGTCGTCGGCCAGCTCTACTACGACCTTGCGTGCCACAGATCCACTCCTCGAGTTCTTCGGTACGGACCAGACGACACTACTGGCAGTACCGGAAGAAAAGAGTGTTCTGCCGCCGGTGGGCTCTCGGTCGACCTACCGTGAAGTGGCACGGGGTCCGCGACACTCGTGGACTCACCGGAGGAGGAGCGATGACTGCGAAGTTCGAGCTGTTCAAGGACACCGCCGGACAGTTTCGGTTTCACTTGAAGGCTGCGAACGGCGAAATCATCGCGGCCAGTCAGGGTTACACATCGAAGGCGGCGGCCCAGAACGGGATTGAGTCGATCAAATCCAATGCGGCAACCGCCCCGACCGACGACCTGACCTGACACCCGCTCCTGGCGGGGCCGTAACGTCGCGAGAACAAGACGCGGCAGGAGTGTCAGTCGGCCGGAGCACCGACGGGGAGCTGGCTGGCCGCAGCCATGATTTCCTCGGCGTAGCGGGGCTCGAAGGTGGGTGTCAGGCCCGCGGCGGCCCAGTAGTCCTTTTCGGGGTGGGCGGAGCCGATGAGGCCGCCGGCGATGCAGGCGATGGAGTCCGAGTCGCCGTTGCTCGTCGATGCCCAGGCGAGCGCCTCCGGCCCGGTCAAGGCGGCGGTGCCGGCATTGTCGGAGGTGGTGGCGAGGTCGGCGACCAGCAGGGCCAGGGCGACGGCGCTGGCCGACTCCCACCCCTCACCGATCCCGGCACAGGGGTCCCCGAAGTCGGACGGCGACAGAGGGCGCAGCTGTTCGAGGCGGCCCGCGGCGGCGGTGAGGATGTCTGCGGTCCCGTCGTTCAGCCCGTCTACCAGGTATGACGGCACGTCCCCGGTGATCGGGGCGAGGACGTCCCGCAGGTACGGATCCGTGGTCCAGGCGCTGGTGCCGTTGTAGATCTGCGCAGCCACTGTCAGGGCGTGCTCGAGGAACCGGCCGCGGTACTCGGGCGCGTGGCGGATGGCGTCGGCGAGCAGCAATGCCGGCACCACGGCCCGCGGGTGCTTGTGGGTGATCACGGCCTGCAGTGCGGTCAAGCCCAACCAATACGGGTCGGGTGCGAAGGCGGTGGGGACCAGGCGCATCACGGCCCCGCAGCCGGCGGATTCGACGGCGCCGTCGGTGTCGTACCAGCGGGCACCGGCACGGAGGTTGCGCAGCGACGTCATGCAGGCGCGGCCCGGCGCCCGGGTGTTGTCGGGGTCGACCTGCCACAGCAGGAACTGCCGGGTGACGGCGTCGGTGACGGCTTCGATGTCGCCGAAGTCGGGAACCTCGGCCAGAGCCCAATGAAGGGCAAGAGTCATCTGGGTATCGTCTGAGACCGTCCACCACCGACCGGCGGGTGGGGCGACCGGGTAGGCCGGCATCCGTGTGTAGCTGGTGAATTCGACCTGGTATCCCCAGGCGTCGCCGGCGGCCAGGCCGGTCAGGGCGTTTCCGTAGCGGGCGAGCAGTGCGGTGTCGCTGCCGGCGGTGGGTGCGGTCATGGGGTCCCCCCACGGGAAAGGGCGACGGCCGCGGAGCGGATGGTGACGATGTCCATCAGGTCCAGGTCCGCGACGCGGCCGAGGTAGTCGGCGATCGCGTCGGGGGTCATGCCTTCGTCGAGGTGCCGGCGGATCTCGTCGAGTTGCTCATCGTTGAGTGCGGCCATGGCGATGGTCCTTTCCTCGTCGCCCCTTCTTCGGGAGGGGACATGTCATTTTACCTGGTAGAGAATGGGTTACGCGGCCGTGGTCGCGCTACCGCCGGAGCCGCCGTCGGCTTCGGCGACCAGGTCCTCGGCGACCATGTACACCGTCGGCCGGCCGCCGATGCCGTGATGGTCGACCTTCACGCACCGCAGGTTGGTGCCCATCGGGACAACCACCTCGTCCTCGGAGGAGTAGCTCGAGATCGACTTGACCGGAAGCCCGTCCCGAGTGCGGACGACCATCATGTACGGCGGGTGGCCGGCGAAGTTGTGCGCCGTGCCGTGGTTGGTGGAGAAGCTGGTGACCTTGCCGATCTCCATCCGCGACCCGACGGTGAAGGCCGAGTCGATGTACTCCTCGGTGGTGCCCTTCCACCCGCTCGGGACCTGGGTGCCGCGAACCAGTGTCATCGGTTGTTTGTTCGGGTTGTGCCCGCGGAACTTGTCGAATGCCGAGTCCAGCTGGGACACCACGGTCTTGATGTGTCCGGACGGGTTCGCGTCGCGGCCGGTGATGGCGGCGTTGATCGAGCGGTAGCTGCCGCCTGTGTAGGTGGTCAGTGCGCTGCGTTCCTTGTAGCTGAGTACCTTCTGCACGAATTCCGCGTTCGAGGTGGTCAGCGCGCCGATGTTCGAGGTCTGCACATGCCCGCCGGGTCCGGTCTGGAATCCCCAGGCCTTCAGGTCCCCGGCCCGCTGCGCGATCACGGCGTAGTCGTCGGCGGTTTCCTGGCCGTAGGCGCGGATTCCGCTGCGCCACAAACTGGCGTGCTTGTCGGAGCCGAGACTCTGCGGTGGGATGTCGTGGTCGAAGTGCGGGATGGTGCCTCCGCCGACCGTCTGGGTTCCCAGTGCGCGCCTGTGTGCCTTGGCGTAGGCGGCGTCGGCCTCGGCCGTGGTGGCGCCGACGGCCAGTGCTGTCGCCCGGGCCTGCTCGCCGGCCTCGACCGCGGCCTTCTCCTGCATCGCACGACGGTGCCGCTTGATGCCGTCGTGGATGTCCGCGCGGGCGGGGCCGCCGCCGACCGAGTCGGTCAGCTTGTCCCGCGCCTCGGCCATCTCCTCGTCGATCGTCGCCTGTTGAGCGGACGGTGTGGAGGCGTAGCCGTCGACTGCTCGGCGAGCCACGACGAGGGCGACGTCACCCTTCATGGCGTGGGCTTGCTTCTGCATCTCCGTGGCGTTCGCGGGCAACGGATCGGGCCCGGTCATGACTGGGATGCGGTTGGCCTTGGCCAGGGCATCGTTCTTGCCGTGCGCCTGGGCAACCGGGTGGTAGGCGTCGCCCTTGCGTTGCAAGATGACGAAGTCCGAGGCGCCGCGCCGGTAGATGGCGGTACCGCCGTCGAGGAGACGCCCCTCGACTTCGGTGACACCGGATCCGGTTTCCATCGCGATGGTGCCGGCGTTGTAAACGCTCGTGTCCCTGGGTGATGATGCCAGGGCGGGCTGGCCACCCTCGGTGAGCGCCTGCGCCGCTTCAGCTGCGGAGCGGCGGTTGAGCGATCGGGCGATCGCATCGACCTCGTCATCCGAGAGCGACGCATAGTAGGCGTCGCGTTCGGCGTCGGTGGTCATGTCGTCGCGCATCCCGAACTTCGCTGCGGCCAGATCTTCCCGGGCCTCGACCTGTCGGCGCTTGGCGTCGAGATATGCCTGTTTGGCGTCGTCGAGGTCCTTCTGCTTCGCTGCGATGTCGAACGATGAACCGGTGCCGTCCTCGACAGCCTTCTTTGCCTTCCTCAGTCGGGCCCGAATCCGGTTGACCGCCTTGCGGGCTTCCTCGGCCTCCGCGTCTGCGTCGGCGACGCGTTGCTCGGCTTCATCGAGAGCGGCCTGCGCCGAAGTAATCTGCGAGCTGGCCAGCTTCACGCGCTCGGCCTCAGCATGGGCGATCAGCAGCTTCGCCGACGGGGGCTTGGCGTGGGTGCTCGGCATCGGGGTGTCCCCCAGCACCGAGGGGTCGATTCCCAACGCGGCCATCAGCTCCGGTAGGACGCTCGGTGGTGCCGATTGCACCGCGGCCGCGGTCAGGGCCATGCCTTGCTCTTTCAGGTGGTCGACCACCTTTTTCCGGGCTTCGCGGCCCAGTCGTCTGTTGGCGTTGGCTTTTGCGGCGGCCTTGTAGCTTCCGCAGCCGGGGCAGCGGCGCCCATTTCCGTGGGCTTTCGAGCGGCACATCGGGGCATCTTTCTGGGCAGACGGCACGTCCCCACACGCGGGTCGGCCGCCGATCACATGGCGGGCGAGTCGGTTACATCGCCGCCCTGCCGGGTGCACGGGCGCAATGAGTAGGTTGTCGTGGGGCATGTCGTTCACGCCCCCGCCCCGGTCCGTTTCGCGCCAGCCTGCCTCGGGCAGCAGGCGTCCGAGAATCATCTCGCCGCCCGCCAGGCCCATACTTTACAAGTTCACGATTGTATGTTGCAAGCGGGATCCACTCGTGGGACTTGACTTCCGTCCAGGCGGCAACCTCACTTTTACCGGCGATGCCAGGGCGAGGGTCGGCGACCCCGAAGCAACCGAGGGCACCGGGCGCGAGGGCGAGCGGGGGTCGGAGCGTGGTGCTGTGGCGGCTCACTGCCGCTGACCTCGTGCTGCTCGCACTGCTTGGCCCCGGAGTCGTTGCCGGTCGATCTGCCCGCTGGTCAGCGCGTCTGGGCGGTGACCGATATGGAACAGTCCCGTGGTGTGCGGGCAGACGAAGACGGCGAGTCCCTTCTCGCCGGGGTGCCGTTTGCGGACCGCTTTGGCGTCGGCGCGGCTGTGATAGCCGCGGTGATGACACAGGTGGCAGAAGGTCCAGCGGGCGGCCGGGTTGTTGTAGGTTCTCCGAGCTGGTGGCATGTCTCGGCCGTACTGACCAGGTGTGATCGATTTCTGTCTCACGACATGACCACTTCGCGTGTCTCCGATCTGCGACACTTCTTACAGCGGCGCGAGTATGGGTACTTCAAGGTCTCGGGCTACGGCGAGTACTTCCGCTCCCAGTGGGGTGAGACTCATCGGATGGTGTCCATGAGCACGAACCAGGAGCTTGCCACCGAGTTCTCGTTCGAGCCTCATTATCTGGATTGTCAACGTGGACGGTGTGATTCCGATGGTGCGCGCTGCGGCGTCGATAGTCCGGTGTTCGGTTGCCGCGATGAAGCGTTGAAGTCGTTGACGTCCGTATGGGCGGACCAGTGCCGGCCGGATCAGGGTAGGAGTCGCCACTACTCCGGCGGCGGAACGGCAGCCGCGGTGGGTGGTAGTTCGGCAGGGGAGGTTGTGGACGGTGAGCCAGCGTTTGATGGTGCCGCGATTGACACCGGTCTCGTGGGCGATCTGGGTGAGCGTGCGTCCGCGGGTGACGTATTGGTCGTGGAGCCAGTCTCTGTCTATGACGATGCATGGTCGTGGTTGCGGTCGCCGTAGTTCGATTCTGTAGTCGCGGGCGAGGGTCGCAATGGTCGCTTTGCTGACGTCGAGGCTGCGTGCGATCTCGCGCAGGCTTCGGTTCTGGCGGTGGTAGAGCTCGATGAATGTGTTTTCGGGAAGTGCGGCGCGTGCTCGCGCGGACGCGTGGCCCCTGATGCGGAGCTGGGCCGCCGATTCTGGGGCGGGATGGGTTTCGAGGAGGTGTCGAACGGTGTCGATACTTGTGCCGAGCTGGTCGGCGGCCGCGGAGTAGGAACGTCGCTCGTATCGGATAAGTCGGTGCAGGGTGGTGATGTCGATTTCCTCCGGATCGATTGCGGGCAAGTCTAATCCAGAAATCAGGTCGAGGGGTGGGTGCCAGGTGATCGGTTCCTCCCCGAGGCCGTGGTGGGTGAGGAATTGCCGGGCCGTGTGATCGAGGTGTGCGGCGAGGTCGGGCGTCAGGTGCCGCGGCAGCGCGGCGAGCTTCGTGTGAAATGCGTACTTACTGTTGGCACTGGGTGCGCGGTGGGCGGGCAGGCCGCTGAGGCGTTGGAACAGCCAGCGTCGGATGACATCGGCCTTGGTCGCGTCCCCGGGCGGGGTCAGGGTGCGCCGGCAGATGTCGGTCCACTGCTCGTCGGGGAGTAGGTCCTCGTAGTTCAGGGCGCGTCGGCGAGCGTAATCGATCGGCACCTCGGTGATGTCGAGGTAGTCAGCGAGGCGGAGGAGGGCGGCATTGGCGTCGGGCCAGTGCTGGTGCGCGGCAAGCTGGCTGAGGATCCGTGAGACCGTCTGCGGTGTTGCCGCCGCGCCGAGCATGTCGGCGGCGGTGGTTCGGCTGAGTCGGGATCCGACGAGCAGGGTCGCGACGGCGAGTGCCACGCTGGTCTCGGTGTGACCGCACCCGGGCAGCGCGAATCGAAGGGACCATTGAGGCCAGAGCAGGGTGGGTAGGCGGCGGAGGATGCGGTCGACGCGACGCTCGTCCGATTCGGGGTGGCGTGGGTAGTCGGCGGTGGTGCGGTACCGCAGTTGGTGGACCGGCTGCAGCAGCGGGGTCAGCGCGCTCAGCTGCACCGCCGCCAGTGTTGCGCTGGTGTCGCGGCCCCACGAGCGGACGGTCTTGGGAGTGATGACCAGGCCGCTGTGGTGACCGCCGCGCATCAGCCACCGCAGCCGATCACCGGCGGAGGCGATGTCGGGTGCATCGAGCACCTGCAGAGCGACGGTGACGCCGGCCGCGGCCAGCGCAGCGTGTGTCGGCGCCCAGGATCCGGGTTTGTCCGGTGGGTTGGGCCAGTCGCGGGAGCCTTTGGTCGCCTTCGCTTGTCGGTAGGCCGTGGCGAGTTCGGCGGGTAATCGGGCGGCGAGGTCCTCATGGCGTGCGTGCCACAGCGCACGTGCGGCGAGGGTGCGCACGTCGGCGAGGGTCTCTCGCGTCGACAGCGGCTGTTCGGCGTACACGCCGAACGATCCAGTGCCCGCGGCGATGGTGTCGCACACGATCTGCTGTGCGACCAGGACCGGGTGGCCGGCCGGGAAGCGGGCTACGTCGGTGCGGGTGAGATCGGCGCCGCAGCGCGGAGGCGCCGAGGCGCCGCCGTGCCAACGGGCCGGGCGCCCGCAGCGCCCGGGATCCGGGATGGTGTCGCCGGGGGTCGGCTGCCCGCGCTGGCGCCGGAAGCAGCGGGGACAGCTATCGGCGAGCAGGCATCGGTGAATGGTGCAGGCGAACGCCCAACCCAGCCGCCAGTGCAGCTGCCATCGCCCGCCGGTCTCGGCGAGGCAGTCGGGACAGTACCGCGCTCCGTGCGGCCGGCTCCAGGGGAACGTACAGACCACGCGGCGCCGAGCGCGGTCGATGTCCACCGCGGTGCCGTCGAAGCGGGCCAAGGTCATCGCCTCGACCGTCGTGGGATCGGCGCCGGTGGCGGCCGCGATCCCCGCCGCTTCGCCGCCGCTCAAGAACACGGCCCAATCGCTGTGCCGAAATCCCCCGGGCGTCGGCGGGGTGAGTGCGACCGCGGCGGTCAGGTCCGCCCACGCGGTGCGGGTGCGGTGCGCGATCGCCTCGAGCCACGAGTCGAGCGCCTCGCCCGGCAGCGGCGGGAACCGGATGGGCAGTGTGCGGTTCGCGTTCACACCGCTTCCCGCATCGGGGTTGTGGTGATGCGCCGGGCCGCGACGGCCGCCTGCAGTTCCTGACGCGCTTTCTCGGCGGCCGCGTCGCCCCGGACCCGATTGAGCAGCTCGACGTCGAGCCGCTCCGCGCCGGTGCGGACAGCGCGTTGGCAGCCACGGTTGATCAGTGTCATCAGCGAACCGATGTGCCCGGTCGATCGGGCAAACAGGTAGTCCGACAGGTGGTCCGCGAGCATGCCGGGGTGTTTGTCGGCCAGCACGAGACGCTGTTCGAGGGCCAGCAGGATCTGTCGCCATTCGCGACGCCCGACCTCGGTGTCCACGACGAACGGCCGCATGCCCAGCGGGGTCGTCCGACGCCCGCTCTGCCCGAGCACCGCCTCGGCGTAGGAGGAGCCTTCGGAGAACAGGCCACGCGCGGCAAGCCCCACGCCGATGAAGATCAAGGTGACCGGGAATTCGTTGGCGATGTACTTGAAGTGGTTGCTGATCTCGACCCCACTCTGGGCCCGCATCCGCAGGAAGTGCAGGTCATCTACCACCAATAGCGTTGTTTCACAGGACAGTACACAGTCAAG
Source organism: Rhodococcus jostii RHA1 (assembly GCF_000014565.1). Lineage (NCBI taxonomy): Bacteria > Bacillati > Actinomycetota > Actinomycetes > Mycobacteriales > Nocardiaceae > Rhodococcus > Rhodococcus jostii. The sequence continues at coordinate 724,152 of NC_008269.1, read as the reverse complement.
TGCACGGTCGGCGAGTTGGGCGGCGGTGCCGCGCTCGGTGCCCGGGTGGGCGTAGAACTTCAGCATCGCCCGGTTGAATTCCTTCATCCCGGTGTTCCCGGTCAGCCCCACCCGGCACACTGGCCAGCGCTCGTGACCGGCTGCGGTTCGGGTACCGAAGTCGCCGATCTCGCGGCAGTGGAACTCCCTCGCGAACGCCAACACCGAGGTGGTCTTGCCCAGCCCCGGAAGCGCATCGATCCCGACCGCCCCCTTGGCCTTGTCCCCATCCTGGCAGTTGCTGTCGACGATGTCCCACAGGTCCTCATGCAACTCGGCCAGCTGCGGCGTCTTGAGCGGGCCGAGGTTGGCGTGCCAGATCCGCCGTGCCCTGTCGTACTCCGCCCGCGCGGCCTCACCCAACGCTGTGATCTGCTGTCGGGTCATCACCTCCGGCTGAGTCCGCGTCGGAGCGGTGGCGAACCGCTGCCATCCCTCCTTGCGGGCAAGGGTGAGATTGTCCAACCGCCGTTCGGCGTCGGTGATTTCGTCGGCATCGCCGCTCACACGTCCTCCAGCGCCTCGGCGTAGAAGTCGTCCTCATCGATCGGGCCGGCACCGGGATCGCCACCAGGCAGGTCCAGCTCGTCGTCGCTGTCGTCGTCGCCCACCTCTGCGGAAGGCACCGCGGCCGTCACCTCCAGGTCTGCGGGCTCGCGGGAGAGCCGCAACGCCACCCGCCTCTCCTGCATGCTCGACCCGAGCCCGAGGCTCCAGCGCTCGAGCAGGTCGGCGACCGCGATCCGATCGTCGGGATAGGTGTACTTCTCCTTCGCCAACCGGCGCGCAAACACCAATGCATCCTCGCTGAACGGCATCTGCAGTGACGGAGCGTGTTCCCATTCCAGCGTGTGCCACCGCCGCGAGTCGGGATCGCGGAAGTAGACGCGGGTGATGTCGTCGGAGTCGACCTGAATCGGCCACCGCCCGTGCGCCGCCCCGCCGTAACCGCTCGTGACGTTCCGGTACGGGTCGAGTCCGGGGCCGTTGTAGCGGCGCCCCGCGATCTCGACACCGTAGTGCTGGATGGTGCGCCAGTGCGTCCGAAGAAACTCGTACGCCAGATCCGGATCGCGCGGCACCTCGATGTACCCGGCGCGCGCCATGCCGTGCTCGAACATCATCGCCGGTGACAACTCCAAGGTCGGCAAATGCGGATCCAGCAGACCCTCATGCGGGCGATGGTGATAGACCACCGCCACCCATTCCCGGATTATGTCCTCGAGCTCGTCGAGGTAGAAGAAGGCCTCCGACTCGGGCGCCAGACCCCGCGAATGCACATCCGGACCCTTGTACCCGGGCAGCGCCTGCAGCAGGTCCTCCCGGATAGTGCGGAAGAACCGCTCCACCGGCCCCTTATCGCGACCGGTCCGCAGCCGCGCCGGTTGAATCGAGATGCCCATCCGCTGACACACACTGGTCAAATGCTCCGACACGTAGATCTTGCCGTGATCGATCACGACCGTCTCGGGCACGATCGCCGGAGACGCCGCCCCGGCCATCGGCCCGTCGATCGCCTCGACATCGACCAGAAGCGACCGCGGAATGCCGTGCTCGGGCCAGACCGCATGCGCGGGCCAGTCCTTGCCCGCAGGTCGCGGCCGGAAGGCCTGATACAACGTCGCGGCCGCATCCACCGCCTTCGTCGACACCGGCGTGACCCTGATCCCGACGACACAGCGTGTGTACCAATCCATCCCAACCGTAAGTTCAGCCTGCACCCACCGCAATGTCACCGGATCGACCGCGAACACATCGAGCCGGGTCGTGTCCATCAGCAGGTACTCCCCCGGCCGGGTCGGCCGCAGCTTCCCGTACACGCCCGCCGGTCGAGCGGCGATATCACGGTTCCGTTTCGTACTCAGCCGGAACGTCGGATGCCTCCGCTCCAGTTGCTCGAGCACACGAAACGCCGTCGCCCGCGACGGCACCCGCACCACACCCTCACCGAACCGCGCCGCCACCCGCGCATTGGTCCGCGCGATCACCATCGTCCGCGACGGACGCGACTGGTCCACATGCTCGACCATCACCTCCAGCGCAATTTCAACCCACCGCTCGTCCGAGTTAGCCACGACACCCCTGCGCATCGACGGCTTGGGCGCGAGCCCAGCCTCGCCGTCTGCCCGGAACAGCGAAACCCACTGCTTGATGGTGCGGACTCCAACACCGAGTTCGGCGGCCTTGGCCTCATACCGTCTGGTCAACGGCAGGCAAGGATCGAATCCGGTCCGGGGTTCACCGGCCGCGGCCAATTCGACACTCCCGGCGCGGTATCCGGTCAGCACCTCCCTGATATGCCCCGCACGCTCCAGCACCTTCGCCCGCTGAACTTCCGACAGCTCGGCAAGGATGATGCTCGCGGGTTCTCCGCGCTCGTCCGCCGAGGTATCACCATAGTCTGCGATGGGCCGGGCCCGGCCGGAGTCCAGCAGCTCACGTAAACCGAGTATCACCAGCCGCCGGCTCGCACCGATCCGGAGACCAACACTGACGCCATGGTCGTTCGCGGCGACTTCGACAACCTCGGCAGCCTCACCGTCGAGGACGAACCGGGTGCCGACACCCACCCGAACGCCAGCCCGCTGCATCACCCCTCCCTTCTCGTCAGGATCCGAGACGGGCGCAGCGGACGAGTCAGGTCGACCAACAACTGACGCCTCCAGAGAAGATGGAAGATGGCCGAACGAACTAGCGGTGCAGGGTGATCGGGAAATAGTCGACATGCATCCGCGATCGTTTGGCCGTGTAGATCGTGTGCCTGAAGCTCACCGATCAGGGTTGGATCGAATAACCAGTCTCGTCGGAAGCCGGACAGAAATCGCACGTTATCGAGTTCTACGGTGGGTGGCTCGCTGCCGACGTCAAACCGCCATCCCCGCCCTTCGACCAACGCGCGGGTCCATCCGAATGTGAATCGAACCTTGGGTTTGGACAGCCGATCTCGTGGCTTGACATCCAAAATTCTTAGGCCCGTATCGGTGATCAGCAGGTAGTCCGGAACATGCTTGCGCACTCGACCGTCCACCGTCATCGTGATCAGGAACGGCTGCGCAACAATATGATTGACTTCATCATCGAAATCCGCGAAAAGAAGATGCGCGAGCTCGAGCCGCGACTCGTAGATGACGTGGCCGCGCTCGGTTGCTGACCAATAGGCGCCCGAATAATGCTGCTGGTTGTCATGCCATCGGAAGGTTCTCCACGGCGCTGCCGACGACAATCGATCCCCGGTGACATCGTCCCAGGCCATCTCCTCGATCTGGCCGTCAAGCGCTCGACGAAACTTCACCACCGCGGACCCGGCCACCGTTGCACCAGCCATGGGCTGCCCTTCGCCGACTACCAACCCTTCGACATGCACGCTGCCACCGTCCCAACGATCTGCGTTGGAACCGAGTCGGCGTGTCTCACTCGAACTGCACAAATGCATCAGGAGTGCGGTCCGTTTCGAGAATGGGCGATCGAATCTGAGACCCTACAGTTGTAGGCGCGGGAGGTCATACGGACCGTTCGATCTGCAGATTCAGCCAATCGGACAGCCAGGTGATCGCGTTGCGGCCGGCGTTGTCGACGACGAGCGCGCTGTAGTTGGTGTGGGCGCCGGAGGTGAAGAAACTCGCGGCCTTCAGGCCTTCGCCGACCAGGGCGGTCAGGTCCTCGGCCCCCTGGGACTGGGCCATGGTCGTCAGCGAGCCGGTCAGCGCCGGCAGATCAACATTCTCCGTTTGGGTACTGATGCTGGTCGCCGCTGTGTTCGAGGCTGTGCCGAGTAGTTCCGGTGGGGTCTTGGATGCCTTGCCGGAGAGCATGGTCACCGCCACCGAGGCCAGGTCGAGGCCGACGGGCAGCAGACCCACCATCGCGGCGCCCGCTCCGAGGGGGTCGGGTGCCTTCCCGGGTGGCGGCAGCAGTTTCTCCACCGCGGTCCAGGCGATTTCCTGGATCTGCCCGACCAGGGTGGCCAGCCGGATGACGTCGACGCCTCCCAGGATGGACGCTACGAGTGCGGCGATCTGGGTGTACCCGGTGGGGTCCGGGATGACAGAGAGTATCTGCGACACCCAGCGCAGATCCACGGCTGCGGCCATCTTCACCAGCGGCGCGAACTGGTTGTTCAGCTCCCCCGCCACCTGGTGCGCGCCGTGGGCGTCGAGCGCGGCGACCTTCTGTGGCAGCACTGTGAGGTTGTGCAGGATGCCGGGCACGTCGAGAGCGGTCACCCCGGTGGCGACGTTGAGGACCTGACTCACCACCGTGGCCGGTTTGAGCACCGACAGCACAGTCGCGGACGACGCGAGTGCATCGGCTGGAACCGAGGTCAGCGGGGCGACCTGGCCGCCGAGGGTGGTGGCTGCGGCCGACAGCTGCGCCGCGTCCCCCGATGCCCCGGCCACGGTCGACGCCCCCGACTCGGCCAGCTTCCCCGCGGTGTCGGCGATCGCCGTCACCGTGGTCAGTGCAGCGGACAGATCAGATGCTCCGGCCTTCGACAATACCTGGGAGGCACTGTGTTCGGGGCTGCCCACCGGGGTGGCGGCGAGCTGTGCGGTGGCAGCACGTGCGGCCCCGGAGTCGATCAGATCAGCCAGCGGGGCGAGCGTGCTGGCGAGGGATGATGCCGTTGCCGCAACACCGTTGACATCGACGTTCGGCTGCGAGAGTTGCTGGGAGAGTGCGGTGACACCCCGGCCGAGTGCGGGCAGGTCGGCACCGGAGAAATCCGAGCTCAGCGCGGTGGCCAGCTGAGCGTTTCCGTCGACGTTGCTGGTGTTTCCGTTCGTGCTGGGGGTCTTGCTCAGAATCGACCCGAGTGAGCCGAGTAGGGGGTTGTCGCCCTTGCGGATCGAGCAGTACAGGTCGCTCGGGTCGCAGATGGAAGCGACGCGGCCGGAGAGTGTGCCCATTCCTTGGGGGCGTGGGTCGGCGATGCCGTGGCCGGAGGTTCGCGGGCCGACAGTCGCCGCCCCTTTGGTGCCGGCGCCGGGATCGGCGAGCAGGCCGACGGCCAGGACCCGGTCGGCGGGCACCGGCCCGTGGTCGTTGCCGATCTGAGAGGCAAGATCGCCGGCGGCGTCGGCGCCCTGGGAGTATCCGGTAATCGTGAACTTCGTGTTCGCGCACTTGCTGGCCACCTCGGTGAGTACAGCCTTGGACTTGGTGAGGGCGTCAACCTTGCTGTCGGCGTAGGTGTGTCCGTTGTCGAACGCGCGGGCCATGTACGGGAGGGTGTAGACCTCAGCCCGGTCACCGTGGGCAGTGGTGATGGCGTCGGCGACCGGTTTGAGGATCCCCACAGGCTGGTGGGGGTCGGCGGTCTCTGATGTCTCCCAGGTGCCGGGGATGAGCAGATTGAACGTGGCCGCACAGCTGGTGGGGTCGGCGTGCGCGATAGCGGGGGCTGTCAGTGCGACGCAACCGCCGGCGACGGTCGCGCACGCAACGAGAGCGACCACGTTGCGGGCTCTCGAACGTCCTGGGGGCATGGGCACCTCATCTGTAGCGGCGAGCTATGAAGCTCACCCCTCGATGCAGCCCCGGGATGCCACACGCAGCCTCCGAAGAACACACACCGATGAGGTGAGGTGCATACGGTGACCGAATCCGGCAGCGGAATTCAACGGGGTATGGGGATAACTTCTTCTGCCTGGCCGTCCTTCGCGCGTCGCTTGCCGCCCGGCCACCGCCGCGTAACCCCGTAGCGTTGCGAGAACCGCTAGCTGCAATAGCAGTGCTGCCGCGACGGCAACGCTTTCCGCGATCTGAGCTGCGGGAACGACACGTCCCCCGGATTTCCTAGGCCTGCGATCAGATCCAGTCGATGTGGACGGAGTCGATGTGGTCGAAGTGGAATCCGAACTGGTCGCTGTACTTGTTGAAGCCCTTGTTCTCCGGGTAATCGAGGGTGGCGTGCCGCTCGAGCAGTGCGACGACCCGGGCGTGATCGTCGTTGGCCAGTGCGGCGGCCAGTTCGCGGGACTCCTCACTGGTGAACGGTGTGTCGGAGTTCGCGAAGTCCAGGGTCCGGACCCGGTAGTCGTATCCCTCGTCGGCGCCGTTGCGGACCATGACACCACCCTTGACCCGGATGACCGCTCTTTTCGGCGTCCCGTCGGGCCGCAACACTCCGGCGCGTTTCATGATGTCCTCGGCCTTGACGTTCCGGAGTTTCTTGCTGGCGTCGGAACGCAACTCGTTCGTTTCCCCGGACCGGTACCGGGACACGGCGGAGCGGGACCGCCCGATCTTCGCGGCCACGGCATCGATGCCGCCGAGGCGTTCGATCGCCGCACGCCGTTGGGCTCGCTCGAGGACGTCGGCGTGTGGGATCCGGCCTTGTTGCGCCCACCGGCGCAGTGTGCGCGCGGAGGGGGGTGTGCGGCCGGCATCGATCGCGGCCTGCCGCAGGCCCTCGTTGCCGAGTTCCTTGCGCAGCTGCTTGACCGGGACCTTGCTGGTCAGTCCGGCCAGTCCCCCGCTCTTGACCTGTTTTGATTTTTCGACACCGCTGGTCGCGGCGTTGGCCACGGACACCTTGAGGCCGTCGAGACCGACCGCCTCCTGCGCCGGTTTCGTGGTGCGCGGTTTGGGAAGATGCAGGGCCATCAGAGATCCCCCTCTTCGTCGTCGGCGAAGGCCGCCTTGATCGCGAGGTTCACGTCGTGCACGTCCTGGGCCGATGTGAAGGCAGACCGGAGTGTGTCGGCGAGGACCACGTCCTTCTCCACCGACATCTTCCCCAGCGCCTCGCTCGCGTCGGCAATGTCCTCGCCGTCGGCGAGGAGGTACACCCAGGAGTCGGTGACGGTGCGGACCGGCCAGCGGCCGTGCTCGCGGGCAATCCGCATCGCGACGCGGCGGCCGCGCCACCGGCAGTGCGCGATGATCGACGCACGCCAGAGCGGTTGGTGGTGATGTTGCATCTGCTTCGCAGTCCACATGTCCGGGTTGACCATTCGCCCGATGTAACCCTTGTAGCAGGTGCCGAGGAACCGCTTCGTCGCGTCGTCTTCGGTGTCCACCGCGGCCTTGCGGGCCTCGCGCAGGATTTTGGCCCACTTGTCCAGCGCCCGGCCCTGCTGTGGGTAGATCCAGGCCTCGGTGATGTCGAGGTCGTCGAGTTCGGCGCCGATTCCTCCGTCTGCCACCGGTGAGCACAGCCCGTCGAGGCTGACCGAGGTGACCCAGGTCTGCACCGGTTGGTCGGCGAGCATGTGCGGGTGTGGCAGGGGTAGCTTGTCGGGAAGCGACAGTGTCTGCCCGGGCGGCAGGGTGATCCGCCACAGCCCGAACGGGGCACCCTTCTCCCCCACCGCCGCAGCGGCCGCGCCGTCCCCGGTCAGGTGTTTGGCTTGTCCGTAGCCGAATTCGAGCATGCCCGCGGAGGCGAGGTAGGCGGCGCGTTGGTCGATCGACACCAACCGGCTCGTCCCGTCCAAATCCTGCGCGTCGGGGACGCGGGTCCAGCCGACCGCGGGTTCGAGGTCTCCCCGCGGCGGGCCGTCCAGGGGTGGGACCGAGCCGGGTGTGGTGACGACGATGCCTTTGCCGCTGCGGGTGCGTTCACGCTTGATCTTGTCGACGAGGGCGGCGCCGGTGCGTGCGGGCGTTGGTCCCGGGAGCACCCCGAGGTGCTGGGCGCACCAGGCCAACCGGCGACCGAGTTCCCGTGCGGCCGGGAGGTCGTCGTCCGGGAGATACGTTCCGGCCGTCGGTGAGCCGAGGATGCCCATGTCCCCGACCCGGTTGTGCCAACCGAAGTCCTTGTTCCAGTACGTCCACACGTATGGTTCGATCACCACATCGACCATGGAGGTGAAATTCCCGATCGAGCGGGACAGGTGCACAACGTGCCCGGGGTCACCGCGCAACTCCCACCCCGCGTTCAGCATCGGGGTCAGGGTGGCGTGCAGGACGGCAGTCAGTTCCTGGGCGGCCCGGTTGCGGAGGGCCTCCATGTCGTCGACGTCGTCCTCGCTGCCCGGGTCGATGATCCACCCAAGCAGTTCGCATGCGGCCTGCCCGACGACCCAGATCTGTGCGGGGGCTCCCAACGGTGTCAGCGAGGCCCAGCGGATCAGTTTGTCCAGCTTCTCGACCGTATCGACCGGGCCGGTCAACTCCCGCCCGGAGGGTGTGTAGGTCCCGTCGGCGGTCACGATCAGCGCATGGCCGTCGGCTTCGTCTCCTGCGGGCAGCGCCTCCCACACCGGCGGATCCGCTGCGACGCTGCCTGCCTCGTCGTCGGCCACTTCGTCGCTGTCCACCTCTTCGCTGTCCACCTCGGGAGACGGCGGGGTCGGGGCGTCGTCGGCTTCGGCGGCGTCCCGCTGCTCGGACGATTCACGGTGTGCTGCAACGGCTGGCTCCGACTCTTCGCTGTCCACCTCGGGAGACGGCGGGGTCGGGGCGTCGGCGGCGGCGACATCCGCCTGCTCGGACGAGTCGGAGTGTGCGGCTACGGCCGGCTCGGAACCCGCCAAATCGGCGGCGACGCAGACACCAGCATCGACGGAGACGGCGTCATCATCTTCGGGGACAACGCCATCGGTGGAACCGGGAGACGCCGTCAGGGTCGCCTCGGGCAGTGCGAACAGGGGAATCTGCTCCCCCCGGCCGCTCATGACTCTGGCTCGGCGATCCGGCCGTCATGATCTGCCGGAGGGACGCTGTAGCGGTCGAAGAACTCCTGCAGGGCCACGTCCACGACGTTGGTCACCGTCGATTGGCGATCGTTCACCAGCCAGGTCAACCGGGCCTCCGTCGAGGCCAACACCCGGGTATTGAGCGGAACCTTCGCCGGCCCCTTCCGCGGTTCCAACCTCGCCCTCACTTCCGGACTCGGCCCTCCCGCACCACCGGAGTCTCCCGCACCGGGAGCGCGTTTATCCGACCCCGCGGCGCCTCGTCCCCCCGCAGTCGGGCGGCGGCGGGCGCCGCCGTCGGGATTTCCTACCTTCGCCATACCCACCCACCTGTTGTTTCGTGCCGCCCGTGCAGTTCCGCGGAGGTCACATTACCCACCACATGTCCTCATGCACGTATCTTCGTCGGCATGTTTGCATGCACGTTTGCGCGGGCCACTGATTGCCGAGGGCACAATGAGTAGACCGAGGACGGCGATCCTGCCGGCATAGCCAGGGACCGTCGCCACCCTGGCCGGTCGGCCGATTACCGTCTGTCGGTATGGGGACCACCTTCCACGGGCCGAGCCCGTGGCCACACATCACCCGCGCCATCCGCACCCGCGGCGCCCGGTACGCCGCGATCGCGTATCTCGGACAGGACGCACCCGAGCTGCTCCCGCTGCGCGCCGGGGACCTGTTGGTCGTCAACGCCTCCAAAGCCGCTATCCGGGCACACGCCACCTCCCCCGCCGCCCTCGCGTACTACGTGAACAAGGGGGTGCGGGTGCTGTCGTCACCGACCCTGCACGCCAAAGTGATCGCGACCAACACCCGGGCCGTAATCGGGTCGGCGAACGCGTCCGAGAACTCCGCCTTCGCAGACGATGCCGTCATCATCACCGACGACCCCGAGGTCATTGCCTCGGTGCGGACGTTCATCGACCGCCTCGACGAGATCACCGAAATCGATGAGGTTTTCATCGACAACGCCGCTCGGGAGTGGGAGATCGGCCGGGCGGTGCCGATCCCTGGTGTCAGCGGCCGAATCCGCGACACCGAGGCCGAGTTTCTGCCTGCCCCGGTCACCCGGATGTTCGTCAAACATGCCGTCGACTACGAGCCCAGTCCCACCGAACAGCATGTGCTCGACGAGCACCGGCCGCGGCAACCGGCCACGGCTGGGCCGGCGGTGAAATACCAGCTCGAATCGCTTCGCCTCGACAGAACCAGCGCTGTCCGGCGCGGCGACGTGGTCGTCTTCGTCTCCGTAGACGACGGGTGGATTTACCCACCGGCCGTCGTGGTGTCCGACCCCATGAAGATCCCGCGGTCCGGCGGGGCGGTGCTGTACTTCCTCCGTATCCGGACCGACCTGCCTCCCCTTCCCCTCACCGACGCCGAAAGGGCGCTCACCGACCTCGGGCACCCCGGCTCACGGCTGCGGACCGACCACTACGTCCGCTCCCCCACCCTCCGGACTGCGCTGCTGGGGCTGTGGGACCTCTGACCCTCAGCGAGTCTGTGTCAGCATGGGAGTCCGTTGCACGGAACCGACGAACCCGACGGCCGAAACGCGACCCAGGATTTGGACGCATCCACCATCGACTGATTGAACCCGTTCGGTGTTCACTCGAATTATCACCAGCACTGTGAAGGCTCGACCGAGCGGGTGAACACAACGGCGGCGCCCGTCATCGACGCCGGGGAAGGACGACCGGGATGAAACCGGATGCAGCGGAAGCCCGCATATTGCTGTCGGTGATCGAGCACGCCCAGAACCTGGTCGCCATCGCCGACTACGACACCGGTCGCCTGCTCCATCTCAACCCCGCCGGCATGCACCTGATGGGACTGACCGACGAGGCCGCCGTCGCCGCGCGCTGGGCGCCGGAATTCTTCACCGATGTCGGGTTCGTACAGGCCCCCGACATGGAATCGGCCCTGCTCGAACAGGGCCAGTGGGAGGGGCGGTCGGAGTTTCGGAACTTCCTGACCGGTGAACCGATCCCGGTGACCCTGTCGGCGTTCGTGGTCGAGCGCAGCCGGGAGGACCGCCCGACGGTGATCGCCTGCATCGCCCAGGATCTGCGGACCGCTCAGGAGCACGAACAGCGCCTGTACGCAGCCTTGGAGGCGGCCGCGTACAGGGCCCGCGAACAACGCTCCCTCGCCGAATTGAGTCAAATCGCCGTCGACGGCGACCTCGAGCACGTGCTCGCCGCCGCGGCGGACGCCGCCGCCGCGTTGATGGGGGTCAACTGCGCCTCGGTGGCCCGGGCCGAGGAGCCGGGCGGCGCATTGCGGGTGCTCGCCTACCGCGGTCAACCCCCCGCCCCGGACACCTTCACCCCCGGTACCGAGTCCCAACCCGGCTACGCGGCCGCCACCGATCAGATCATCATCTGCCCCGACCGGTACGGGGAGCGCCGGTTCTCCACCGAAGCCATGAACGCCCGGGGGCTGCGGTCCGGGGTCTGCGTTCCCATCGGCGCCGAGCCGGTGTGGGGTGTGTTGACCGCACACAGTGCCCGCCCCCGCGACTACACCGACCGGGACGTGATGTTCCTGCGCTCGGTGACCGCGGTGCTGACCGCGTCGATCCGCCGCATCGAGGCAGAACAGGCGCTGCGGTATCAGAGCCTGCACGACCCGCTGACCGGGCTACCGAACCGTGCCCTGGTGCATCAGCAGATCGACGCCGCCCTGGACACCGCACCCGGCAGCGAACCCAAGGTCGCGGCGTTGCTGATCGACCTCGACGAGTTCAAGACCCTCAACGACCGGCTCGGCCACGCCGTCGGAGACGACGCCCTCATCCGGTTGGCCGAACAACTGCAGTCGGTGGTGCGCCCCACCGACACCGTGGCCCGGATCGGTGGCGACGAATTCCTCATCGTCTGCCCCGGCACCACCTCGGTCGAGGAGTCCATCGCCCTCGCCACCCGGATCACCGACCTACAAGTCGGGGCCGATTCCGCCGGGCGCCCACTTCGGTTCACCGCCAGCGTCGGCATCGCACTCGCCGGACCGCAGGAAACCCGGCAGACGCTCATCCGACGCGCAGACGCCGCCATGTACCACGCCAAAGCCACCGGCAGCGGCTACGCCCTCGCCCCCTGACCCGAACAGCCGCACCCTGCAGGTTCTCAACGTCGTGGCGGCGGGTGATTGTCCCGAACGTGTCGGAATCCCCGGCCCCGGCCGCTGTCGCGTCAGCGGATCCCTGACCGGACACCACCGGCGCCGAGGGAACACTGCGTACCGCATGCCCGGACACGTGCGATTCCCGCCGCTCGCCCACCCCAGCAGCACCGATCTACGCCGCTCGTGTCCCCACTTCCTGTCGGACTGCGGCCGGGCCCCCGAAGGGGGCCGCACAACCCCGTGACGTTGGTCCCTTGCGAGGCGGTGCAAGGCCTCTAATGCTTGTCGTATGACGTTCGGACGCACGATCGTCGGTGCCGCCGGGACAGCAGCTGTCCTCTACGGAGCCTGGGTACGCCCTCGGCTCGTGCGCTGGGGCGCGACGGATGCGGAAGTCGCCGGGCCGTATCCCGGTGCCGACCTGGTTCCCGGCGGCGACAGAGGCGGGGCGATGGCCGTCACGATCGACGCCCCACCCGGATCAGGTCTGGCCGTGGCTGGTCCAGCTGGGCGGCGATCGTGGGGGATGGTACTCCTGGGACCACCTGGACAACGCCGGTCGCCCCAGTGCCCACAGAGTCCACCCCGAGTGGCAGGACCTCGCCCTCGGCGACTACGTGAAGTACCGGACACGCCGCCACGGCCCCGTGGACGCCTGGGAGGTCGCAGCGCTGGAACCGAATCGGTTCCTGGGACTGCGCGGGTTGAGCGATCTTCGAGGCCGCCTTCTCGATCCCCAGCAACCACGGCCGTCGGCCTACACCGAAGGACTCTGGGGCTTCCTGTTGAAGGAGTTGCCCGGCGGGCGCACCCGTCTGGTGATCGCCGGTTACCAAGCCTTCCGCCCTCGCTGGCTCGGGCGTTTCGTCTTCTACTGGCTCTTTCCCCCGGTTGTCTGGATCATGCAGGCACGGATGTTGGCCGTACTCAAACGAAACGTCGAACGAGCAGCCACACCGCGATGCCAGCTAGCGTAGCGGGGCTAGCTATCCTCGCTTTGCGGCTACGGTCGCGGAGCTTGTCGGCGCACGATCGATGGCGCCGCGCCCCGGGCCGGGTATTGCAACCCCATCAATCTGAGCCTTTGCCAGGCAGAGCGTGCCACACCACGACCTCGGCCCTTACCCGAGTGCTCTCGAGCGGACCGCCTCCACGACCTGCCCAAGTGATTCACAACAGACGGAGTGATCGCATGACCGACCTCGACCAATCCACCGCCGTGCACGAGCAGCTGGATATCCCCGCCGACATGGACGTGATCGTGTGAGCACCCCCGTCGACCTCGACGAGCAGGTCACCAAGGTCCGGGATGCGCTGCACGCCCTACGCCGTACCCTCCTCGACCTCGAGCGCACCTACGCAGCCCTCGACGCGCACACGCTCGACGTGAACGAACTCGGCGACCCGACCACCGCACCGGAAGCGTTGGAGAGCGCCGTCGACGCCCTCCGCGCCGCCCAGGACACACTCGGAATCGCCGACGCCGACCTCGACGTGGCGAAGCGGCACACCGCACGGTTGCAAGAACGCCCATGACCGCCGCTGCCGGTGCCGACCGATCCACTCGCCGATAGCAGGAAAATGCCCGCAGCAGACCTGCTCGGAAACGCTTCGGAAGTGACCCACAGCACCACACCCACCTGGGCTGTTGCAGACTGCTACAGTGGTGTCGAGAGGAAGGTGCACGACATGGCAGCTACATCCCCGACTCGAATCGACAACGAGCTCTACGCATCGGCGAAACTGGTCGGTGGACGGATGAGTCGCAGCGCCGCGCAACAGATCGCGCACTGGGCGCGGATCGGCCGCGAACTGGAGGCCTCCCACAGCGTTTCCTACCGCGACGTCGCCGACGTGCTGGACGGCCGACGCGACTACGACGAGCTCACCGACCGCGAACAGGCGGTCGTCCGCGCCGAATGGACCGAGCGCATCACCGAGCGCCGAGAAGGACTGAACCTGGCAGAACAGTTCGCCCACTCCGGCCGTTCCTACGTCGAGCTGGACCAACACGGGAACATCGTTCGGCACCCCGCCCAAGACGGCGGGCCGGCCGACGCTTGAGCCCCGATCCCGTCCTGCACGCCATCGCCGGACCGAACGGTGCCGGCAAGACCACGTTCTACGAACACATACTCGGTCCCGTCACGCACCTGGACTTCGTCAACGCAGACGTCATCGCCGCCGCACGCTGGCCGCACGAGGCGGCAACCCACGCCTACGAAGCGGCCTCCCTCGCCGCCGAACAACGAGCACAGCGGATCGCCCAACGCCGATCGTTCGTCACCGAGACCGTGTTCTCCCACGAGTCGAAACTCGACCTGCTCCGCGACGCCCACCAGGCAGGATTCCACTTGACCTTGCACGTGGTCCTGATCCCGGAGGAGTTGGCCGTCGCGCGCGTGGTCGACCGTGTAGCGAACGGAGGTCACCATGTGCCCGAGGAGAAGATCCGGGCGCGGTTTGGGCGGTTGTGGAGTCTACTGCGGGCCGCGATCGCCGCCGCCGACCAAGCCTACGTATACGACAACACCACCACAGCCCACCCGTTCCGCCTAGTCGCAAGCTTCACCAACGGCAACCCGATCGACGACCCGACCTGGCCGTCCTGGACCCCGACGGCACTGCGCGCGGACAGCTAGCCTCGGCCAGTGCCGCACCAGGCAACGTCAATGAGAAGCGCGCAATACCCACGATGCCGGTGGCCGACCCCGCCACGTCACACCGTATCGGCCTGTCCTGTTTGACGATCCGTCAAACAGGACACCGGTTGGAAGCCAACGCCGGATGGACGGTGGGGTTGTTCCGATAGAATGTGTCGCGGCGACGACCTGGCGTCGACCTGCGTACCATCCCGCACTGCATGACACGAGGCCCGACGCGCTGACCGCCCGGATCGACGTCGCGCTCGACAACGAACTCCTCGCCCACCTGGACGCCCTCCCCGACCGACTCGGGCCACACCCGGCAGGAGCGCTGGGTGTACGTCGCCGCAAAACGCCTCCGGTTCCCCACCCCCATCGAGATCCGAATGCTCGACGAGATGTTCCGAGCCCGAAATAGCCGAGAGCTGGCGCGGCACGCCTGCCGCGAGAAACGAGGCAAAGGGCCCGGCGTAATCGCCTCTCGCGGGGCAGGTTCACCAGATCGCGAGCTGGTCGTGATGGCCCGCGCCGCATCACCGCCGACCATCCGGTCATCGCGTACTGCCGCATCGGCGAACGCTCCTCCTCACACACCTAATTCGCGCTCACCGAGCTGCTCGGATACCCGAACGTCCGCAATTGGATACCGTTGATGTGGATCTCCCGGCGAGGTCCGACGACAGCAGAAGAAGGTGCACCGATGTCTCGGATTGCGCAGGTCACGGCCCTTCGATCCCTGCTCCTGGTCACCGCGCTGGCATTCGCGGTGATCTCGTGCGGTGACACCACCACTTCCGCGGACGGTCCGACGACCCCGGCGGAGCAGACGCCGGGGCAGACCACCGACGCGTACTGCTCCTCGGTGTCCACCATCCTCGGCCGCACCGGCAAGCTCGGCGACAAGGCGGCGTGGGCCGGGTCGCGCTGCCCACGGACCTGACCGTGGTTACCCGCGGGGTGACCGTGAAGCCGGGTCTGTCGCTCGGCGGCTACGTCGCCTTCGCCTGGTACGACGACGACACATTGGTGATGGGCGACCTGGTCGTCACCGAGGACGAGCTCCCCCAGGTCACCGACGCGCTGGAGGCACACGGCATCGCCCAGACCGCCATCCACAATCGCCCGCTCGAACAGACCCCGCCGGTGTGGTGGACCCGCGTCCACGCCATGGGCGATCCGGCCGACCTCGCCCGCGGGATCCGGGCCGCACTCGACGTCACCGCCATCGCCCCGCCGACCCCGCCCCCGGCCCAGCAGCCGCCGGTCGACCTCGACACCGCCCTCGGACGGCACGGCACCGCGGACGGCGGCATCTACAAACTCACCATCGGCCGCCGCGACACCATCGAGGACAACGGCCATCTGCTGCCGCCCACCTTCGGCGTCACCACCGCACTGAACTTCCAACCGGTCGGCGGCGGCCGGGCCGCAGTCAACGGGGACATCGTGATGACCGCACCCGAGGTGCAGAACGTGATCGAGGCGCTCCGCGCCGGCGGCATCGACGTCGTCGAGGTCCACAACCACTCCCTCGACGAACAACCGGGCCTGTTCTACCTGCACTTCTGGGCCGTCGGCGACGCCCCCGCCCTCGCCGCCACCCTGCGGATCGCCGTCGACACCACCAACATCACAGCCGGGAACTGACCGGGCCTCGGCGCTCGACAACGCAGGCGATGAACGGCGAGGAGACGACAATGGGAACGATGCCCATGACCGGCCGCGGCGCCCGAGCAGCACGGCACCTGGTGCCCGCGCTGATGATCGGGGCGATGTGGGTCGGCGCGTGCTCGTCCGGATCGTCACCGCCGGAGGATGGGTCGCTGCCGCTGCAGCCGGTCGCGGAAATTGCCCTCCCCGGCGACAATTCACGCTTCGACTACGGAAGTCTCGACTCTGATCGGGGACTGTTGTTCATTGCCCACCTCGGCGCCAGCGAGGTCATCGAAGTCGACGTCCACACCCGGCAGGTCGTGCGGACGATCCCGAACCTGTCCCAGGCGCACGGTGTCCTAGTCGTTCCCGAACTGCGCCGGGTCTACGTCACCGCCACCGGCGACAACCGGCTGGTCATCCTCGACGAAGACACCGCCGCCGTGCTCGGGCAGGCCCCCACCGGTGATTATCCGGACGGGATCGCCCATGACCCGAAACGCGGCGCGGTGTGGACCACCAACGAATCCGGCGGCTCGGAAACGGTCATCGACGCAGTCACCGCCCAGGTACGCGGCACCGTCGACCTCGGCGGCGACGTCGGCAACGTCGCCTACGACCCGGTCGCCGACCAGATGCTGGTCGCCGTGCAAGGGAAGGGCGATCTCGCCGCCATCGACCCACAGGCTCTGACCGTCATTCGCCGGCTCCCGTTGCCCGGCTGCCGCGGCGGCCACGGCCTCGCCCTCGACCCGCAGGCGCGGCTGGCGTTCGTCGCCTGCGAGGACAATGCCACCCTGCTCACCGTCGACCTGGCGACCTGGCAGACCGCCGGCACCATCGACGTCGGCAAACACCCCGATGTCCTCGCCTACGACCAAGGAGCGCAACGCCTTTACGTTGCCTCCGAGAGCGGCACCGTCACAGTGCTCGACCAACAGGGCGGACACCTCACCGAACTCGGATCCGGTCACCTCGCCGACGGCGCACACGTCGCGGTACTCGACCCGAACACCCACCACACCTACTACCCGATTCCCGACGGAACCGGCGGCCGTCCCGCCCTCCTCGAACAGGCTCCGAATCCCTGATCCCACACCACCGTGAGTGATCACGACGCAGACGTGCACACCACCAGCGCTGCTTCTCAAGGACCTCATCGGGGTATCCACTCCACCAAGAGTTGTCGACACCCCGCTCGACGGCCACGGCACCCAAGACCACCTCGCGGGTGCCCCAGGAAAGGACCCCACGATGCTCGGACTGGGAATCATCGGCTGGATCATCATCGGCGGACTAGCCGGCTGGATCGGCAGCAAGATCATGAAGACCGATGCTCAGATGGGCATCCTCCTCAACATCGTCGTCGGCATCGCCGGCGGACTGCTCGGTGGATTCCTCCTCAAACTGCTCGGAGTCGACGTTGAAGGCGGCGGGCTGATCTTCAGCTTCCTGACCTGTCTCCTCGGCGCGGTGATCCTGTTGTTCATCGTCAAGGCCGTCACCGGTCGCCGCGTACACCACTGAACGACTCCACAAGGGGCCCGTGCCGGCGTTCAGGACGGTCGTCGACCCCAGCGGGGTGGCGAGCCGGGTGAGCGAGTGCGGCATGTCCCATCGCTGCAGTCGATCCCGGCACCACCGGACCAGAACGCCCGAGTCGGCGTTGCGGTAGATCCCGTGCTGCGCGGCCAGGGGTGGTCTCCTCACAGTGCCGGAGTGAGCGGGCCCGGTGTGCCGGCCGCGAGACCACCGCGGCGGATGTCGCCGGGGGCGGGCCTCGCGGCGGGATGGGTGACGTGTTCGGCGGAGTCCAGCAGCCAGGGCACGCTGGTGACCATCACTCCGGGGGTGTACAGCAACCGGCCCTTCAGGCGCAGGGCGCTCTGGTTGTGCAGCAGGTGTTCCCACCAGTGCCCGACGACGTACTCGGGGATGTAGATGGTGATCACCTCGCGGGGGTTGTCCCGGCGGATGGTTTTGACATAGTTGATGATCGGCCGGGTCACCTCCCGGTAGGGGGACGCGAGCACCTTCAGCGGCACCGGCATACTCTGCTTGTCCCACTCCTTCTGCAGTCGGGGGGTGTCGTCGCTCTGCACGGTGACGGCCTCGAGGATCGAGGGCCGGGTGGCGCGGGCATAGGCGAGGGCGCGGGCGGCCGGTTTGTGCAGCTGGGAGATCAGGACGATGGCGTGCACCCGGGAGGGCAGGTCGAAGCTGTCCTCGTCGAGGACGAGCGCGGCGGCCACCCGGTCGTAGTGCCGGCGGATGGCCTTCATCATCACGAAGAGGATCGGCATCGCGATCACCACCAGGTAGGCGCCCTGAGTGAACTTGGTGGCGGTCACGATGATCAGCACCAACCCGGTGAGGGCGCAGCCGACACCGTTGACGGTGCGCCGCACCCGGATACGGTGCCGCTCGGCCCGGTCCGGTTCGGCGCGCAGCAGCCGGTTCCAGTGCCGCACCATCCCGGCCTGGCTGAGGGTGAAGGAGGTGAACACCCCGAGGATGTAGAGCTGGATCAGGTGGGTGACCGAGGCGTCGAAGACGACGATCAGGATGCCGGCGGCCAAGGCCAGCAGGATGATGCCGTTGCTGAACGCGAGCCGGTCGCCGCGGGTGTTGAGCTGGCGGGGTAGGTAGCGGTCGCGGGCCAGGATCGAGGCGAGCAGCGGGAACCCGTTGTAGGCGGTGTTCGCGGCCAGGATCAGGATCAGCACGGTGGCGGCCTGGATGTAGAAGAACCCGACGTTGGTGGTCCCCCCGAACACCGCGGCCGCGATCTGCGCGATCACGGTGCGCTGCGGATCGGTGTCACAGTTTCCGGTGAAACCAATCAGGTCACAGGTGTGTTCCGCGATGCGAACCTTGCTGATGATGGCCAGTGCGGTGATGCCGGCGAACATCACGATCGCGGTAGCCCCCATCGCGACAAGGGTCTTGGCGGCATTGGCGCTCTTGGGTTTCCGGAAGGCGGGGACCCCGTTGGAGATGGCCTCGACCCCGGTCAGCGCGGTGCAGCCGGAGGAGAAGGCGCGCAGGGCGAAGAACACCAGCGCCAGCCCGGTGAACCCGGAGTGTTCCGGGGTGATCGAGTAGGCGGCGCTCTCGGCGACCGGTGCGTCCCCGAGTAGCACCCGGATCAGGCCGGTGACGATCAGGACGAGGACGCCGGCGATGAATCCGTAGGTCGGGACGGCGAAGGTTTTGCCGGATTCGCGGACCCCGCGCAGGTTCATCGCGGTCAACAGGATCACGAAGCCGACCGCCAGTTCGACCCGATGCGGATTGAGTGAGGGTAGCGCGGAGATGAGGTTGTCCACTCCGGCGGCCACCGACACCGCCACGGTCATCACGTAGTCGACGAGCAGGGCAGCGGCGACCGTCAACCCGGCGGACGGCCCCAGGTTACGGTTCGCGACCTCGTAGGATCCGCCGCCGCTGGGGTAGGCGAAGACCACCTGCCGGTAGGACAGCACCACCACCGCCAGCAGCACCACCACCCCGGCCGCCAGATAGGGGGTGAGGTACAGGTACGCCAGCCCGCCCAGGGAGAGGACCAGCAGAATTTCCTGGGTGGCGTAGGCCACCGACGAGAGGGGGTCGGAGGCGAAGATCGGCAGCGCCAGCCGCTTGGACAGCAACTGGTCACCGAGATGCTCACTGCGCAGCGCACGCCCCAGAATCAGGCGCCGCGCCGCATGTACGGCTTTGGACACCGCCGAAGCCTAGACGCGGTTCGGGACTGCGCTCGGCTGCCGGGGCGTAAGGATTTCGCTAAGATATTTCGCTTCGCGCGCCGGTGGGCGACGCGACCTGCCGACTATCCGCGCCAGGCTGTAGTCGACCGGTCACCGATCCCATCCCGATGCCATGACCGCATCACCTCGGGAAGCTGTGCGCCAATCGATTTCGCGAATAACCCGTACCCCTTCTTCCCGTTCTGCCGCCGCAGGCCGACGCTGATCTGTACCTGTTGGTTTCTCGTGCGGGAAAGGATGCTCTCTGGTGGGCGATCTCGTGGTCACCGTCGTGATGGTCGGTTCCTTCGTCGGAGCCGCACCGATGATCCGGTACCTCAACACCCGGCCTGCCCGGCCCGGGCCAGCTCGCGTGCCGACTGCGGGCTCATCCGGGACCGGCCGGGCCGCCGACTCCCCCCACCGGTGATCCGTCCGGTACCTCTGGTGATGTCGTGTCGGGAGGGGGCACCATGCGATCCCGGTCGCCCCGTTCGTCACCGACTGCGGCACAAGGGTTATCAGGGTGTTCCTAGCTGTAATGGAGGGGGTACCGGGGATCCCCGGATGCGCCCTCGGTGGGGCGTCGCCGTTCTCCTCACCGGAGGGCAGGTCGACGACCATGGTCAGGCCCCCACCGGGGGTGTCGGTGGCGGTGATCGTTCCGCCCATGGCCTCGACGAACCCGCGAACCACCGACAGGCCCAGGCCGATCCCGGTGGTGTTGTCCCGGTCACCGAGCCGTTGAAACGGTGCGAAGACGGCGTCCTCGGCGTCGCGGGGGATCCCCGGGCCGCGGTCGGCGACGGTAATAGTGGCGCGCGTCCCGGACCGGGCCGCCCCGATCCGGACCGGGCAGTCGTCGGCGTAGCCCAACGCATTGTCGGCCAGGTTCGCCATAACTCGTTCGAGCAGTCCCGGGTCGGCGAGCACCGACACCGCACCCACGTCGACGTGAATCCGGTCGGGGCCGGCACGCCCGTATCCGGGGGTACCGCGCCCGACCCCGACCAACGCCCGATGCACGATCTCGTCGACATACACCGGTTTCAGGACCGGGCGGATAGCCCCGGCCGCCAGGCGGGAGGAGTCGAGTAGGTTGCCGACCAGATCGGTCAGCTGGTCGGCAGACTCGTCGGCGGTGGCCAGGAGTTCGGCGGTGTCCTCGGGAGAATTCCACGTCCTGGCTTCGCAGGCTGGAGACGGCGAACTTGATCGCGGCCAGTGGGGTGCGCAGGTCGTGGCTGACCGCGGACAGGAGGGAGCGGCGCAGCCGGTCCGCCGCGGCCAACGCCCGGGCCTCGCCAGCCTCGTCGGCCAGTTGCTGCTGCCGCAGCAACATCACCGCCTGATTGGCGACCGCGGACAACACCCGGCGGTCGTGCCCAGGCAGCTCCCGGCCGGTCAGCACCAGCGCGTATTCCCCATCAGCGGCCTCGCAGACCGTGTCCGCCGCCGCCTCGGTCACCGGGGCGGCGCCCACCGAGCACACCGGGTCTCCGCGGTGCAGGACGGTCACCCCGCGTCGGCCGTAGGTTTCCCGAACCCGGTCGAGCAGAGCCGCAAGGTCGCTGCCATGGAGCACCGACCCGGCGAACAGGTTGAGCAGCTCCCGCCTCGCGGGAGGCGCGGCGCGCCTGCCGGGTCCGCCGGGCAGCGGCATCCACTAGTGCCGCCACCGCCACCGCCACCGCCACCGCCACCAGCAGCAACACCACCAGGGTGAGCAAGTTGTCCGGTTCGGCGATGGTGAAGGTGTGCACCGGCGGGATGAAGAAGTAGTTCAGCAGCAGCCCGGACACGATCGCCGACAGGGCCGCCGGCGCCACCCCGCCGAGCAGCGCCACCACGAAGAACAGGGCGCTCACCCCGGAGGTGCCGAGCCGATCCCCGGGCAGCGACATCAGCGCCGACGCGGCCGCTGGCAGGGCGACCGCGGCCAGCCAGCTCGCGGCGATCCGCGGCCCCGTGCCGACGACCGGCACCCGCCACCGCCGGTTCGCGTGCGGGTGGGTGACCATGTGTACGTCGATGGGACCCGATTCGCGGACCACGGTGGCGCCGATGCCCTCCTCGAATATCCGGGCCAGCCGCGAGTGGCGGGAGGTTCCGAGCACCAGCTGGGTGGCGTTGACCGAGCGGGCGAATTCGAGCAGCGCGTCGGGCACGTCGTCACCGACTATGGTGTGCACACTCGCCCCGAGATCGGTCGCGAGTCGGCGGATCGTGGCCATGGTGGCCGCGGACACCCCGGCCAACCCGTCCCCGCGGACCACGTGCACCACCAGCAATTCCGCGCTAGCCTTCGACGCGATCCGGCTGGCCCGCCGAACCAGGGTCTCCGATTCCGGGCCACCGGTGACCGCGACGACCACCCGCTCCCGAGCCTCCCAGAGGTCGGTGATCTCCTGATCGGCCCGGTATTTGGCCAGGGCCGCATCGACCGTATCGCCCGCACCGGCCGACGCGCACGCCCCAGCGTGCCCGCGCGGGAGTTTCGAGTTCTGGGCTGAGATGACGAGTCCGGCGTCCTCACCTGAGCCCAGCAGACCCGTCCATGCCCCTGACAGTATCGACATGAGAGACGGCGGCGGATACGCAACGGGAGACGCGCGATGAGTTACGGTCAGGACGTACCCCGCGAAGCGCGCGAACTCATCACCCTCGCTCGGATGTGGATTCCCTACGGCGGAGTTCCTGCAGAGCTGGTCTTCCAGACTTTCGGAATCACCGAGCACCAGTTCGTCGACAGGCTATGGGCGGCAGTCCTGGATGCGCACTGCGACCCACACCTTGTCCGTGCGCTTTCGTCCGTCAATCCGCGCCGTCGGTCACCCTGGGGAGCACCCACAAAGCGAGGTAGCTCACCGGCCTGAGCAGCAGACAGCGCCCTGAACCGCCGATCCGCACTGTTCGAGGTGATCTGATTGGGGAGGCCCGCGAGGTGCAATCGGTTGTCGGGCAATGAGGTGCACCTCGCACTATTCACGGGCGCCGAATTATCGCCGTTGCCCGCTGTGGGGCGGCGGCGACACCACCGGCGATCGCGGTGGTGATTGCAACTGGGGCGATGGCTGCGACAATTCGAACGGTGGTGTGTCTCGACCCATGGTGATCACCGGCGCTCTGGTCCGTGGCCCGGTTTCGCAGCGGAGGGCGAAGCGAAACCTTGGCGTGCCGCCAGTGCGCCCGCGAATGTGGTGCTGCCGATGGTGAGGAGGGCACCGAGGATCAGCGCCGAGGGTTCACCGGGCTGCAGGATATGCGTTTGCTCTCCGATTGTCGCCGCCGCGACCGGGACACCCAGCTGAGCCGAGGCCAATGCGGCAAGGGCCAGTGGCTGCCCGAGAAAGCGTATCGCGCAGTGAACGGTCACCGCTGCGAGTCCGAGCGCGACGCCGAGCAGGATCAGCGACGGGTGCGCGCGGAGGTCGCGCAGGTTCAGCGAGGCGCCCAGCCACACGAAGAACAGGGGACCGAGGAACCCTTCGGTAATCGAGAACAGCTGCTTGGCCAGGCGCCGCGGTTCGCCCACGCCCGCGACGGCCAGCCCGAGCGCGAAACCGGCGAGCATGATCGATACGTGGGTGTGAACGGCCAGCGCCGCGAGGGCGAACAGCACGCCGAGGTTGATCCGCAGCTCCAGCGCGAAGCGGCGGTCCTTCGATTCCTGGTGCAGACTGTGCAGCCAGCCGCGGCCGTCCGCATACTTCAGGAACGTGTAGAACAGTGCCGCCGATGCCGCGACGGCGGCAGCACCTATCGCGGCGCGGGGGGCCTGGGCGGGGTTGATCACGAGTGGAAGAGCGATGATGCACGCGGTGTCTGCGACCGCGACCTGGGCCATGGTCTGCACTACCGGGGTGCCCTCGAGCCGCAACGAGTCGATCAGCGGAAGTACCAGGGCGGCCGACGACGACGCGATGAGGACCGCGTACAGGGCCGCATGGCCGGTGCCGAATGCCCGGGCGATCCCGAACCCGGCTGCCGCCGCGAGGACCCCGACGATTGCGGCCCGCGCGGTGCCCTTTGCGAGAGCCGGCCGGATGGTCGCATCGCGGACGGGTACATGGGTGCCGGCAACGAACATGATCAGCGCGAATCCGATGTCCGCGAGAAAGGTGAAGGTGGGATCTTCCGGGTGGATCCATCGGAGGCCCGTCGTGCCCAGAAGAATCCCTACGAGCAACTCACCGAGCATCACCGGCAGGTGCCACCCCCGACGAACCGCGAGCAAGGGACCGGCTAGGGCGGCTGCCGAGATCAGGGCGAGGATCTCGAACGACATCGGTGGACCTCAGCTCGTCGGCGGCAAGCTCGTCAGCCGGCACGGAATCTGCGTGTTCTCATCGGTGTGATAGCTCGCGCACACGCGGTGATACCCATCTGCCACTTCGAGCGCGGTGCCTGCCGCGAGATCGCCACGCACGAGCAGGATGGGTGAAAGGGGTGTGCCGTCTGCGATCTTCCGCAGGTCGGCGGCCACATGCGCGTTGTCCGGAGGCAGCAACCGCAGCCGCGAGGCGCGCAGGATGTCCTTGGCCTTGTGGAGTGTGACCGGAGCCGTCCTCAAACCCGCCACGATACGTTCGACGGTACCTCGGGAGGTGAGCAGATCCAGGTACGCGGCAGCCGCCGGGTAATCATGTTCCTCGGGCGCCTCGCGCCACCGCACTTTCGGCATGCGGAGATTGTCCCTCACCGGGGACGCAGATCCCCGCGATTCGCGAGCGCGTGGACGACGAAACGGCGGATGAATCAGATGCGAGTTTTCCGTCGCTGAGCGTGCCGCCTCACCACCCGCCTGATCCGCGGCGGCGCGCACCCCACAACCCGGCCATGGTCGCCGCCCTCGAACAATCCGGTCACCTCGCCGGCCACCGCGGATCCGAACGCACCCGCCGCCTCGCCAACATCACCACCTCGGCGCCGAACACACCGCCGCCGACACACCACCCCGCTACATCGTCCCAATCAGCCGCGGACTCAATAACATCGGCCCTGCGACGGACACTCGCCACAACAGAGGTCGGACGCGAATCAAGATCAACGGCCATCTGACATGCGCGATACCGAAGCAGCTCGACCAACCGAGCGCCGGTGGCGATCGTCAGGTCGGCGGATGAAGGACCCGGACCGACCGCGGAAGCGGCTGTACCGCAATACCGCAACGCCTCGCCGCCGACACTAAAGACTCCGGGCGCGGGTCCACCGGCCAGGACACCTCACCGGCCGGACCGAATACCACGGCCGCATTCGCGGCCTGGCCCGTGGTGAACCGCGTCTGGTACCGGATGCCGTCGAACTCAACATCGAACGCCGCCGCCCACGCCCGGGGAACGTCGTACGGTGTCATCGAACACAACTCCCGGGTCAGCCCGAACCCGGCGGCCGCGTCGGCGCAGGTGTCCGCGAGGTCATGGGTGCCCGGTACCCGCAGCGTCGACAGCATCCGCTCGGCCGCGAAGTCGTGGGCGATCACCCCGAGCGAGGCCAACGCCTCCCCACCGTCTCCCGGATCGCCGTCGCCTCATCGAATGCGACATAGCACGTGCCCCGCGGCGCGGACAGATCGAATCGTCCACCACCGGACGAGGAGAACCACCACGGCCCATTCGAGACCCGGTGACCACGCGTGACCTGCCTCCTGCCGGTCACTACCAGCGCACGGAACCCGGCGAAGCCGTTGCCACAGGCGACGACCGTGGCCTGCTGGGCGACGGTCGGCGGGGTGAGGTAGCGCGCGGGTTGGTGCCGATCCGCCCCACACGCGGTGACGACGATCCAGCTGAATCCGATCGGTTCGCGCTGGGACAGAGTTACACCGTCGATGCGTATCCGATAGTGCGTGCGGCGGTACGGAGGATCGGCCGCACCCTCGGGTGATCGAGTGGTCGAGCGAACTCGAGGTCGGCGGGGAACGAGTCGGCGGCGGGGTTCCACAGGACGACGTTCGGACGGCCGGTCATGCAGCACTGCAGCCAGTGCTCGTATACGAGATACCCGGCAAGCGAACTATGCTCGGAATGCTGGTCCCGAAACGCTGTCTGGCGTGATGTAGAACCCACGGGGACCATCTGGAGCTACACCGTGTACGAGCGCGCATTGCATCCTGAGTTGAAGGACGCCGTCCCGTAGACGGTTGCGTTGATCGAACTCGCTGCCGGGCAGGTCATTCCAGGGCGCATCCTGTGCGACGAGGACAGCACACCGACAATCGGTGACCGTGTGACGGCCCTATTCACCGACATCGACCGACACGCCCGCGAAGGCCGGCCAGGCCATCACCATCAGCGTCGACGCGGACGGCAACCTCACCGGCCCCATTCCCGACAGCCGAGAGAACACGGTGGTCGTGGTGGCTGCCGCCTGCGGGGTCTGGCACTCACCGCCGGCACCGTCCTCTTATTGACGGCACTCGCCCACAGACGAGATAGCCTCGAGCGACGTCACGTACTCCATCCCCCGTCGGGCGGACCGCCCACATCATCCGGCGGTAATTGTGCCGGCGATGGTCGAACGCCATTGCGTTCGAGGCACCAGCGGGATGACGTGCCGTCTCGGCCCGCATACCGCGCACGATCAGTTCGGGACCCGCGGCAATCGTGCGAGGCTGTTCAGCTCGTCGAGAACCTGATCGACAGCGGTGGTCGGGAGACGGACATCCTCGCCTTCCGACGCCCGGAGACGAACACGAACGATGGCGAGCATGCGAGTTCACGCTCGAGGTCGGCTGCAGTCCGCGCGCTCACGGTCTCATCCTGCCACGAGCGGGCGGCGATCAGAATTGTGCCGATGCCACGAACCGATCCACTCGGCGTACGGGCCCAGGACCCGGAATTGACGAATGGAGGGCAGGCCTGTCCCCACCGGTTGCAGGCGGACTGTAAACCCGAATTCACTTCGCTGCCCGAAGAGTTCACTGCACGTCACCGGTCGGCCGTAGACCATGACCGGATATCGGGCAGCGGGCGCGGCGGCTCGGGCGAGTCCGGTCGCGACGCGAACGGCCACACCACAAGCACCGCGGCGCCCACGCCCAGACACCAGCACCGCATTCAGGACTCGACCGGGAGCTCTATCTCCCGAATCGTGGACCGCCGATCGGGACCGGTGCCGCGCCGTCGGCATCGGTGACGATGCCGAGCTCGCGACCCAGACCCGTGTTGGCGCAGAACATGATCGAACGCGCGCGACGCGAAGGTGCGGTTCGCGTGGCTCACCGTGGACGAGGCCTACGGGCCGATGAATTCCCTGCGGGTCTGGCTCAAGGAAACGAGATGCGTCGTACATGCTGGCCACGGCCGGGGCGACGACGTGTTCACCTGGACGGGCGCAGCGGCCGGGCGGACGAGATGATCGCCGCGGGTCCGCCGAAGCAGTGCCGCCGAATCTCCGGCGACGGCACGGGCGGACCACACGAGCATTCCTGGGTGCGGGTGCCGATGTGCATCGCGTGGGCGCCGGACGTAGGCACTGGCTGCCTGCGAGGCGCGGCCGAGTTCGGCGAGCTCGTCGACCGTGACCGCGAGTGCCTCAGCGGCCATGAGGGCGCGGGCCGCTGTGTGGGGCGTGAGGAAGCAGCCTTGCGGCGACATGCACCTCTCACTGAGGGCTGCCCTTGTCTTTCCAAACTCGACGACACACGTAATTCGGATCGCGAGTCGAGTTACCGAATCGCGATAGGTCAGCATCCAGACCGTAAATGATCTTGAATGGTCGGCTCATCCACGCGAAAGAATGACATTCATGGAATTTCCCGCGAGGAAGCGACGCGGCGGAGACACGATCGGAAGATCGGGTACAGCGAAAAGAGGTCCGCAGGTGACCTACGAACCCCATTTCCGCCACCAAAGAGCCAATTCAAGCCTCTGGCAGCGCTACTAGCCGCTGAGCGACCCAGCAGAACCCGAGAAGAAGTCGAGGGCGCCGAGAAGGGTGGAGACGTTCGAGAAGAAGTCCGCCAAGAAAGCGAGGTCCATTTGTAACTCCAGTTCGATTGTTCAGAGAATCGTGACACACGGCACACGATGTGAATATTTATACCGGCCCGATAACAATTCCGCAACGACACATTGCGGCCAACCAGCAACGAGTGGCATCCGCCCCCGGAAGCGCAGACAGGGGCGAACCCGGCACCCCGGGACGTAGTCACTTCGGACCAGAGCTCGAATACCCGATCCGCTGACCCGGTGAACGAGGTGCACCCGGACACACGATCGAAATGGTGGAGTTCCATACCGCGGCGTACTCCGGCAGATCAGCCTCCTCTCACGCTCAGGTCGGTGACGCAGCAGTCTTCCCGGCACACACCTGGAGCAATGGCACATCCCGCGGTACGTATGCAAGCACGCAGTTCTGCGGGCCCCACACCCCACGGCCGATCTAGGCCAGCCGCGGCGGCGCGCTCATCGAGACCGACTCCACCCCGTCGCCGCGGCGCAGCAGCCTCCTGGCGGGAACGACACCCGGACGCTGCCCGGCATCGGCCATTTTGACCCCGACGACACCGGGGCTCACGCACCCGCACCGGTGCGCTTGAAGCAGATCCGGTCAGCCGGCCGCACTCATCCGCCGTCGTGACCTTGCGGTCGACGGCGACGTCCGGAAGGCGCACTTATCGGTCTGCGGGGAGCATTCACAGGTCGTGTTGGCAGGCTGAGCGGACTAATCCTGACGGTCGGGCGATCCGGTGACGGGAACGTCGGTGCGGGCCGCCCGGATCCGCATCATGGCGGGGTGCCGGGTGGTCGGCATGATCCCCGGCAGCAGGAACCCCCACATCTCGTCGACCCGCTGCTCGAGGTCCGCGCGATGGGTCAGGACCTGGGACACGGTCTGGACTCCGGTGAACGCGCCAATGACGAACCGCGCGAACGTCGGTGGGTCGATGGTGTCGACAAGGTCGCCCTCGGCGACCGCGCGGGCCGCCAACGTTTGACAGGCGGCGATCCAATCCAGGTATGGGCCCGCGGGGCCACGGTCGTCGGCGCTGAGCTCGAGGGTGATGCGGATCCCGGCCCGCACGATCGGGTCCTGCACGATCTGCCGGGCCATCTCGTGGCAGAGCATCACGATCTGCTCGATCGCCGACGCCTCCTGCGCGGCGATCGCCTGCACCGCGGAGATGGAGATCCGGTGCTGCTCGGCGATGATGTGCCGGGCCAAATCCTCCTTCGACCGGAAATGAAAGTACAAGGCCCCCTTCGTCATGCCCGCCGCCTCGAGGATCTCGACGAGACTGGCACCCTCGAACCCGGACTTGTCGAACATTTCCGCTGCCCCGCGGACGATCTGCGCCCGGGTCACCGCCGCCCGTTGCTGTTGCACCATCTACCGCACCTTCCGTGCCCTTCGCCGCTGCAGCCCTTGGTCAAGATTGGGAGCGACGTCGCCCCGGGGACTTTCGATCGCACCCCTGCAGCCTGCGCGACGCTACCACCGGCACCGGTGCGCCTCACCTCCGGAAAAGACCGGCGTCCACCTGCATGTGCACCGATACCCGCTCACACGAAAAACAGACCAGCGTGCCGCTTCTTCGGTGGGCGCCGCCGGTCCGCGCCAGCGCCATCGCGGCTCCGCCGTGTGTCACTATCGGTGGTCGCGGTACTGCTCGGCGACCTCGTCGGTGTCCCGGGCCAGCCAGGTCAGCTCCCCCACCGATTCATTCCCGGGCAGGAGCAGATCCGCCCATCGGCGCTGCGGCCCGCGAACACATACCAATGCCAACCCGGAATCCGACAACGTCTGCCACAGCTGCTCACCCGCCGACGACGCCATGTCACCCATTCAACCGCACCACACCACACCACACTGACACGAGAAGCAGACCGGGAAGTCCGTCCTCGAATACCCGCCACACCGCGCGCTGTACACCACACGCCGACGACCTCGCTGCGCCCGGACGAGCGGGGTACGGGAGAATTGGTAGCAGGCGAGCCGACCGGTCAGGCGCCGAATCCGCCCGGCCAGAAACAACACTCGCACTCGAATGCGTGATGCCAACGCGGACGTGCTTGCACCGACGGCCGCCAGCCGCAAGTATCGCCCACCCAGAAAATCATGTGGCGTGGATCACATTGCAGCGATTGGGGCGGGCGTCGGGTCTACCATTTCCTCGCACCGGAACACGAAGAAGCAGGTCGATAACGCAACACGGCGCAAGCCGAACCTGTACTGGCTAGCAGCGATTGGTGCACATACCGCGCCTAATTCCGTCGGTCCGGTCGATAATTTCACACGCAGCACATCCGAGGAGACATCAGCGACGCCGACCACCCAGGTACACCAACGCGGAACCGCGCTTCTCGACTGGAGCGCGTCCCACCCCTTCGCGACGCGCAGTGCATGAGGAGCGCGGTCAGGGCTCACGCGGCGGGTACCTGTTGTATGTCCCGGCGAGGCCCGGCCGGAGCGGACTACACTCCGACCGGGCCGCTTCGGCCCAACTTGGGCGTGACCGCATCAAGGGAATTCTGTAGCGCGTATATCACAGCGGCCGACGTGATTTCATCTTCGTTGAACTGTCAGCTGCGGGTTCGCAGGTTGAGGGCTCAGCCCGCCCCGCACCGACGGCCACGAGCCACCACACGCACTCCCGCAATGTAGTCGCCTTCACCCGACACAGATCAGGACCCCCACGACCGCTACTGCGACCAGCGAGGCGCCGCCGCAGATCAACCACGCCCGCGTCGCCAACTGCCGCCACCGATCACACCGCTCGTCCACACCCGCGACGCCGACCGAACCCACCGGATTCGGATGGGACGCCCGGGACTCCGCAAGGCGGCGGACCCTCGCGTCCGCTCGTGCCGCCACACCCAACGAGACGGGAACCACCAGAAGCATCACCACCAGCAGAGCAACCATGAGGCTTACGCCGGTCCCGAACATCATCGTCCCTTCCACAGCAAATAGGGCCCGTCACGGGTATCGCGTGTTGATTAACGGCCACGCGGAGCCACGGGCACAACCACGCCCCTGTCAGCTCTATCGCCGAACTGCCACCGAGTGTTTCACTGGCCGCCATCGGCGCAAGGCCATGGGTCGGTGCGGGCCTACACGCCGGGCATCGGGAACTTCCACACCGCCACCACAACTACGCCCATGATCAGTCCGGCGTACAGAACAGTGCCAACCACACCGACCCGCAACGTATTCAGCAGACTGGCGCCCAGGTTCTCGGTAATCCGTGCCATGACAACTCTTCTCTCACGTGCAGATAATTTTCGGCTGCCACGTCGAATGGCGGCGTACCAGCTACCTTGGACCGACTTCGACACCTGCACATTGGCCGAACTACCTACACCCATACCCGTGTTCGGGTCTGGAGGTTTGGGTCTCAGCTCAGGGTTGCAACCGAACATCCCCGAGCGCCAGGCTTCGCCCACATATTCAGCTGTGTTCTACGTCACAGTCTTGGTGCCTGAGCTGTGTCGCCCAAGCATTTCGCGTCGCAAGCACAGTTTATGCGGGGTTGCCTGCCCGCCCGCCGGTAGTGATCCGGCTGGGTCGTTGGTCGTCGGCGACATCTGTCGGTGAGCGGCTCGCCGCAGATACTCGATTGCGCAGAACAGCTGCTCATCACGACTGGACACGCTGCAGCACAGAACAATCGGTAAATGAAACGGAACTGCCCACCTAACCTCTCGCTGTCGAAGCCCGCCGGCACTGCTGCGGCGAAGCAGAACAAAATGGGTCCGGTAGCGCACCGTGTCGCTGGATCACGCAGATCGCCCTCGGAAACTCCATCCGGATCGTGCACGCACCGCAGCACGCCTCGCCGAAATCACACTTACTGGTCGGTAATCCGGAGATGCGAAAAATACTGCAATGGCATGGATCACACTCCCTGGACTTCCCTGCGCCGGCTCACGAACATCAATTGTGCGCTGCTCGTTACTACGTGCAGATTGTCCGTGTAGCGCCCCTGCCAGCTGATCTACATCGTTGGCAGGGGCTGCGCTTGGCTGCGCCACAACACATCAACCGTGTCACCGCCGCTGTTCGCACCTTGTGACGCGGCGCCCCTCGGCTCAAACATGTCACCTCCGAGCGAGTCACCCCTTGCCCAAGTCTCGTTCGCGTAGTTCCGTGCGCCCATTCTCGGCGCCCCTTCACACGAATTGGGCAGACGTTTCCGATTCGTACTCCGGCGACGGTGACGGCGGGGTGGGTGTGTGCGGCCGGGTCATCGGCCAACATCCAGGCGAGGGTGTTCTCGGCCGGTGGTGCACGCCATCGACATCCGGGTTCGCGGCGAGGATCTCGGCGATCCACCGACGAGTGTGCAAATACCCCGAGGGGTCGCACGTGGACGTGCCATGCCCCGCGTTGCTCCGGGAGCCCGAACCCGGTCACACCCCCGACCCAGGCCATGCGGATCTCGACCCTATGGACGGCCCCGGGCACGAAAACAGGTATGTCTACCGGTCGTTCTGCCGTCGTCGGACGGACATTACGCGAGGAGTGTGGGAGTCGCACAACCCCCGAATCCTGCAAGTCGAGGCCCCCGATGCACGATCAGTTCCACCGCGATCAGCTCCCCCGCTCCCCTCTCGTCGCACGCGAGCCTTCACCATCCGCTGCTGCGATCAGTGCCACACCATGCCCGCCGCCGACGCGCCCATATGCTCGTCGTGCCGCAGCACCGAACCGGGCAAGATTCCCTCGTCGGGAACGACACGATCATGTCGTGGACGGTCATCGAGCTGTCGCCCCGTTGGACGGGCACCGACATCACCCCCGTCACGGGCACGATCGTCGCGGACGACGATCGGACCGTCGGGCATACGCCTGGGTCGACGACTCCCTCGCGCAGGGTGCCCGGGGCAAGATCCGCGTCCGCTATGACCGGATGATTCCGGGCGAGTCGGATCCGCTGTTGGTGCGGGCCTCGTCATCGCCAATCCGACCACCGATCCGTGTGTGCTGTCGCCGACCGCGCCGTTCTTCCGCACCATGCCCGTGCCCTGACGGCCTTCCCGAAAGGCGAGCCTGACGCCACCAGCGACCGGCAGACAGAGTCCCGCTACTTCCGGACCCCGACAGTCAGCCGTGAAGAAATCATCACGCCTAGCCAGCTCGGCCACCAAGAACAAGCGGCCTACAGACAGCCCGTCGACGCCGCCAAGAAGAGAGAACCCAATTGAGAAGGCTTTACGGGTATGTTGCGTGTCTCGCCGTCACCCTCGGCGCATTCCTTGTCAACGCGCCGGCGGCATCAGCCACCGGTGTCGTGTCCAACGGCATCGCGTGGACCGACGACCTGAACCCGGTACCGCACCCGCCCGGCATCATCGAGTTCTGCACGATGGGCGTCGTCGGTACCGACTTGTTCGGCAACAAGATCGGCATCTCCGCCGCCCACTGTGTCGACGGCACACCCGACGGTGCACCCGTCTACCGCTACGCGCCGACCGGACCGCGGGAACACATCGGGAACATCGCCTACCGCAGTCCCGGCGGCGGGACCGGCGTCGACTGGGTGGTCCTCTACCTCAACGCTGACGCGGTACTCACATCGAATGGTCCCAGTGCCCGGGTCGACGGAATCGGCGCCTCCAACCCGGTCGGTCCCCATTGCAAGGACGGGGCCGGTACCGGCGTCCATTGCGGGTCGATCACCGCGCAGAACACGACACGCTTCTACAGCAACGCCCAATCAGGTGGTGGTGACTCCGGTGGTCCCGTACTGCAGAACAACACCGAGATCGTGGGCATGGTCCGCGGATTCGACACAGCGCTGTTCGCGTTCGAGTACATCAAGTTCGCTGCCGTCCTCGACGGCATCAACGCCCAACCCAACCCCGTCGGGAAGGGCTTCGTCGTCACCAACAACTGATATGGGGTGCAGACTCGCCAAGAGGACCGCAGGAGGTGGACGTCCGGGACCGTCAGCGCGCTACCAGATCTGCTGCACGATCAGCCACAGCCATTCCCGGACAGGTTGGGGAAACGGGCTGTAGTACAGCCACCAATTGTCCATTGGACATCCCTTCCGCGTGGGCGCCCCCGACGGTCCGTCGATCATACGTCCGACATCCCGACCACGACGATGGCGAATATGCACACGCCCTCGAGTTCGACTGGCAGGAGTTCGTGCCGGTGTTCAGCGGCGGCGGCGTCCCGTCTGCACCGCAGGTCCGGCCTGCGCGCTCAGGCCTCAGGTCGAATGGCAACCGACATCCCCATTTCCGTGTCGGTTTTCGGATGTCGCGCCGGGAGTTCGCCTGACCTCGACGACCAGTCGACAGCCGAAACCCGACACGACCGGCCGATACTTCCCTTCGTGCAGGGTGATCAGCGCTTCACTGCGTGTGACACTGGTGTTCTACGATCGCCGGCTACGAGCGGCCATCCGCTGGCCTGGGCCAACGCTTGGGAGGCGTACGGGGACCACCGAGATGGTGGTTTCAATAGTGCTGACGGGCCAGACCGGGCAGCCCGCCTTTCATCGGCAATTGCTCGGGGTCGGCAGGCGCCCCGGGCGCTCATACCGCCGGCGATGCGCGAGGATCACAGCGCAGGTCAGCCCGCAACTGAATGAACCGTGTGCCATGAATCCGAACATACTCGGCGGTACTGGAGCGAATTGAGCGCACTCAGCAGGCGCAACTCGTCTTGTTGCCGACCGCCGCCGCACTTGCGCATGCTGCGGGCGTCGCCTATTCGTAAGTACTGACGATGTGGGCGTTTCTCGTCGCCGGCCTCGGCACGCGCGAGTGGTGCCGGGCAGCGGCACCGTATCCATTCCAGCTTTGCGAGATAGTTTGGCACGTAGAGGAACCCAGCTAAACGAGCACTCCGGTTTCGACATCACAACCGAGGGTGCCCGTGACGACGTCCACTTCCCACCAATAGCGGCCTCTGCGAATCAGTCCCGTGAGAGGGAGGGGACGTGCCATCTTCACAGCTAGGTGGCCTGCATCCAGCCGTTGAACACGCCGCCACTGATCCCGGATCCACCCAATCGGGTGTTCGCACCCGCTACCGTTTCGGATATGGAGACCACCTTCCACGGACCGAGCCCGTGGCCGCCCATCACCCGCGCCGTCCGCACGCGCGGGCCCCGCCGTGCCGCGATCGCCCACCTCGGCCAAGACGCACCCACCCTGCTGCCGCTACGTGCCGGAGACGTCCTCGTCGTCAACGCCTCCCGCGCCGCGGTACGCGCACACCTGACCTCCCCGGTAGCACTCGCCTACTACCTGGACGCCGGAGTTCGGGTGCTGTCGTCGCCGAACCTGCACGCCAATGTCATCGCCTCCGACCGGCAGGCGGTCATCGGCTCCGCCAACGCCTCCCACAGCTCCACCATCGCCGACGAGGCGGTGGTCATCACCGACGACCCCCAGGTTGTCGCTGCCGTCCGGAAGTTCATCGACGGCATCGAGGAGATCACCGAGGTCGATCAGGCGTTCCTCGACAACGCCACCGCGCAATGGCAGATCGGGCGAGCAGTGCCGATCCCCGGCGTCAGCGGCCGCGGACAAGTCGACCCCGGGTTCCTGCCCGCCAAGATCACCCGAATGTTTTTGCGGCACATCGTCGAATATGAACCCAGCCCCACCGAACACCACACCTGGACCACCCAGGCCCGCCACCACCGCGCCCCTGCCGGGCCGGCCGCGAAATACCAGCTCGAATGGTTCCACCACGACAAGTCCGACACCCGCTTGAAGCAAGGTGACGTCCTGGTCTTCGTCACCGCCGACAACGAATGGATCTACCCGCCCGCGGTGGTGGATTCCGAGGCGATCGCGATCCCCCGCACGCCTGGCGCCATCGGTCACTTGCTGCGCAGCCGCACCGACCTCTCGCCCCTCCCGGTGCCGGACGCGGAACAAACCCTCGCCGACCTCGGACACCCCAATCCCCGGCTACGGGCCGATCACCGGATCGCCTCCGCCAGCCTGCGGACCGCTCTGCTCCAACTCTGGAACCTCTGAATCGTCCAGAGATTTATCCGCCTTCACCAGTGGGAACGACACGTCCCATCTGATCGGCGAGCCGCCTCATCGCGGACACCACCGGCCCCACCGGCAATGCTGGCAGGTCGCTTCCTCCGGTGGCGGTTCGCCGGTCCAACCCTGTGGGCCCGCGCCTGGCACCGGCTCACCCGAGTGGGGTCACGCCAGGGCCAGCACTCGGGAACGCGCCTCCAGGTAGCGGCCGAGAAGATCCAGCATCTCCGCATCCGGGTGCGCGAGTTCGGGAAGGTCCTTCGCGCCGATGATCGCCTGATCGACCGCGGCGACCTGCCGGCGGCACTCGCCGAGCACCTCCGGAGTGACGGCGGCGGCATCGAGCCGATCGGTGAGGTACCGAATCGACTGATCCAGACCCAGACCCGGGTTGCGGGTGCCGTTGCCGGCCCTGCGGGTTTCGACCATCTGCCACCACTGGTCCAGCTCGGCCAGCACCGTAGAATCGGCGACCGCGATCCTCAGCGCCCGGTCGATCGACTGCGGATCGGCGAGATCCACCTGGTCCATACCTGCTGCACGGGTGAGGATCTGGCCGAGCTGGTGGTTGGCGAGACCGTCGCCGCGGCTCCACCAGTACGACACCATCACATGCACCTTGCTCGCCGCGGCCAGCTCCCCCATCACACCCGTTCCCTTCAACGCAAGACGAAACCTTCGAGCCCATCCTCACAGCCCGGCAACCGCCCCCGAGTTCCGGGTCAGGGCTGTGGACCGGCGATTTCAGGCTGTGCGGCGAGAGGTGTGGGCCGCCGCACACATCGGGCACCACGTGCGCTCGCCGACGATCCACCCATTCGTCTCGGCGAACGCCACCGCCTCGGGCCGGCCTGCCAACGGAGCGGCGAAGGTGCGCTCGCACAGATCACATCGCACCGTCCAGCCGCGCCTGCCTGTGGATCGCACCAACGTATGAACAGTCATGTCACCCCCGCGACTTCGACACTGTGCCCACAGCATGGCACAACCCGTCCGAGAGTGGTGGACCACGCAGACCAGGGCCCCAGCCGTCACATCCGAATCATCACCCAAAAGACGAACAGGTCGTAGATGCCGTGCGTCATGATCGCCGGCCACAACGAGCGGGTGTCCAGGGACCGATCCAGGTAACCACTCAGCGCCGTGAGGACACTCGCGGTGCCGTATTCGACGTGGCTCCAGGAGAACCTCGTGTCGAGGCGGAGATCGGCCCCTCCGGCGTCATGGTCATGCCCGGGATCACCGAGGACACCGGCGGAGCGCCGAGTTCGAGACAGTTACCGTTCCCGGACTGCGTAAGTCAGATGGGTCACCCGCCGCGTCGGCTCCGCGCGGACCTGCTCCAGGGCCACGCGGCCCGCGTCCACGCCGTCGAACAGGCGAATTCCGGAGCCGAACAGTACGGGTGACAACGCGATCGAGAACTCGTCGATCGGGCCGGCGTTCACGTACTCCAGGATCGTCGCGCCGCCGCCCGCTATGCGGACGTCCCGGTTCCCGGCGGCCTCGCGGGCCTGGTCGAGTGCGGGCTCGATGCCGTCGTTGACGAAGTGGAAGGTGGTCCCACCCGGGCGCTCCCACGGGTCACGCTTCTCGTGCGTCACGACGAAGACCTGCGTGTGAAACGGCGCCTCCTCCGGCCACGCCTGCTCGCCCGCGTCGAACATGCGCTTGCCCATCACGCTCGCGCCGGTGCGCTCGAACGTCTCCTGCACGATGTCGTTGTCGCCCCCTTCCTCGCCGCCCTCGCCGAGCTTCGGGTTCTCCCTGAAGAACCGCTGCGGGAATATCCACTGCTGCAGCTCCATCCACTGCTATCCCATCAAGTCCCCGAGGGACTCGGGCGCGATGAATCCATCGAGCGACATCGACACGCTGAAGAACAGTTTCCCGGCCATCAGCCCTCCACTTCCTTCCGAACGATCTCGGCGACGTAGGCAGCCAGGTTGCTCAGGGTCTGCTGGCCGCCCTCGATCGCGTGGTACTTCTCGATCGCCTCGTCGCGCAGCTCCTTGGTGGGGAACAGGGTGTGCATCTCGATCCGGGTCGCCGCGGCGCCGTCGGACTCGAATGTCAAGACCGACTCGAAAGCGTTCGGGTCGCCGCGGGACTCACCATGTAGCAACGCGATCCGCTCCGGTGGGGCGATCTCTGTCCAGGAGATCCACTCCTGGTAGTCCGTACCGTCCGGTCCGTGCATCACGAAGTTCCACTCTCCGCCGACGCGGAACTCGAACGCTCGCGTGGTGGTGGTGAATCCATCCGGGCCCCACCACCGCGACAGGTGCCGGACTTCGGTGAACGCCTTGAACACCAGCTCCTGTGGGGCACTGATGACCCGGGTGATCACTATCTCGCGGTCGGCCGTGCCGTCGCCAACGGTTGCTCCTCGTACCGAACGCATCCGGGTTTCCCTTCGTGTGACTTTTCGTGTGGTGCTTGATCTGGGGTGTGCTGTGTTGCGTTGCTCCGGCGGAGCCGTCGTGCGGTGGTCGCTGACTGCGCCGGAGCCCCATCCTGTTGCCATCGGTCACTCCTCCTGCCTTGCCTGTTTGAGGTCGTGCACGTACGCGTCCAGCCGGTCGAACCTCTCGTTCCAGAACTGCTCGAACCCGCCGGTCCACTCGTGGACCGGTCGCAGCCCGCGGGCGTCAAGGCCGTACAGGCGCTGCTTGCCTGCCTTGCGGTCCCGCACCAGCCCGACCTCCCGGAGCACCCGCAGGTGTTTGGACGCCCCCGGCTGGGTCAACCCCAGCTCCTGGGCCAACTCGGTCACCGGCCGCTCACCCGCCCGCAGCAGTGCCAGGATCTCCCGGCGCTGCGGCTCAGCGATCGCGTTGAAGACGTCCGATGTCGTCGCTGCTCGTGCCATGAGAGCATCATATGCCGATATGGGTATGCGTCAAGCAGGAGCAGTTCAGACGGGGTCAGAACCCCTCCTTCTGTGTGGACTGTCGATGGTTCGTGCAGGTCAGAGCAGGTGGGCCCGGTTCAGCTCGGCAGCGAGGGCAGCGGGATCGCTCTCGGATTCCGCCCGCACTCACAACTCGCAGTATTCCGGCCCGGATCTCGTCGTCGTGGACCTCTTCCGCATGCGAGTAGACACGCATGATGCCCCACCGCCCCGGTGGGCCAGATGCTGCGGGTCGAGTCCCCGGTGGTTGCAATTGTGCAGGACACCGCCCTGATCGAAATCTGCGCCATAGGCATGTGCGACCCGTCCCGCCGTCATCACCGCCAGGATGGGGAGGCGAGGGGACAGCTTGGTGGCAAACGACCATGCACGGCCGTGCATGGTCGTGCGAGCAGAGTTCTAGCCGGTACGCCCGCGTCCGCTTCGGTGGTTACCGCTCTGCCGGACTAGGTGCAGAGGTCCTGCGAGACGAGTAGTTCCGGGCAGACTCGATCCCCGTGTCGTAGTTGTCGACATAGTTGGCGGCCGTATTGGTGTACTTCGAACCGATTGCTGCTGGGTCGTAGGCCATGAAGACGACGTCGGGCCGTCCGTTGTTGAAGTTCCGGTATGTGCTGTAGTTCCAGCCATCGGGTGCGTAGTCGTCGTTCCAGGCGAGGCGGGCGACCGGGACGAATCCCGATTGCGCGTAGATCTTGGGAAGCACTGTGTCGAAGCAATCCAGTCGGTGCCCGCCGATTTCGGTTGCCTGAGAGAGCAGCGCGTATGCCGCCCTTGGATGAGCACAATCGTTGTGCGCGAAGACGGAGACAACCTCATCGCCGTTGACTGCGACGCCGGCCTTCCCGTCGTCGGTGACGAGCATCCGCATTCCGCGGTACTCGTGAGTGTCGTAGACGTAGACAGAGGCCGCGTAGGGATTGTTGTTTCGGAGTGCGAGCATCTGCTCTCGATACAGGTCTGCGTCGCGTTGGTCGAGTTCGTACAGCGTTGGTGTGCTGACACCTTTTGCGGCCAGCCGCTCGCATATGGGCGATGAGAGAGTGTGTTCGGCGACGGGAGTGATCTCGCGGCCGGAGATCAGAATCCGAGGGCTTCGGCCTCCACGATCTCCGGGTCGGTCCAGTACTGCTCGATCTCCCGGCGCTTGCTGTCCGGCAGGTTCGGGCGCCACCCGTGTAGACGCCAGAACGATTCCCGTTGTTCCTGGGTCAGCATTGGTTCGTTGCTCATAGTGATTGTCCTTTGCAGTTGGGTCCTGCTGACCATTGTGCATCGCGTGTATCTGTTGTGCGCGCAACGCTTCAGCGGCGGCCATTCGTTGGTTGAGCAGGTTGCGAGCAGTGTCGTTGTTCTCGTGTGCGATTGCTTCGCGAAGTTCGTTCTGGCCGACTGGGGTGGAGTCGTACAGTGCGGCATGTTCTGCGACGGCGGCTTCGGCTCGACGAACGCGGTGCTTGAGGGTGTTGTTGTCGGGATCTTCAGCAAGTGCGTGGAGTGCATCGTTCAGTTTGGTGCGGGCGCGGATGAGTCGGATGCGCATGTGCGGGGAGCAGCGTGGCCCGGGTTTGGGTTGGCACATCAGTCGGCGGCCACTTTCGGAGTGCAGTGGGCGACGAGGGTTGCGAGCATGCTGGCGAGTGCGTCCACCTTGGCCGGGTTCGCGGCGCTCGGCGTTGCGAGGTACTGGTCGCGGCGAAGTTCGATCATCACGGCGGTCACCCGCGGGTCGTGCTGGTAGCGGTTGAGGGGGACATAGCACCCGGTGTATGGGGTGTTGGTGGCGATGTCGCCGAGCGGCGCGAAGGCGTCAAGGGCCTGTTCGCGGAGCCAGCCGGGGGTGTGGAAGTCGTCGGTGCCGAGGCAGAGCGCGGGGCGGGGCTTGTTGGGGTTCTCGAATCGGGAAGGGTGTCGCGGGTAGGAGTGGACGTCGATGATGACGGCTGCGCCGGTAGTGGCGATCCTGTCGTCGACCAGGCCGGTGAGTGCGGCGGTGTAGGGCTGGTAATAGGAGTCCATCAGTCGTTGCGCGTCCGCGGCGGGTTCGAGCCGGAGCAGCGCGCGGTTGCAGGTCCGGGTGTATACGGCTCCCCTGCCGACGGCGTTCATGGGCTCGTCGTCGCCGGGGAATCTTTCTGGGTCGATGACGAGGCGGGAAATTTGGTTGATGGCCAGCCAGGGTCGCGGGCGCCCGGATGCGAGGAGTTCCGCAGCACGTATGGCGATGTGATCTGTTGCAGTGTCGGTTGATTCGTCCAGCTCTAGCTGCAACTCGTCATTGCTCAGGAGTATTCCGGCACGGACCGTGTCGGGGATGGAGCGGGAGGCATGCGGGACGTGCAAGATGACCGGCGAATCCGCGTGGCCGGCCTGAATGTGGCAGGAGGTCATATTAGTTTCCTTGTTGAGTTCAGTTTCACCAAGCGTTGCGCGAGGTCGCCCGTGTCTTCTGATTTGCTGCAGGGTCGACTGATCGGTGAGTCTTCCTCCTCGGTGCCTTGCATAGGATCTCCTTCTTCGAGGCGCATGTGTCGAAGTCTTCGGTGGGTGCAGGCTGTTGCTGTGCTAACGCGTTGGTGGTGGGTCCCGGTCGGTGACCGACTCGGGGTCTTTGAGTGCTTGGTTACGTAGTCTGCGGCGGTCGATGGCTCCGTGGGTGAGGGCGGTGGGGCGGTGTCCGACGTGGTACTGGCCGGGATTGTGGGGGCAGGGGAACACCGAGAGTCCTTTCGATCCGTGATGGCGTCTGCGGACGCTCTTGGCGTCTGATCGGGCGAGGTAGCTTCGGAGTTTGCAGCGCCTGCACCAGATCCACCGGGCAGCGGGATTGTGTGATCGTGATGGGGCCATGGCGTTTCGCCTCTCTTCACGTGCAGGATCATTGGTAGAAGGCGGTTACGCGGCCCGGTCGATCTGGAGGTTGAGCCAGTCGGTGAGCCATTGGATGGCGGTGCGGCCGGCGTTGTCGACGACGAGGTGGTTGTAGTCGGTGTG
This sequence comes from Rhodococcus jostii RHA1, assembly GCF_000014565.1. Taxonomy (NCBI): domain Bacteria; kingdom Bacillati; phylum Actinomycetota; class Actinomycetes; order Mycobacteriales; family Nocardiaceae; genus Rhodococcus; species Rhodococcus jostii. The sequence goes on along the minus strand of NC_008269.1, from coordinate 682,425 downwards.
GGCGCCGGAGGCGAAGAATGATGCGGCTTTCAACCCCTCGGCGACCAGGGCGGTGAGATCGTCGGCACCTTGGGAGTTGGCCATCGTGGTCAGCGATCCGGTCAGTCCGTTCAGGTCGAGATTCTGCCCGTTCAGGTCGAGATTCTGCGCTTGGGCGTTGATCGGGGTTGGAGCAGTGTGGGCTTGTTTGCCGAGGAGGGCCGGGTCGGTTTTGGTGGCCTTGCCGGTGAGCATGTTCACCGCGACCGAGGCGATGTCGAGGCCGACGGGCAGCAGTCCGGTCATGGCGGCTCCGGCGCCGAGTGGGTCGGGCGCCTGCCCGGGTGGTGGGAGGAGTTTCTCCACGGCTGCCCAGGCGATTTCCTGGATCTGGCCGATCAGGTTGGCGAGCCGGATGACATCGACATTGGCGAGGATCGAGGTCACCAGGGCGGCGATCTGGGTGAACCCGGAGGGGTCCGGGATGACCGAGAGAATTTGTGAGACCCACCGAAGGTCGACGCCCGCGGCGAGTTTGACCAACGGCGCAAACTGGTTGTTCAACTCCCCCGAGATCTGGTGCGCCCCGTGTGCGTCAAGAGCGGCGACCTTCTGCGGGAGGACGGTCAGGTTGTGGAGGATCCCTGGAAAATCGAGTGCAGCAACGCCGGTCACCACGTTGAGCACTTGACCAACGACGACGCTCGGCTTGAGGACCGACAGCACGCTCGATGCGGTCGTGAGTGCGTCGGCGGGTGTGGCGGCCAGCGGCGCGACCTGGGCGCTCAGTGTTCCTGCTGCGGTGGACAGTGCGGTCGCCTCCGGAGACGCGGCCGGCACGGTGGCAGTGCCGGACTGGACCAATGCCGAAGCGGTGTCGGCAAGCTTGGATGCTGTGGTCACCGCATTCGACAGGTCGGCCTGGGACGCGGCGGTCAGGAACTGTCCGGCGGCGTGCTCGGCGGTTCCCGGTGTCGCGGTGGTCAGGTGGGTGGTCGCGGCGGAGTTCGCTGCGCCGGTCGCGATCAGATCCGCGATCGGCGTGAGGGTGTGCATCAGCGACGTCGCGGAGTTCGCGAGCTGGGCGATGTCGATCGTGTCTGCGTTGCTTTGCTGCGCCAGCGTGGTGGCGTTTGCGCCGAGTGCTGGTAGATCAGCTTTGGAGAAGTCCGAGGTCAATGCCGTTGCAATACCATCACTTCCGTCGCCAGTGGACGCCCCGGGTTCGGCACTGGGCGTCTTGCTGAGGATGGAGCCGAGCGACCCGAGGAGCGGGCTTGTCCCCTTCTGGATGGAGCAGTACAGGTCCTTGCCGGTGTAGCAGATGGAGGCGACCCGGCCGGAGAGCTGGCCCATTCCCTGCGGGCGGGGGTCGGCGATGCCGGTTCCTGCGGCGCGGGGGCCGACGACGGCTTCACCCTGGGTGCCCGAGCCGGGGTCCGCCAGCAGGCCGACCGCCAGGACCCGGTCGGGTCGAATGGGGCCTTTGCCGTTACCGATGTCGGAGGCGAGGTCGCCGGCCGCGTCAGCGCCCTGGGAGTATCCGGTGATCGTAAACTTCGTTCGCGTGCACTTGCTTGCCACGTCGGTCAGCACATTGGCTGCTTTGGTGCGTGCGTCGGACTTGCTGTCGGCGTAGGTCTTTCCGTTGTCGAACGCGCGGGCCATATACGGCAGGGTGTAGACCTCCGCGCGGTCACCGTGGGTGGCTGTGATGGTGTCTGCGATCGGTTTGAGGATGCCGACCGCAACGGAGGGGTCGGCGTGCTCGTTGGTTTCCCAGGTTCCGGGGATGAAGAGGTTGAATGTCGATGCGCATCTGGCCGGGTCCGCGTGCGCCATCGCCGGGACGGTCACCGCTGCGGTTCCGGTGGCGACCGTCGCGGTGACCAGTGCGGCGAGTGCGCGTTGGGCGGTCGGACGTGTGTCGGGCATTGGCACCTCATCTACCTGGCGGACTGGGTGGATCACCGCTCGGTGAGCACAACAGTGCCCCAGCCGGTTGCGCTCGCGTCGCGTTGAGTGCCCACAGTGGCCGGTTAGTACGGTGAGATCAACGTGACCTGTGGATAACTCCACGTTGTATCGGATTTCGCCGAGGTGGTCACCGCTGCACTGGGCGCCCCGTCGATGTGGCGTCCGGTTTATGAAAGTCCATGAGTGCGGCCCTGAACCCCTGCGAAAACGATGTTGTGCCGCTATCGGGTTATCCGGCTTCGTCGCGGCTGTTGCAATGCCTCGATTGTGTCGGGCGCTAATGTCCACGGCATTCTCGGTGGGCGTTGCGCAACGGCTTTCGGAGGCACCGCTGGCGTTGCGTCAGCCGCATGCAATCTGTGGGCTGCGGCCGACCTCGTCCTGTGCCTGCCTGCCCGTGGAGCGCCGCATCTCACGCCGTGGTGGGATCAGCAGTGCGCACTGGCCATCCGGTTGCGCAAGCTGATCAGGGACCCGTTGCGTTCCCGGGAACCCGGGGAGTTAGTGAGGTCATCATGTCGGTCGAAGGCAGGGAGCGGTGGGATCGCGAATCCTGCATTGACCGCGGCTGCGACGGCCTTGTTGTACCGGCGAAGCGCGGTGCTCGGGGCTTTTGCCTCGGTGGCATCGGCGAGCTGACCCCAGGTCGTGGCCGGTTCGGTGATCTTGATTCGAGCCGTCTTCTTCACCAGCGGATCGAGACTGCTCTCCTCGATGAACGCCAGCAGTTGCGCGGTAGTCGGCACTGCCGCCCGCATCCCACTTTCATCGAGTACCTCGGTCATTGCGGTGGCAGCAACATGTTGCGCGACCTCGCCGTCTGCGGCACCCGTGCTTGCGTCAACGTTGCCAACTGCAACGCTCGCCTCCGCGCGATCGTCCCCGGCAACGCCCCGGTCGGCGTTGTTGACCAGCGTTGCATCGCCGCTGCCGAAGGCAAGCGACTGTGTGAGCGTATTGAACTCGGCGTACGCGGACCCAATCGCCTTGATGAGGACTCCGACGCCGTGCGTGAAGGCGAGGACGAGCAAGGGCGGGATGATCGCAATGAGTGAGGCACCCGTCGGCGAGAGTGGTGTGTAGCCGAGGTCAATACCGGCTGCGACAGCGCGAGCAGCTCGGAGACCGGCCTGATGTGCGTGATAGGCGTTGCCGAACACACTGATGAGCACAACGACGACGGCAAGGGACAGGAAGAATTTCTTCCCGGCCGCACCGCCGCTGATCTTGCTCAATGCAACGACCGCAATCGTGGCACCGAGAATTGCGCCATCCACTATGGCCGGGAATATCCACGCGAGCCAGTGTGGAATGCCCGCCTGTTGCGCGAGGTCTCGTTGCACCGCGAAGGACAGCACGAACGCACCGATGGTGATGCCCACCGCAATGATGATCGCAATGAGCAATGCGGCGATGAGGGCGTGGAGCTGAATTCGTGCGGCGCGGAGGTTGAGGTCGGTCATGTTCGGTTAGTCCTTCCGGTTCCGGGATGGTCGTTGCGCGCGGCCGCGCCGCGCCGGTCGCTGTCAGATTGCGGATCTCGCGAGCGTGCACGGACACCGTGGTGCATGCCGTTGCGTTGCAGTGGCGTTGCGGACCCAATGCGAAAGCTTGCACTCAAGCCCATTGGTCGGGGGTGCATTGCGCATATGTGGGTTGAGGATGTTGCGGGTTGCGGCAAGGTGGCGTTCACGGGTTGCCGCAACGGAGCGTTGGTAGTCGCGGCGTTGCGCCTGGTGTACGTGTGCGGGCGCGGTCGGGTCGAACGCCCTTGCGTACCTGTTGCGGCCGGCGGTGCGGGCGAAATGTGTGTCTTGGGGTGTGCGCCATCCGGTTGCGGTTGCATCCTGCTTTCTTCCCCGGCCGAGTCGAAGGGCGCAATTGATCGGTTCGGCCTTTCGTGGGTTTCGGGTCGTGAGGTGGTGGTTGCGCAAGGCGTTCTCCCGATTGCGCGGGACGAGTGCACGTTGGCGGGATCGAGCTCGGCGTGCAAAAACGGATAAGCGTTGCTGCTTGCGTGGTGTGCCGTCGGTCGCAATTCTGTGCCTAGGACACGGTGGCGGTTGCCCGCGTTGCGCCGTATTGCGCGCCTCGAGTTGCACGTCGGTGCAACTCGAGGCGCACGGGGATGGACTCGTTGCAACGACGGTCGGCGAAGTGCGCAATGGGCCGGAGCGGCTGCGGCGAAGTTGGCGCCTCCGGCGGGTATGCAATGCCGGGTGTCCGTGTTCACGCGATCACGTCGATCAGCCAGCGCCCGGCGACATGGGTGGTGGTGATCGTCTGGGTGAATTGCGTGGCGGGTTCGCCGGGTCGCATCTCGGTGAGCACGAGCGTGTAGTGGTTGTCGTTGGTTTCGATGGTGCGGAGGCAGTAGTTGGTGCCGAGTGGGACGGTGTCGATGCCTGCTTGGATCTTGTCGGCCGTCGGGAGCGGTGAGCTTGGTGCGGCGAGGGCGCGTGCGGCTTGGCCGGATCGGAGCACGTAGTAGGCGTGTTCGAATGCGGCGATGACCCCAGTTCCGGTCTTCTGGTCGCCGCGGTCGCTCTGGCACTGGTTCTCGTCACCGCGGGGTACGGCTGAGAGGCTTTCTGCGGGATCGGAGTTCGCCGCGAGGGTAGTTGTGACCGTTTCGGGTTGTTGGGTTGTCTCCGGGGCGCCTGGGGTGGTGTTTTCGGGCTCGCCGACCCGCAGTGCGGTCCAGCCGACGGTGCCTGCCGCAGCAAGAACCATCACGGCGCCGATGGCGGTCCTGGTGCCGACTCGCCGCTGCCCGGGCTTCTCTGATTTCGGCGGCGGGAGTGGTCGGGCCGGTGTGCTCGTGGCGACGCGCCCGCCGGACGACGCGGTGGTGTCGCGTCGGCCCGACGGGGTGGTGGCAGTGGGCGCTGGTCCGAGGGTGTCGATCACTGCCGGATGCCGGGTCGGTTTCCGCGCTCCGCTGTTCCGCCTGCATTTCCTCACCTGCGGTCCCTTCCGGTTTCAGCGTGCCGCGGTTTCGACGGCCGACAGGAGCGCGCCGACCTCTGCGGGCATCGCGGTGCGTAGGTCTGCGCCGGCCTGGAGCAGTTGGTTCCCGCCAGGCTGTTCGGCCACCCATGCTGCTGTCTGCGTTCCGGCGTCGACGGCCTGATCGATCACCGGTTGGCCGATGGCCTCGGGGACGGCGGATGCGGTGTTGTCAGCCCACTCGATCGCGGCGGAACCGGTGGTTGTCGTGGCGGCGGTGTCGACGGCCTGTGCCGCCGCGGGGGTGGCCTGTTCGACGAACTGGGCGGCGGGCTGCAGATCGACGACCGGCGCAGATTCGGGAGCCGGCACGGGTGCGGGTTCGGACGCCTCGCCAAGGTTCTCACCCGCCCCGTAGGCGGCGCCCGCGAGTGCACCTCCTGCCGCGGAAAGCGCCCCGACGGTGACGGCCGCCGGCGCGCCGAGCGCGAAGCCTCCGATGATCGCGCCGGTACCAGCGCCCGGACCCGCGAGGACTGGCCCGCCGATGGCGGCGCCGGCGGCGAGGCCGATCAGTGCGCCGCCGGCGGCTCCCACAGCACCGGCGGTGACCCCAGCTGCGGTCGCACCGACCACACCGGCGGTGACGGCACCTGCTGTGGCGGCGGCGGCCATGCGGTCCGAGCGGGTGGTGGGGACGCCGAGGGAGTTGAAGAATGTCGCGCCCTGAGCTTCGAGGATGGCGCTGGTGTTGTTGAGTTTGTCGGCCTCGGTCTTGGGCAGCCAGTCCGGGCGGGGTCCGGTGAGGTAGCCGAAGCGGTAGGTGTCTTCAGGGGCTTGGATCGGTGCGACCGGAGCGCCGTGTCCCGGGGCAATCTCGGGCGGCTGCTCGGGCTCGGGGACTTGCTGCTGCTCCCCTGTCGGTGACGGGGTGTCGTTGTAGTAGGTGGGCTCGGTGTGCGTGGGTGCTTGGCGGGTGGGCACGTTCTGGTACTCGGTGGGGATCGGGATGTAGGTGTCCCAGTCCGCGGTTGTGCCAGCGTCTTCGGAGCTTTGCTGTGGGGTCTGGGACGGCTCCGGGGTGGGGGTGGTGACGCCGGCCTGGCCACGGTCGCCGGTGATGCCGGCTTGGCCGGTGTTGTCGTTGATGCCGGCCTGTCCCGGTGCCGCTGCCGCGTTGGGGGCGAGAGAGATCCCTGCCGCGATGCACGCGGCCACGAGGGCGGCGGTGGTGCTCTGGCGCACGGCCTGGCGGTGGCGCCCGGTGTGGTGTGCTCGGTTCCTGGTGTGAGTCTTCGGGGCGGTCATAGTTCTTCCCTTTCGTGACTGGGTGTGTGCGGCTTCCGTAAGTGAACGGTTATGGGTTGGCGGAGGCACGGTTTAGGTCAGCCGGTGCTGGTGATCAGGTCGACGACGGTCGCGGCGATCACGGTCAAAGAGTCGGTGGTGGTACACCGCAGGCGGCTTGGGACGATGCGTTCCCCTCCGGCGAACAGCGGCTCGTAGGGCATGCGGAGTACCTGCACTCCTAGGGCAATGAATGCGTCAACGGTGTCGGATTCGACCATCGGGGTGTCCCCGGGGCCATCGGTGATGATGACCACGGTCCGGTCCAGTCGGCCGGGATGTGTGGTGGCGAGGTCGAGGAGCATGCGGTGCGCTGTGGTGGCGGCATCGCGGCGCAGAGGCACGGGCACGACGAGGGCGCCAGCCTCCGAGACGGCCCACTGCCAGCTGCCAGCGAGTGGGTTGTTCCCAGTGTCGGCGACCAGGATCTCGCGGTGGTGGGCGAGGATCGAGGCCAGTGCCGCGGCGTCGTCCCCACTTAGACCCACGTGTCGTGTTGCAGTGAGGTCGTGGTGGCCGGCGACGATGTCCTCGCCGGAGGGTTGCCGGGTCAGATGCCGGCCGAGGGCCGAGGGCCGCAGGTGCCCGGTGGCGGCCTGGTCGGCCGCGAGGAGCCCAAAGATGTTCTGCTCGCCGGGGGGTGGGACGCTGACCCGGTCGGCGAGGCTGCCGCCGCTCTCGGCCAGGTCGGCGCAGACCACGGTCGCGCCGCCGCGGTGCGTGGCCAATGTCTGCGCAAGACCGACTGCGATCGGGGTTTTGCCGACCCCGCCTTTGGTGTTGGCCACCGTGATCGTGGAGAACTCGGGGATCGGGCCGGCAATCGTCGCGGCAGCGACGCGCAGTCGCATCTCGGTCGAGGATGGTTTCGGGGACAGGCTCAGCCCCAAGACGGCGTTGAGTCGCCCCCGTATCCCCGTGCGTGCCGGTTCCGTTGCTCCCGGGATGATTCCGGGCGCCGCCAGGACAGAGACCGGTTGGCGGCGAGCATCGTATTCGGGGTGGGGCGCACTCCCCTGCCCGGCGTCATCGGGTGCCGAGTGAGCGGTGTCGCCGAGTGCGTCCAACGTGATGCTGACCGGTTCCTCCGCGATCATGTCGGCGTTTGCTGGTTCCTCACCCTGGTCGGCGCTCGTCGGGATGGGGCCTGTTGGGGCGGACCGGGACGCGGTTCCGTCGGGTGCCACGGTGACCTGGGTGCAGCGGCCGGACCGGTGGACGGCGACCTCGACGGGCGCCCCGGCGTCGACGGCACGCTTCTGGCTGTATTCGTAGATGCTGTCCTGGATCGACTTCCCAACCGGGGCGACCAGCTCGTCGCCGGTGCCGGCGACACGCGCAACTCTGTCGGAGACGATCTCGATGGTGAACTCGTGCATGCGGCTCACCCGCCGAAGGCGCCGACGGACGAGAGTTCCGTATCCATGTCGGCCACGGTCTTCTCGGCCTTGGCGAGGGCGTCGAGGGCGTCGGAGCGTGCCTTGCCTTCGGGGAGGGCCTCGATGATCTGACGTCGCATCGCCACGGCGGCCTTGATTTCCTCGAGGCGTCCCGACGTGAGTTCCTGCTCCTCGGTCAGCTTCGCCAGCCATGTCGGGACGACCGCCTTGAGGACGCGGCGCAGTTCGGCGATGACGGGATCGTTGGCGCCCTTGGCCGCGAACGGTTCACGCAGCACCGTGACGTCGTCCGTGGTGGGGGTGATCGACTGGGAGATGCGGCGGCTCATGGGTCGGGGTCCTCTCGATGGGTGGGTGCGGCGACGTGGGTGGTCAGAGGGCGTGCGGCGGCGTGCGGGTTCCTTGTGCTGCCAGGGGCGTGGTTCTCACGCGGTGGTGAGGACGGTGTCGGGTTCGGGGAGCATCACGACCTCGGTGGCGTCGAAGTGGACGGTGGTTTTCACCCGTCCGCCGGTGTTGATGGACAGGACGGTTTCGAGGACGTCGCCGGTGTCCTTGTCCCGCATGACCGTGACCGTGTCGACGGTGACGGGCACCTGGTCGCCGTCGTCGTCGTCGAGCAGGATGACCATTCCCTCGGTGACCGCCGAGGCCGGGATGGCGTCGGCGAAATCGTCGGCGCCGACCGTGTCGTGGTCGGTGGCGAAGTCGGTGAGGACGGACGGTTCAGGGGCGTCGCCGTACTCGCGTGCCCGCCTGGCCAGCGCGCGCTCGGATTCGACGAATTCCCGCAGCTCCGTGGAGAAGAACTCGAACGTGGGCGACTCGGTCGGTGTCAGGCCGTGCACGATCGCCTTCTCCTCCTTCGAGAGTTGGTTCCATTTGTTGGGGTGCGGATCGACATTCGGGGTCCACCACATCTGCGCATCCACCGGGGAACCGTCGAGGGCGGTGACCACCCCGCGGCCGGGGATGGAGGTGTCCACTTCGCGGCCGACGTGGGCATCGCCCCACATCATCAGCGCGCCGTCCTGCGACAGGTTGCCGAGCGAGATCCGGGTGCCGAAGTTGTCTCGGGCATTGCCCGAGCTCGACCCGAACAAGGAGGCGTCCGGGCGTTGCACCCCGAGCAGCAGGCGGATGCCGGCCGAGCGGGCCAGGACCGCGAGGTCGGCCCACGCCCCCAGCGGGTCGAGTTGTTTGATCTGCGCGCGGATCTCCTCGTCCTCGTCTTTGGCCAGGCGCTGCCATTTTCCGGAGAGGATGAAGAACTCGTCGAGCACGGCGATCAGCAGCGGCAGTTGCGAGGGTTCGATCTTCTTCACGTGCACGTAGTGGTTGCGGGCCATCATTTCCGCGTGCAGGGCGCGTACGAGCATCGCGGAGCGGACGGCGTCGTAGACGATGGCCGCGCATCCGGGGTAGCCCTCGAGTCCGTCGAGTTCGATCATCTTCGGGTCGACTCCGAGGAAGGGGATTCCGCGGCGCGAGGCCTCGGTGAGCAGGGTGCGGATTACCGAGGTCTTGCCGCCGCCGGTGGGACCGACGATCAGGCAGTGCGGTTTGTTCGATTTGGTCGAGACGTCCCAGTACAGGCTCAGGTTCGCTGCGCCGGTGGCGTAGGGCAGGTGGCGGAGGTTCTCGTCGACCAAGGCGAGGGGGTGGTCGACGCGGGTGGGCAGCGGTGCCCGCAGGTACATCACCAGGTATCCCTCGGAGGGGGTCCATTCGGTGGCCCAGGTGCGGCCGGATTCGTGGTGGCCGGCGAGCGCGGCGAGGGCTTCGTCGACCTTGGTCTGGAAGCCGCGGGCGCCGCTGTTCAGCGAGGGGGTGAACGTGATCTTGTAGCCGGTCTCGACTCCGTCCTCGTCGCGGGAGGCGACCGTGACGGCGGGTTCTTTGAAGATGGTGCCGGCGGACAACGCGGTTTGTAGGGCCTTATGGCGTGGTGAGCGGGTGTCTGGTTCGACGGGTGTGCGGGCGATCAGGATCAGGTCGCGGTGCGCATGATGGCGAACGGTGTGGGTGTATGTGCCGGTGCGGCCGGCCGCTCCGCGGACGGCGGTGGTGAATTCGTCCATCTCCTTGGGGCGGATGATCGCACCCCTGGGGAGTCGGATCTTGGCGCTGCGCAGCGAACAGATTCCGGGTGGGAACGCGACGGTAACCTTCACTGGCAGGTGCCGGGTTGTCTGCCGTAGCTGCGATTCGAGCGCACGGCGCTGTCGGTGGCCGTGCCAGCGGAGAATGTCGAGCACGCTCCACGCGGAGGCGAGGACGGCGAGCGGCCAGCGGTAGCCGTGAACCGTCGTGATGAACTGACCGGCTTGATCGACAGTGTCTGTGAGCGCTGTGTCGGCGAGTTGGGGTGCGTAGAACGCGAGGGCCGCGGAGGCGACCGTGATCGGGGCGAAGGTCCGGTACGCGCGGACGGCAGACTCGGGTGCCGACTGAGCGTTGCGTTTGTTGCGGGTGCCGGGGTCGGGGCCGAGCAGTTCGATCAGGATGTCCTTGAGCGGATCTCGCTGTGCCATCGCCCCTCCCCTTTCCGGTTGACTTGCGCCCGTCTCCGACAGTGGTCGGGCGTGTTGGATGCGCACACTGGCAGAGTCGGGTGATCGCGCTCAACGTGATCTGTGGATAACTTCGCTTGGGGGCTGCTCACGGCCGGTGCGTGACACTCCGCCGATGCGGCGCACTCGTGTCCCGGCCGGATGGTGCAGGCGCGCTTGCTCAGATCAACCGGACCTCGTGTCACCGGTCCGGCAAGGCCTGCGCCCGGGCGACTTCCGCAACACACAACGACGTACGCGAGTCGGGCACACAGCGGCTTCGCCATGCTCGACGACCCCAGCACGCATGCGATAGCGAGGGTGGAGGTCAAGAGGGGCTTCGCGAATCGGTATGCGACAACCCTCAGAGTGGCTTCTTGAGCGCAAAAGGCAGCGTGTCGAGCCGCCCCATAATTGCGCGACAGAGCGGTCCCGACACCGGATGATCCGACCGCCCCCACACGCGATTTCATTCGCTCCTCGAGTGCGATCGGGGACCACACCCGAGCGGTCATTGCCGCGCTGCGCGAAGCGTTCCGACGAACGCGCTCCATAGCGTGTGAACAGCACGCTTTGAAATCGATTGGCGCGAAGCATTTTTCCCAGGTACACTCCCCTAGGCCCGAAGGGCCGGGGAGTGACCCCCCGAAGGGGACGGTGTTTTCACCCGCCTCTCGACACGCTCGGCCGGATCGCCGAAATCCACCCATTCCGACATCGCCCCGACCGGACGGTTGGCGGCACGGTGGGAATGCTCTACGGTTCGGGCGATGTCCTGACCCGTCTCTCGCAGCCGGTTCGCGATGCTCAACTGCGTCTCCAATGCGAGACGTCGAGGGTGTCATGTTCGATCGGTCGTGGCGATGCGCCCGAACGTGGAGGCTTCCCGGCATTCGTCCGGCTCGGTTGATCCACTGCTGGATTGGCGCGCGATCAATTGGTGTGCCGGTTTTCCGATCGCGTGATGCGCTTACGCCCGAAGCCGAGCCGCGAGCAGCACACACCTGGGTGCCCAGACCCTTTCCGGTTCCCGCCCTACTCTCATCTCGCCCCCCACGATCGCCCGACACCGCCCCGGCCCACTTCGACTCGGATCGGAAAGTTATCCACAGGTCACGTTGATTCTCGCAGCGTATGTCTCCTACGTTCCCGCACAACCACGTTCGCCCATATCGGTTACGCACCCTGTTGGAGAGGCACCATGTCCGCAATCGCTTCCACCGTCGTCGACCTCGCGAGCGCTGAGCACCCCGCCCCCGACATCTCGATCGTTGCCCAGCAAACGGAGGTCAGTACCGGCGGGCTCAGGAAGTGGATCGAGGACAACATCGTCTTCACCATCTTGGTCGTCATCGCGTGTGTCGTCCTGACCGGTGGCCTTCGCGGGAATCTGTCGAAGGTGTTCACCGTCGGCGGGTTGACGTTAGTGGGTCTGGCGTTCGTCGGTATCGCCACCTCGGAATCCGCAGCCAAGGGCCTTGGGAACTGGGTTCTCGGCCTCTTCGGCATCAACGCCTGACACCCGCGACGGTTCCTACGCGGAGAAGGGAGCGTTAGGTGATCAACAACGATGACCTGCTGTATCGGGTGGACCGCCACTATCTCGGTCCGACTGGCTACACCCTGCCGGTGCGGATTCGGTACACCGCAGGCTTGGTGGGCGCCGCGGTGTTCGTGCTGGTGTTTCTGATTGCCCGCGCCATCCTCCACGTGCCGCTCGGGTTCAAGCCATTGTTGGTGATGGTTCTCGTGACCGTGTGGGCCACTACGGGGATCGCGAAGTACGTCACTCCGGATCGGCCGCTGCGGTCGGTGTTCAAGGCTGCTGTCAACGACTTGGGCGCCCCGCGTCCCCCGAAGCCCGGGGAGACGATCAGTGTCACCCTCCCCGACCGACTAACCACCGGTACGCGACCTGACGACGCGACTGCCCGTATCGACAGTGAGGACCCACACCGATGACCACGTACGACAACGACATCGCATCGCTGTTCGATCCTCAGCTCGAAGATCCGGTGCCGGTGATCCCGCCGGGAGCGTTGCCGCCGTCATGGGCTGCGGGACAACAGACGCCGGTTTCACAACAGGGCCCGCGGGCGTGGTCTGAAGTGCAATTCCCCCCATACCCGGTCGCCGAGGCGTCCGAGGAGGTCGACCCACAGGCAGAGGACCCCGCCGTCCTGGCCGAGGACACCCGCAAGCGGGAGCGGGGACGCAAGCGCCTTAAACGACGCGGGAAGACGCCCGCCGATCGCGAGAAGGCGGCGGCAAAGAAGCGCGCCGATAGTGCCCGGAAGGCGGTGCGACTGCAACTGACCGGGACCTCCGGACACATCACCCGCACCTCACGCACGTCAATGGCATGGTTTGTGCAGAAGCAGGGGCCGTGGAATTTCCGCACTACCGGCAAGCAGCGGCGCTTCATCCGGGACGAGGCGATGGTACTGACCAACCTGCAGCAGGCCGGTGTCGAGCGACTGCACCGACGTCTGGTGCGCACGCCGTTTCCTGTCGAGCAGTGGGCAAAGGACCACGACCAGTGGGCTGCTCCGATCGACGATGTGCCAGACGCATTGTCGTGGGCGGAGTACCTGCGTGGCCAGCAGCACGCGATGCTGTGGTCGAACGCGACGATCAAGGGCCGCTACTGGGGCATCGAGCTGCCTCAGCGATCGGTGCTCGGGATCGGTCTCGACTATCTTGCCCACACCCTCGGCTACGTCGCGAACTGGCCACTCGTGGGCACCCTCTCGTCCATGATCACCGGCTGGGCCGATGACGCCTTCGCGCGCGAGGAGGCAGCGCTTCTCGATCATCTCGCCGAACTGGAGCGGATCATGGCCGGCCGAGGCGTTAACGCCGCACCAGCGTCACCGGCTGCGATCGACTACCTGCTGCGGCGGTCGGCGACCATCGGCCTGCCATTGGCTGCGGGCGGCGCAGCGGCCGGTGCCGGCGACTGGGAAAAGGACGATGTCGCCGCCCTCGAAGACCTCACTGACCTGTCCCTCACCCCAGGGGATGGCTACACCACCGTCTCCGGGGTCGTCGAGGGCCGTCGCTACACCGGCGCGGTCATCGTCCTGACCGTCGGACGGATGGCACCGCTACCGATCCCGGAGCGGATGCTGCCCTGGCAGGTCATCGGCGACCCGTCAGGTGAGCCGCTCGAATGGTCGGATCGGATCGAGCTGCACGACAAGGCAAAGACCGTCCGCACAATGCGTGCGCTCACCGGAAAGATCAAGTCCCAGTTCGACCACTACACCGTCGAACACGACGAGGACCCGCCGAAAGAGCTGGCCGAGCAGCACGCCCGCGTTCAGGATGTCATCTCCGACGTCGAGGAAGACCACTCCGGGCTATCCACCCGCACCTCAGGCTGGTACAGGGTCGCCGTCGTCGGAGCGACACCCGACGAAGCACGCAAGAAGGCGGCCGGCCTGCGGGAGATGTACAAGCCGCACATCGCCCTCGAGCAGGAGCACGGTCAGTTCCAGCTGCTGCGCGAATTCATCCCCGGCGAGCCGCTCGCGAACATCGCCAACAAACGGCACATGGACGTCGAAGCAGTTGCCGCGGGCATGGCCACCGCCGGTGACCGGATCGGTGACCGCCGCGGGGTGGTGCTCGGGGAGACGTCGTCGATCGCACCGCGCCCTGTGATTTGGGATTGCTTCGCCGCGCATGAGATCAAGCACAAGTCCGGGCTGACCCCGATCGTCGCTGTGCCCGGCTCCGGTAAGACGTTCCTGGCCGGGATGGTCGTCTACCAGGCGGTGCGCGCGGGTGCCTACGGTGTCGTCCTCGATCCCTCGGGGCCGCTGAAGGAGCTGGCGAATCTGCCCGAGTTCCGGGACATCGCCCGGGTCTACGCGCTCACCGGTCGCGACTCACGCCCCGGGGCGCTCAACCCGTACCGGGTGATCATCGACCCGCGGCGCGATGACCCCGAGTACGACACCGGCCACGCGGACTTCGCGCGGGCCGCGGACCCGTTCGCTGCGGCGCAGGCGAAGTACGACGCGGACATGCGCGCCGCGGCCGCCGAGCGGGTCGAGGTCGCGGTGTCGGTGCTGAAGATGATGCTCACCGAACGGCATCTGCATCTCGAGCACACCGAATCGGTGCTGCACCTGGCCGCCAATCGGGTCGGTGGGGATCGCGACCACAATCTGGGTGAAGTGCTCGCCGCCATCAAGGCGATCGGTGAGACCGATCCCGATCAGGCCGTGCGCACCTGCGCCGGTGGTGTGTATCAGCAGCTGGAGTTGATGTCCCGACTGGCCGAAGCCCGGGTGCTCTTCCCAGAAGCCGGCACGGTCGGCAGTGGCATGGACGACTTCGACGCAGACATCCGGCTCACCATTCTCACGATGCCTGGCCTGCAGCTTCCACCCGAGGGTGTTCCCTCCTCGCAGTGGACCCCGCAGCAGCGGATGACCGCCCCGTTGATGCACATGGCCGCGTGGCTGGCGAACCGGCTCGTCTACGAAAAGCCGAGGCACGTCCGCAAGGTGTTGTTCCTCGACGAGAACAAGTACCTCGAATCCACCGGTGCGGGCCGCACCCTGAACCTGCGGATCGCTCGCGACTCACGCAAGTTCAAGGTCCGCGCCCTGGTGTGCTCGCAGCTGCCCGACGACTTCCTCGGCCTCGACGGCACCGACGACAAGACCGCCCTGACCTACGAGGTTTTCGTGGGCGACGTCGGCGGCGACCCGCACGCCATCGACGGCGCCCTCAAGCTCCTCAAACTCCCTGCCGGGCAGGGTTTCGAGCAGTTCCTCGCCGAACTCGGCAGCGGCGGCGAGGACACCCTCGACGAGGACACCGACACCTCCTACCAGGATCAGGCCCGCCGGTGGATGGTCCGGATGGCCGACGACGTCGAACTGGTCCGGTCGAGCTGGGTCCACTACGTGCACCTGTCCCACGTGTTCGCCGCTTTGAACTCGAGTACCGCAAAGAACGCCCTCGGAGGTGCCGCATGACCACCACCCTGCGGCGACTCGACCTGCATTTTCGGCCCGCAGGCACTTATCGGTCCGGCAACCCCGAGGCGAGCCCGAATCGACGCCTGACGGGTCGGCTGGGGTGTCTTCTGGCAGTCCTCGCCCTGGTGCTGGCCCCGTTGCTCGTCGACCCGCTCTCCCCCGTCGCGGCGGCCAGCGGTTTCGCGTGCGACGAAGTCCCCGCCCCGGAGTACCCCAAGGGGGCGTTCCCCGGGGTCTTCGACGCGACCAGCCAGAACCGCCCCGACAACGGGGTCACCGGATACACCACCTACGGGTGGGCCGGCCTGCAGTGGTACACCTACGATCTCGGTTGCGGCATGGACCTGGTGCGCGCCCCCGGCGCCGTCACCGACACCGACTGGGGCAATAGATTCCTGACGATCGGGAAGTCCCTGGCCGCGGCCGCATTCTGGCTCGACGACCAAACCAAGACCGGTCAGGCCGCCGAAGACGCCGGGGTCGCACCCGCAATGGAACAGTTCGACCAGGTCGTCTCCTCGATCTCGAACGGCATGCTCGGCATCTACGGCCTCTGGCTCGGTATCGGACTGACCGCGGCTGCCTCGATCATGCTCTGGCACGCACTCAAGTCAAACGCTGCCGGCGTCACGAAATCCATGGCCGTCGGTGGAGCCGCTCTCGCCCTCGGCGCTCTGCTGATCGGCGCACCCCAGCAGGCAATCCGGCTCGCCGACGACACATTCGGGGCAGTAATCACCGACACCCAGAACGAGATGCTCTCGGTCTCCGGCAGCGGCAAAGGGCCTCGCGACGTACTGCTCGACGACATCTTTCTCGACGACTGGCGTAAGGGCTGGTTCGGTCCGAACTACCGCGACAACGAGAACCAGCTCGGCCCCAAGCTGCGCGATGCGCTCGCATTCTCCTACGAGGAACAGCAGCAGATCGAGAACGCACCAGATTCGGGTGTCGAGAGCGACCTGAAGGCGAAGAAGGAGGGCATCTTTCGCGACGACATCGTCAAGCCACTCAACGATGACTACGGACTGTCCTATTACACGTTCCAAGGCAAGGACTCCGGCCGCACCGGAATCGGATTCATGGCAATGGTCAAGGTCGGCATGCCGTCGCTCCTGTGGATCGGTGCATCGGTGCTGAAGCTCATCGCGCTGCTCGCCATCCGCCTGGCCATCCTGTTCGCCCCGATATGGATACCGCTCGCAGCCGCTCACGCGGGAACGCTGATGCGAGTGTGCCGGATGATCGCCAGCGCCTACATGTGGGGCGTGGCGGGTTCCGTCATCGTCGCCCTCTACCTGCTGGCCCTGGTGAAGTTGTACGTCACCGACAACGGGCAAATCGACGGGTCATGGCGGTTGTGGTTCATGGTCATCTTGACCCTGGTGTGCTGGTTCATCATGCGCCCGTTCAAACGGGTCTCTCAAACCTTCACCCAGAACCGCGCCGGCGCCCTCAACCGAAAGGCCCGTCACGCGCAGACCTCGATGAAGCAGAAGGTCTTCAAGGGCGCCAGCGCGGTCATCGGTGGCCCGGCCGGCGCGATGGTCGAGGAAGGAGTCGGTGCGCTACGCAAAAAAACCAAGGACGGCTTCACCGACGAAGACTCCGACATCAACTTCGCAGCCCCAGCCCGCCCGGAGGGGCGCGAACTTAACCAGCGTCGCCGGCACGAGGCCGACCAAACTCGGATCGCCGCCCACAGAAAGATGGACCTCCTGCAACGGCTGGCTGACTCACGCAAGGAATCTCAGGACGCCCGCCACATGAACCTCGCCATGGGCGGCAAGCATCGCGAACAGGACACCGCGAACACGCGCGTCGGCCGCGGGCGACGCACGGCGCTGCAAGCGCTCGAAGCCAGCCGCTCGGGTGGCGGAGCGCGCCGCGGTGACACCCCGAGGGTCAGTGAGACATGGGACGGCGGAGCGGGTTCTGCCATCGCACCGACGAGGGTCTTCACTCCGACCCGCAAGGACACCTCACCAGGGAACGTCCCCGCCGCGTCCGCGCCCGCCAGTATTTCAGCTCCGCCGCGGTCGAATACCCGCTTGTACGCGCCGTCGCTGACTCCCGAAGTGCGCACGCACCCGAGCGAGAGTTTCACCTGATGGCCCGCCCCGCAGGCAACCCGGTCCTCGCCCCGATCCGCCGGTGGGTGCTGTACTCGCGCACCAACCTAATGATCAGCATGGCCGCCATTCTCGCCGTTCTATTCGTTGCGGGCACCGTATTCGGGGAATCCCCTCCTACAAGCCATACGCCGAGTACCGCGGCGGTGACCGGTGCACCGACGACGACTCCTGCACAAGGAAACGAGGTCACCTACGACCTCATCGAGGTGACCGAGTCGGCCATCGCAGGCCTAACGACGGCCGCGGCCGGGAAGAGCGCGCCCGCCACAGCGATGGCTTATGCGCACAGCTACGTGGACATCACACAGTCGAATACCGAGTGGAGAACCAAACTCGGCCGGTACACCATCGACACCCCCGGTGACACGATCGTCGTCGCACGTCCACAGGTGCCCGTCGCGATCACCGGGCCCACGACTAGTGAGACGGTCACTGGCGCCGGTGGCGCGCGGCGGGCAGAGGTCACCATCCCCACTCAGGCCGGCGACCTGCGCGTGTCCGTGCAGGTGGCCGAGTCCCCGAGCGGGGCGAAATGGCAGGTCCAGAACCCGTTTCCCACTCTCGACCGCGACGAGGTCAGCAAACTCGGCGCCGCGCCGACCCTAGTGAGTGTCCCCTCAACCTCCTCGCACTCGACCACGCCCCAGACTGCAACGCAGCCGATCACCAGCCAGCCGAAACCGTCGACGACGACCTCGGCCCCCGAATCTGTCACCGCACCGCCAGCGATGTCCGAGCCCGAACCGACACCCGTGCCGGTGCCCGTTCCAGAGCCCGGGCCTATCCCGATCCCCGAACTCGACACCCCGATCCCGGGAGCCCTGTGACACTTCGCCAGCGCGGGACAGCGCTGCTACTCGCGGCCGCAGCCACCACAGTCGTCAGCACGACGGCCTGCGCCCCCCAGCCGGTCATCCCCCACGATGGATGCGAGGCAACCTCCACCGATAGCGATCCGGGCACGCCCGCCGGTGGTCAGCTGCGCGCCTCCGGACCGATCACTGCACCGACGAGGGCCGGGACCACCACGTTCACCTCCGGCTTCGGGCCACGGTGGGGTACCGAACACCAGGGCGTCGACTTCGCCGGTCCCATCGGCACCCCGATCTATGCAGCCCTCGACGGCCTCGTCGTCCGTTCCGGCACCGCCACCGGATTCGGACACTGGATCGTCATCGACTCCCTCGTCGGCGACACACCGGTCTCCACCGTCTACGGACACATGTTCACCGACGGGCTAATCGCCCGCGAAGGCCAACAGGTCAGGGCCGGTGACCACATCGCCACCATCGGCGACGACGGCCAAAGCACCGGCGCCCACCTGCATTTCGAGTACTGGGAAGGCGGCCGTTTCCAAGGCGGCACCGCCGTGGACCCGATGATCAAACTGGGCAGCACGGCCTCACCTCCTGGCGCGCCGGACGGCGCGGACGTGCGGCTGGCCTCCTTGTCGTCGCCGATCAACTGCGCGGGCTTCGGGACCGTCGGCGGCGGTGAGCTGGCCGCCGGCTCGGTGCCGGCCGAATTCGATCCGTGGATCCGCAAGGCCGGCAGCATCTGCCCCGGCATTCGGCCCCCGGTCCTGTCCTCGCAGCTCCACGCCGAGAATCAGTTCAGGCACGGCGCCAACGCCCCCACCTCCCCCTCCGGTGCTCTCGGACCTGCACAGTTCATGCCCGGAACCTGGGCGACCTGGGGCAAGGACTACGACGGCGATGGCAAGGTCGACCCCAATTCGATCGGCGACGCCGTCATGGCTCAGGGGCATTTCATGTGCGCGCTCAACAACCAGGTCAACGCCGCGCTCGCGGTCGGCACCGTCATGGGAGACCCGGTCGAGCTGTCACTGGCCGCGTACAACGCAGGCTTCGGTGCGGTGCAGGCTCACCGCGGCATCCCCCCATACGCTGAGACCCAGAACTACGTCGCAAAGATCATCCTCGGCCAGGCCAAGTACACCTCCCTGAGTTCCACCGGCCGCCTGGTCCCGAACGGATCGAAAGACGGCGGCCAGGTCGTCGCGGCCGCCCGGCAGTACCTCGGCACCCCGTATGTCTGGGGTGGAGGTAGCACCGGCGGACCGTCCGGCGGGGGCTTCGATTGTTCCGGCCTGACCAGCTACGCCATCTTCACCGGCAGCGGCGGCAAGGTCACACTGCCACGCACTTCGGAGCAGCAGTGGACCGTTGGCACCGAGATTCCCATCGATCAGGCCCAACCGGGTGATCTCGTGTTCGGATCCTGGGCCGGGTCTGGGCCGGGTCACGTCGGCATCGCCCTTGGTGGCGGACGCATGATCCACGCCCCGACCACCGGCGACGTCGTGAAGGAAGCGCCGCTGATGGGCGGGATGAAAGCACGGAGGGTGATGTGATGAGTGAACTGCCCGCAACTGAAGGAGGACCGAGATGAGCGTGCGCCGATTCCTGGCCGTGGTCGTGATCCTGGGTGCCCTGGTCGCCATCCTCGTATATGCGTGCCGGCCGACCCAACAGGACCCGCAGACGTCGCCTCTAGAAACGTCGTTGTCGGCGGCCGCGGCACCACCGGCAGCCACAGCACCACTTACGACCTTTGCGCCCGTACCTCCACCAACCACGGCGGCGCCAGCTCCGGACGCCGACGTGGCGGAAGACGTCGCCCGCCAGGCCCTATCGGTCGCGTTCACTTGGTACCCGGCCACCGACCAGTCCCCCAACGACGGCTTCGTGCGGGCCCGACAGTGGCTGACCGACAGGCTCGCAGCGCAAGTGGCCATTCCAGTCACGCCCGAACGCGGTCCCGGCGTGCAATGGGGACAGTGGGCCACCACGAACGCAAAGGTCGTCGCCGACGTGCTGATCGGCTGCTCCGGCTGCCCTCCCGATACCGACACCCTCATCCACCGCGTCGCCACCATCCACCAGACCGCGATCACCGGGGACAACGCCGTCCCTGTTAACCCCAACACCATCGTCTGGGTCACGCTTACCAAGACAGGGGGCAACTGGCTCATCGACACCATCCGGTACTGAACGCAGTAACCACCGCATCGAGTTCGACAAAGCCGTAATGCGGCAACAGGAGGGGAACCAAAATGTCCAGCAGCCGTGCACTCGCCGGGCTCGCGCTCATCGCCATGATCGCCGCGACCCTTGCCGCATGCTCAGGCTCGTCGAGCGATGACACTCGGCCCGGCAGCGTCACGCCCGCCGAATCGTCCGGCGGATCCGACGGGTGGGACGGCAACATCGCCATCGGCGTCGGCAACCGCAAAGGCATCGACCTCGTGACCCTTCCTACCCCGGACCAGGTCGACGTCGAGTGCCACGGCGAGGGCGACAACCTCACCATCGACATCGCCGCACCGAACGGGTGGCACGCTACCCTCACCCACGGATCCCAAACCGTCACGATCGAGAACGAGAGCCTCAACTACCCAGCACACGACTTCGCCGAATCCCCGGGAGCGATCGAG
Source organism: Rhodococcus jostii RHA1 (assembly GCF_000014565.1). Lineage (NCBI taxonomy): Bacteria > Bacillati > Actinomycetota > Actinomycetes > Mycobacteriales > Nocardiaceae > Rhodococcus > Rhodococcus jostii. The sequence continues at coordinate 661,632 of NC_008269.1, read as the reverse complement.
GCCGTCAGCAAAACACGACCGAAGGGCAGCACCAAGCAATTTCCTCTCGGCATTACCTGGGACAAGCCATCGGTCGGAGAAGTCGAAATTCAGGTCGACGACGACACTCCGCCCCACTGGATCGTGAACTCGCCGTATGACGAACTCGACATCTACATGCATCTCAACTGCAATGGGTAACGGAGATTTCGACTCGCCGAAGCATCAATTTCTCACATTTGCCACACCCCGTATTGCGAGTCGGCACGTATTGCAGTTGGGGGGCACCACGCGTGCCGGGCGAACCGGCACCAGCTCTGAGTAGCTATGTCACTCTGCCTGACAGTCGCCCGGCTACCGATAGGTTCGATGTTTGAGTACCGCAGTTCTGTTCTCCAGCAGCGAAACACGACTTCAGGATGGTTTCTCCACCTTCCCGCCGACTACGATTACGCGCGCAGAGCTTGGTACCGAGGTCCCAGAGACCTTCTGGTTGCAGCTATCCGCGGTGCTGATAATCTAGCCACCGCGCTCCCGCCCGGGAGTTCCCTGGAGCCCGTCGGGGCGGCTTCAGATGCAGCGTCAAGATGTGGCACACGTGTATTCATATGCGCCCCAATGGTCCCGGGTGGAGGTTGGTAATGACGAATCGTGTTTCAGAGGCTGTCGATCGACTGTTTCGCGTAGCGACCTCAGGGGAAGCATCTACGCTTGCAGGATTGATGGAGGCAGCAGCCCGGGACCGGAAGCGCCCGATCACCGTCGTTCAATCCAACAAGAACCTGCCGATAGGCGTTTTCGGCCAATGGGTTCAACATCCCGACCGGGACGAGGTTTCCTGCGCTGACTGGGTTCACGCCCGCGAGCGCACGCTTGCCCACGAACTCGGCCACATCCTGCTCGGGCATCGGGGCCGACCTGCCCGCGAGTTCGCGGAAGAGTTTCTTCCAGCAGCGGCTCATGGATTGGCGAAGATAATGCTTCGGCGCGAGTGCAGTGACGGACACGACGCTGAGGAAATTGAGGCTGAGGCGTTCGCGAGCAGACTCCTTGGGCGGGTGAATAGTAACCAAGCATCCCGCAATCCCGGTGTGCGCGCTCGCCTCGACGAGGCGATCAGGTGACGGCAACAGCGGCGGTCGCAGTCCTTCTATGGATAGCCGCAGCCAGTCGGTTCCGTAGGTGGTGGTGGGCTCGCACATGGAACCTGGTCGGTGTTCTGACTGTCTTCACCTGCATGGCCGCCCACATGACAGTCAACCTGCCGCTCTTCGAGAGCTTACTGAGAGGCGCACTTGGTCACTCAAATGGTGCTGGCGCGGTCAAAATGGTCCTGTTTAGCGGAATCTGCTTCGGTGCAGCCATACTCGTGACAGACCTTATGGCTCCGTCCGATCGACGTCGCGCACAGCTCATCCGGCTTCATGCGTTGCTGTCAATGGTCACCGCAGGCGGGTCGGTGGCCTTCTTCTTGACTGCCCCGGAAGTGCCGGAACAGCGCGACGGATATACCTTCGACGACCTGTATGCCCACACTCCCGGATATGCGGAGGCCGGCATTACCGCGATGCTCTACCCGTTCCTTCTCTGCATCGTGGTGACCATCGTGACGGCCGGCCATGCCGACACGCGGACCGCGACGGGTCGTGGCTTGATGGTGCTGTGCCCTGGGGTTTTCATGCTCACCGCCTACGCCGGCATGCGAATCACATACGTACTGGCCGCGTCTACCGGTGCAATCGATCCGACTCCCCGAGTCTTCGACATCACTCAGGTTCTTGCGCTCGTCGGGGTCCTCATGGTCACCATCGGTGTGCTGTGGCCGACGATGGCTCTCTGGACGGCCGCACGCCGGGCGTTGCGAGATTTCTTCGAACTCCATGAGGTGCTCACTGCGCGCTGGCCTGGTGTCGTTCGACCCTCCTGGAAAGGTAGCAGCGCCACGGATCGCGTTGCCGACCGCGCCACGGAAGTGATGGACGCCCTTAGCATCGCCGCCCAAGCCGCAGGCCTCCCCCATGGCGCCCCGATTCCCGAGGACGAAGCGCCAGTTGCAATAGTTGAGTGGATCCTTACCGGCTTCGCACGGGAAGAGTTGCCCCAGGAAGCTCTCGGCGCTCCGGAGGGCGTCTCAGACGTCGAGTGGGTGCGCACTCTCGGCGTCGCTTTCAACACCGCACGACAGGAAAAGTTGGTGGCCGCAGATGGCGATGACTGAGAATCAAACCCGCGGCGACCGTGTTGATCGCCTTGCCAGAGCATTGACTGAGGTGGGAGCTCCTTGGGTTCTCAACATTGTCTCGTCACTCTTCCTGGGCGTGTACCTTGAGTCGACGGCATGGGGGATCTTCGTCGCCATGATTTCCGGCGGCCTCCCCATGGCCTTCATTCTGTTCGAAATCTGGCGATCACGGATCGGCGATCACCATGTGACCGAGCACCGCGAACGTCACCTTCTGATTGTCGTTATCTTGGCAATCGTGCTTGCGGGTCTCGTCATTCAGATCTGCGCCAATGCACCCGCAGAACTAATCGCCTTCACGGCCGCAGGGTTTGCGACGTTGCTGGCCATCGGGATAATTACCAGCGTCGTTCGGTGGAAGGTCAGTGTGCACACTGCTGTCTCAGCGGGCATCACCGTGATTCTCATGCTCGCTGTCTCACCGATTTGGGTTCTGGCACTAGCGTGCACGCCCGCGATCGGTTGGTCGCGGGTGCGGCTCGGTGATCACACGACTGGTCAGGTCATCGTGGGTGCATTCGTGGGCGCCGTCATCGCTGGAGGCACGTACGCACTGTTCACCTAGTCCTATTCGGGACGCCGGAACGGGAAGTATGTTCGTGCTGCAATATTCTGGTCTTCGGCGTCTCGGAGATCTTGGATGTAGGCGATATAGCCCTTGATCTCCTCGTAGACATCGTCGTCATTGAAGTAGTCCATTGGTACTGCGAAGACTCGACATATGTCTCGCAGCGTGGTCCAGCTCGGCGAAGATCGCTTGCCGGACAGCAACTGCGACATGTATCCCGGCGTCATATTGCCGCCGGCGGCTCGGATGGCCTCGACAACCTCCGCTTGACTGTAGGGGCCTCGCCCCTTCGGATGGACCGTGTCGAATAGATGTCGCAGCCTTTCGGCGAAACTCTCGCTCACCGCACATCCTCCAAACTTCAAGCTTCGCCGGTAGTTGGACATGAGTATAGATGTCGTTGACGTCGCCTTATTGCAGTAGTTACGGAAGTGTTTACTGTTGCAAGTTTGCAGTAGTAAAGTAGGCTCAAGATCATTCACATGACCGACAGAAGGCGAGGCACCGGTGTCACGGAGTTCGGGCACGCCACCGCGCACGAGGACGTCAGGCGGGCATGCCCGGCGGCCGGCTCCGCGCCCGTTGATGCGCATCCCGCAGCTCCGCAATGGAGATGTCGAGCGCAGACGACAGGCGCTCAGCAACGTTGTCGGACAATGCCGTCTCCCCACGCTCGATGCTGCCAACCACGGCAGTGCGGACCCCGGCACGCGCACCGAGTTGCGGTTGGGTCAGCCCCAGCAGAACCCGCCAGTCGCCCGGGAAGCGCTCCGAGACTGGGATATTCACAAAGTCGGAGATGGGAACTTCAAGAACAGCGGCAACCCTCGCCAGGACGTCAACTTGGGGCGATGCAGTGCCCTTCTCCCACCTTCTAATCGTGGCGACGCCGACGTCGGAAAGCCGTGCCAAATCGGCTTGCGACCAGCCGGCGTTGCGGCGCGCGCCAACCAGGGCGGACGGAGTAAACCCGCGCATAACTCGCCGACTCACCGAAATAATCCTGCCGCACATGTGGTCACTGGTAGACACTGTGCCGCCCTCTCGTTACGATGCGCACATACGATCGGTTTTAAACGATCGCTTTTATATGATTGCACGAGAGCCGCATGGGGGTGGAGCTAAGAGTCGAACCCTATTGCAACGAGAAGCCCCCTGACCGTTAGCGGCGGCCAGGGGGCTCAAGCCTCAACGGATTAGCGGTCCGTTCAGGCACCATCAGCAGATTGGAGTCTCTGCAATGAACACGATAGCTGGCGCCCAAAGAGAGCGCGGTGAGCGGCATCCAGCCGTGGCGCGATCGTTAGCCACTGCCGACCTGGTGCGCATCACTGCCCAACACGTGTCTGCCGAGGGGCGTTGCGAGGAATGCGGCGCCATAGTCACGGCAGCTAAGCCTCTGTGCCCCCGAGCTGCGGCCGCGCTCCGCGAGCTAGCGCGGCGCGATGGAACCGCGGACACGTCGTCGAGAACGATTCGCTTTTCGGTCGCGGCGTTGCTGCGTTCGGCGAGCGCACACCGACCAACCCCTGAGGGGCGTTGCTTCCGGTGCGGCTTCGTCTACACCCCCGAGTGCCAGGACTGCCCGCAGCTGCGGCGTATCCGCCGCGAGTTGGAGGCACGCGGAATGATCCCGTTGACCGCACCTGAGCCGGGTGTTGGCACGTGCGCGGGCAAGTCCGCTTCCTGGGAACTGACGGGGCAGAAGTTGGCATCGTGGCAGCGTGCGATCAATTCGTGCCACGAATGCCCGATCCTCACCCAGTGCCGCGCCACGCTTCGCGATCGAATCGTTGGGGGTGAACCGCCGCAGGATCAGGTCGTCGCGGGCGCCGCGTTCGATTACTACGGCAATCATGTACCCGCCGATCGGCTCCGGGCGTATGCAGTCCTGCGTGCCAGGACTCCCCGAGGTCCTGCCACCCACGTCGCTGCCGGTGGTGATGCCGCATGACCGCTCGCCGATCAACCCCGACGGTCCTGCCGTGCTCGATTGACCCGCAGTCGTGGGACATCGATGAGGGTTCGTACCAGGCCGGCCGCGACGCGCAGCGGGAGTGCTTCCGGTGTCCGCGGCTCGCCGCATGCCGCGCCGAAGTCGCAAAGATGATCGCGGCGGGAGATCCGCCGCGGTCGATGATCTGGGCCGGTGTCGCGTATCGCCACGACGGAACGGCCGTCGCCAGTGATCGTGAGCTGCGGGTGTACTACAACCGCGTCGTAGGGCAACGGGCAATCGAGCGGGGGTCGGCGGCATGAGCAGTCTTTCCGACCGTGTCCTCCTCATGGCGACCGGCGAGATCGAGTGCCCCGGCACCGAGGGGCTTCCTTCCCTGCGGTGGAACTGGCTCGCTGACCTGCACTCCCACCCGATGTGGGGTCTGGTCACCATTCCGGGCTTCTCCGTACCCGTGGGGTACACCGTCGCCACGTTGTGCCGCGATATGCCGACCGGCACGGTCGACCCCCTCGCTGCTCGATGGGATGCGATTGACCGGCTCGCTGCGATCGGCGCCAGCCGCGCTCAGTCAGCTGCCCTCTATGCCTGGTCCGCGGTCGCCGACTCCTCAGTTGACGCCCACGACTACCTGGGTGGCCATCAGTTCAGTGGTGCGGAAGCTGTCGCCGCCGCGTTCTGGGCGCACCTCGCCGCCAAACCGGGCTCTGTCGCCGAGGCGTGCGTCGCCGCGGCCATCGAGGCCTGGGATTCACGGCTGCACTGCCCCTCGGCGAGAGGGGCGGTCGCATGAGGGGTCTTACCGCAACCGACCGTCACGGGCGAACGTGGGAACTCATCGCGATAGAGAGCGTCATCTGCGCATTCCTCGTCACCGACACCAGGACGCCGACCGTGATGTCCGCTCCGGATCTCATCGACACGCATGGCCCAATCCGGCTCTCACCGGACAGGTGTCGTCTCAGCCCGGGATCACGCGACGCGCTCGTAGATGTCGTCGACCTCGTCGCATCGGAGCCCGAGACAGCCACGGTTGAGCAGATCCGTGAGGTTGCCGCCGCGGCGCACCTGTTGCTCGGTGTGAAGCCGGCACCGCGGTCGGCGTAACTGGCACGGCTGCGACCAAACCAACCCTTCTCCGATCCCTTTCAGCGGACACGCGCGAACCTCCACAGTTCGCGGTGACCGCGCTTGTGGATCGGCATCCACCCACGCCCAAAGCGAGGCGATGCCCCTGAACCGTAACCATCGCGCTACCCCGATAACCCAAATTTCAAAGCGCAGACCCTCAGAAAACACGAAAACCCCCTTGGTGGGGGTGGTTTCAGATTCACGAACCGCTCCGCCGGCATGTTGTTGAGGAGGACTTGCCGGTCCTCCTCAACCAAGAGGGTGAAGGCCTTGCCGCGCCGTCACATTCTCTGAGGGTGAGTGCCGGAAGTTACCCGCTTCCGACACTCGTTCTGCATTCCCCGAAGGGACATACCTGTGCCAGGTACGTCTGATGCTAACGCATGCGCTGAATCAGCTTCAACACCAATCGTTTCGTCCACCAACACCACGTCATCGACGCACGGCGGTACGCACATTCCGCAGTCGGCAGAAGTCGAGACCTGGGAAGCCTCCGTCCACGCAGCCACCCAAGCCATCAACAAACTGCACGAATACAACCGCGACACCGGGCAACGCGGCCGATCCTTCACCCTCCCGATCACACCCGGACGCGAAGCCACCATCCCCGTCTGGTCCGGCCGCACCGAATGGCTACGCCAACTCCGCCACCACATCACCCACACCGCCACTGGCCAAGCCGCACTCACCGCCCACCGCATCAGTATCGAACGCCTAATGGCCGTCGCCACAGCCCACGCCCGATTCGCGGATTCCACCACCGGCCGCGGTGTCACCGCGTCCCGGCAACTCATCGCACACCACGCCGGTGTCTCACTCTCCGTGATCAACCGGGCCCGCCGCGTCCTCAAAACCCTCCAGATGGGTGTCGAACTCGAACGCGGCCGCACCCTTCGCACCCATGAATACCTGGCCGCCGAACTCCACCACGGCGGCCAACAACACCACGCCGCCTCCGTGTGGGCACTCAGCTCACCGAAACACATCGTCGACGCCACACCCCCACCCCCACAACGACCATCGCGTCCGCGCCGCGCCCGCGCCGCCAGACGTCTCGCACGCCACCGCACCCGGCCCCAACAACCGACCACCGCGGCCAGCACCACTCATCCCCAGGCCACCGGCGCTGACACCCTATCCCCCGGTACTTACGTTCCTTCACATAATCTTTCGTTACGAAGCACTCACCAACGCGCACACGCGCGGCCCACCACACCCACCCCACAACCCCGACCACTCCACCTCCAACGAGCCGCCGCCACCCTCATCGCCCGCTCCCCCGATATCACCCACGGCCATATCGGCACCATCTGCGACACCATCACGGCCGCCGGCATCGACACCACCCGCTGGACCGGCCACGACATCGCACAGACCCTCGACCGCGACACCACCCAACGCGGGTGGACCTGGCCCACCGCAGACCGGATCAGCTCACCGGCCGCCCTCCTCCGCTGGCGACTGACCCACATCGACTGGACCGGCCCCTCCCCCAGCCAGCACCGCACCGCAGCCGACGCCCGGCGCCGCCGCGAACAGCACGCCCGCCGCACCGCCATCCACCATCGCAACGCCATGCAAGCAACCCCGGAGCAGCGGGAAGCCGCCCTCGCACAGATCCGCCGGACCCTGCGTCACACCACACATCGCCGACTTGATCTCCGATGAGCCGTCCAGAAGGACGTTCGCCAGTTTCGCGGGTAGTCCTCCACTGCCATCGAGCCGCCGCACCTCGGGTGACCGGCCGAGTGCTACTGCTGTGGAACAACACCGGAGGCGATCTTTGGACTATCTCGATCAGCGTTGCGGCAGTGGATCGCTGCCGCAGTGGTGCGAGTTCTCGGAAGCTGGGCGAGTCTCACGGCGTCCGCCCACCGTTGGAGTGCGTCGGCGGGGTCCGGCTCAATGTGGATACGGTGTCAGCCATGACTGACTGGGTGCAGCAAGCGCAGGACCTCACCGACGAGGTGCTGCGGCCCGCTGCGGCGGAGGTCGACAGGTCGGGGAAGATCCCGCGATCGCACTTCGCCGCACTACGCGGCCGGGGCTTCTACGGCCTCACCTTCGCCACCACAGACCCCGTCAACACCCTCGCCGACGTCGGCGAAATCCTCGTCAGCGGATGCCTGGCGACCGCATTCGTCTGGGCCCAGCACCACGGCACCCTGCTCCGGATGGTGATGTCGAGAAACGACACCCTCAAGGCACAATTTCTCGCCGGCCTGCAGAGCGGCGCCGTCACATCCGGGGTGTCCGGCAGCGGCTACGCGAACCCGGAGAACCCCTTTATCGTCGCGACCGAAACAGACGATGGATACACCATTACCGGGCAGGCACCGTTCGTCACCGGATGGGGTCTTGTCGACGTCATCGGTGTCACCGCATACGACACCCGAGCACAGAAAACAGTCACCTTCCTCATGGACGCGACCGACGGCCCAAACGTCCACGCGAACCGAATCCCGCTGTCCGCGGCCAACGCATCCCACACCGTCGAACTGACCTTCAACGGACACCACATCCCCCACACCGCAGTCATCCACGTCCGAAAGACTCCTCGCGGCGGACTCAGCATCGCGGACCGGGCGATTCTCCGGATCAACGGCTCCCTCGCCCTCGGCGTGGCACGAGCCTGCCTGACCGAAGCCGACCGCATCGGACACCCCTGCCCACAACTGTGGGAAACCCACGCCACAATCCGCGAGGCCCTCAACAACACGGCCACCGGCGACGGAGACATCTACGACGCCCGCGCCCGCGCCAGCCAATTCGCCGTCACCGCCGCCAACTACGTCGCCACCGCCGCAGGAAGCCGATCCGTCCAACACGGCGAACCCACCGAGAGAATGGCCCGGGAAGCCACCTTCAGCATGGTCTGCACCACCACCCCGGAAATCAAGTCACGCATCCTGACCACCCGTCACCCCCAGTGAACCTGCGAGACCGAGGCGCGATGACACCCGAACCGAGTCAGACGTTCACGACAGTAGCGGCAAGCTGCTCACACATCCTCGGTCCCATCACCGGCGTCCCGCTCCCGGCACGCCGTCCACGAACAGCAGGAATCCGCACTCGCACAGATCCGCCAGGCCTGTGCCAACCCCGGCCGAAGCGACACGATCTTCGATCTATCGCAACAGGACGTCCACCCCACCCACAGGCGGGAGTCCACCACGCGGGCACCCGAGCCCTCACAACGATTGTCTGCAACACGCCCAGCGTGATGCACCGTGCATCACCAGCACCCGGATAGCGGGTGCGTCCAGTCCGGATGGCGAGCCCTCTGCAGTGTCTCGCACGGTCAATGCCCAACACGAGCGAACCAGCGATACACCTCAGGTGTCATGCAGGAACGCTCGAAGTCGCTCGAGCACCAACTCGGGTCGTTGATCGACAACCCAGTGACCGACGCCGTCGACCGTCTCGAGCCGAAAACCACCTGCGTGCTCGGCATACCCGCGCAGCAGCGTCGGAGTGATCACCGGGTCCCCCACTCCGTGCAGGAACCGCATCGGAACATCAACGGAGGTATTCGCGAATTCACCGGCACGGATCAATTCTCGCGTCAGGAATGTGCGATACCAGCGCGAGCCGGCCACCGAATGACCGGGCAAGCGCATGCAACGCACATAGAGCCTGAAGTCATCGTCGTCGAGGTAGAACCCGGCGCCGACCCAACGGCCCGTCATCCTGATAAAGCGACCCTTCGGGTCGCTGAGAAGACGCGGCCCGATCACCGGAAGAGAAATCGGGATCTGATACCAGAACCGCCACAAATGTCGAACTGCCGTCAGATCGAACGTCAGCCACGGTCCTACCGTGTTCAGGCCGAAGAAGCCGGACACCTTCTTCGGATGTCGCAGCATCAGATGCGCCGCGATCGGACCACCCCAATCGTGCGCCACGACCCGCACCGGGGCGACGCCGAGCCGGTCGAGCACAACCGCGAGATCATCGGCCATATCGGTCTTGTAGTAGCGTCCATCGGGCGCTGAGCTCCACCCAGCCCCGCGCAGATCCGGGCACAGCACGCGGTAGCCATCGGCCGCGAGCGGTCCGATCAACTCGTGCCACGCCCACCAATTCTGCGGGAAACCGTGAACAAGCATGACCGGCGACCCGTCGGCCGGCCCGGCATCGGCGACGTGAATCGTCACACCGCCGCCTACGTCGACGAACCGGTGCTCCACCCCAGCGAGCACCGGCAATGAAGGTGAGTTCATGGCTACTCGCTCCCTGTTCGCACGACGATGCCTCACCGCGAATAATGCAGCGTTCACCCGCTACGCAGATAGGCTGCCACGTACGCAGAACCCGCGTAGGGCTAATGCGCCGATGACGGGACGCGAACAGGACGAGGTATCGCGCGGGCGAAACAGAACTCGCGAGTGTCAAGATCTCCTGGTAGTCGTCAGGTCTGGGATCGGCCTTGAAGTCCAACGGCACCTCACTGTCGTCGGGACCTTGGCGCCAGCCGCGCTTCTTGCACCGATGCGGATGACCGAGACGGGACGGGACGACCTCCACGCCGTGAAGAAGTCAATGAGCGTTCGGGCGATCAGGCCGGGCGCGTTCTCCATGGGGACGTGCCCCGCATCCGGGATACGGATCAGCGTGGTATCCGGGGACCTCCGAGGCCAACCGCTCCGGGCCAGATCAGCAACATGGGCGTTGTGGACGCCGCAGCGCGCGGACGAGGTCGAGGGTGTAGCGGCAGTCGACCGCCTTCAGCATGGTCTGCACCACCACCCCGGAAATCAAGTCACGCATCTCGAGCGCACGTCACCCCTAGAACGCTGCCAGGACGACGACACCCAGACAGCGGAGGTACAACACGATCGTCCGCATGAACGCTCTCGCTGATGCACCGTGCATCACGCTGTGCCGCCATTCGCGAGCACCCAGCCTGTACCGATCCGCTCAGCCCGCTCCATACCTTATCCGACTGACCAGGAGAATCGCTCCTGACGAGGCAGTTCGCATCGAGCGTGGCCCGCGGTTCGGGACTGACCCTCGTACCGGAAGTGAAATCGGGGCTCCGCGCATGCGCCCACTACTCGTGGTCTTGGACGGTGCTGGTCACACCGGGACGTCCTTCTGGCGGATACGGGACACGCGGGCGTAGGCGGCGGGCCGCCGAGTAACGACACAAGGATGGGTCGCTACCCGACGAGCGGGAGCGAAACCAGACCGAGGATCGGCAGAGAGTTCGCCGCCGTCGATCTTGATCAGTTCGAGGGGAGAGACGGCGATGGTGAACGCGTGCGCGGCTGGCGGGTGGTCCTGGCCGGTCTACAGCCCGAATCCGCAATTTTCCATACGGGACAACGTCATTGCGCGGATCGCGTGGAGGGGATGGGTCAGTGCGGGGTGCCGCCCGCGGCCAGGTAGGTGTCGATGGCCTGTTGCAGGCGGTCCAGGGCCGCGCCGTAGGTGGTGAAGTCGCCGGTGTGTTGCGCCTCGCGCAGATTGGCCAGGGCGTTGTTGAGTTCGAGGACCGCGGCGGTCAGCTGGTCCGATGTCGCCGGCGGCGGGGCGGGCGGGGCGCCCGGTGGGGGCGGCGCCGGCGGTTGCCCGCCGGTAGGTGGTGGTGTGGTGGCGTCGCCGCCGGGTGCGGTGGCAACGGCGCCGGTGCCGGTGCCGAAGACCTGGTCGAGGGCCTCGGCGAGGGTGGGGGCGTACCCGATCCGCACCCCGCCGGTGCCGGGTTCGCGGTAGCTGACCAGGACCCGGGCCAGCTGCGGGAACGTGGAACTGTTGGGCGTGCTGGTCAAACGTTCGGTGAACACCGGTTCGACATAGAGGATGCCGCCGTCGGCGATCGGCAGGGTCAGCAGGTTGGCGTAGTAGATCCGGTTGGACCGCTCGAGCAGGGTGCGCTCGGAGGCGACGCGGGTGTCGGAGATCATCGAGTTCTGGGTCTGCCGCGGGCCCTGGGTCTGGGTGTCCGTCGGCAACCGCAGAATGTCGATCCTGCCGTAGTTTTCGGGGTCGGAGTGCGCCGAGAGGTAGGCGGAGAGGAATTCGCGGTTGAAGCCGACCATGGCGCTGGTGAGCCGGAAGGACGGGGCCGCGGTGCCGGCGTCGCCGACAAGGACGTAGTACGGCGGCTGCTCCCCACCGGTGTCGGCGGTCGGATCGCTGGGCACCGACCAGAACGCGTTGGTGGTGAAGAACTCCCGCGGATCATCGACGTGGTACTTCGCCAGCAGGTCCCGCTGCAGGCGGAACAAATCCTCGGGGTAGCGGAAGTGCGCGCGCAGCTCGGTCGGGATCGCCGTCGGCGGCTGCACGGTGCCGGGGAACACCTTCATCCACGCCCCCAGGACCGGGTCGTTCTCGTCGACCTGGTAGAGGGTGACGGTGCCGTCGTAGGCGTCGACGGTAGCCTTCACCGAATTCCGCACATAGGACACCTCCTCGCGGGCCAGGGTTCGGCCGGTGTCGTTCACGACCGGCTCAGCGAGTGAACCGACCTGCGAGTACGGGTAGTGCGCGGCGGTGGTGTAGCCGTCGACAATCCACACGATCCGGCCGCCGACCACCGCCGGATACGGGTTGGAGTCGGTGGTCAGCCACGGGGCGACGTGTTCAACCCGGGCGGCCGGGTCCCGGTTGAAGATGATCTTCGACTCGGACCCGATGGCGCCGGAGAACAAGATGTTTCGCTCGCCGTACCGGGCGGCGAACGCCAACCGGTTGACCCAACTGCCCACCGGCACCCCACCGGTGCCCGTATAGGTGTACTGGGCGGTGTCGGTGTCGTACTCGCGCGGCGGCACACCCTCCGGGCCGCCGACGATGGCGTAGTCCGGGTCCGCCTGCGCGATCACCTCACCGAAGTAGATGCGCGGTTGCTCGACCGGGATCACCTGGTCGCCGCCCACCTGGGAGGCGATATCGCTGACCGCATAGATCGGATACCCACTGTCACTGCTCGCGCTCTGCCCGGCGACATCGCGGACGGCGGCGTTGACCCTATTGGCGGGAGCGGCGATGAACCCGTTGCCGTGGGTGTAAACGGTGTGCCGGTTGATCCACTGGGTCTGGTTGCCGCTGAGGCTGTTCGGGGAGAGCTCGCGGGCCGCGACGATGTAGTCGGTGAGTTGTCCGTCGATGGTGTAGCGATCGATGTTGAGGTGCTCGGGAAAGCCGTAGAAGTTCTTCAGCTGTTGCTGCTGGGTGAAGGTGCGCGAGAGCACGGTCGGGTCCAGCAGGCGGGCGTTGGCGATCGTGGTGACGTCGGCGGGAATGTCCCGGGGCGACCGGGTGCCCACCCCTGGGTAGTCGAGGTAGTCGACCCGGTCCGGGCCGATTCCGTACGCCTGCCGGGTCGCGGCGATGTTGCGTTCGATGTAGGGACTCTCCCGGTCGGCGGCATTCGGACGGACCGAAAACTGCTCGATCAGCGCCGGATAGATTCCACCGACCAGGATCGCCGAGAGCACCAGCAGTGCCGTCGCCATCGCCGGGATCCGCAGGTCCCGCACCGCGATCGCGGCGAAGAACGCCACCGCGCACAGCACCGCGATCGCGACCATGATCAACCGGGCCGGCAGCACCGCGTTGATGTCGGTGTACCCGGCGCCGGTGAAAGTCGGCTCCTTCCGGCCGCTCCACAACAAGGAGTACCGGTCAAGCCAGTAGGACGCCGCCTTCAGCGCGATGAACGTGCCCGCGAACACCGCAAGCTGGACGCGCGCCGGCCGGGACACCTCGATGACGTGGTCCTTGCTCGGTGCCAGCCGGATGCCGCCGAACAGGTAGTGGGTTCCCAGCCCAATCAACAACGCCAGGAACACCGCGATGAACAGCCACGCCAGGATCAGCCGGTAGAACGGCAGATCGAAGACGTAGAAGCCGATGTCGTACCCGAACTCCGCGTCCACGGTGCCAAACGCGCCGCCATGCAAGAACAGTTGCACCGTCTCCCAACTCGCCTGCGCGTGCAGCCCGAACGGCAGCGCCAGCAGCAATGCGATCCCCACCGTGAACGACCGCGGACGGCGCGACACCACCTCCCGGTACCGCTCGACCGGGTCCTTCGCCGTGTTCGCGCCCGAGGCCGCGAACAGTGGGCGGGACCGGTACGCCCACACCACGGCCGCGAAGATCACCGCACCCACCAGCAGCGTCACCGCCGTGAACAGGATCAGGCGGGTGACCAGGACCGTCCCCCACACGCGACGGTAACCAACCTCACCGAACCACAGCCAATCGGTATACCCCACGACCAGACGCGGCCCGATCACCAGCAACGCAATGAGCGCCACCGTCACCATGATCATGACCCGGGCCCGCCGCGGCAGCGCCCGCATCCGGTCGGACGGTTGCATGGCCACCTCCCACGGGTCGGCTCACGAGCAGCCCCGCCGCGGACCACCTCGCCCGATCCAGCGAAGGCGTTCGTATCACCCAATTCTAGGCGGCGCCGGGCTCATCCTGGCCGGCGCGCACTCGGCACCGGATTGGGCGAAGTGGACCCGCGAGTGGAGCGCCGCCGGGTTCGAGGGCGCGGCTCGTCGCCGGTTCCTCCTCGGCCGGTGACACATTGCTCCTGCGAGTCATCGCGGTGACCGTGATCGGCAGAACCGTGGAAACGGCCGTCAAGGGCACCCTGCCACTCGCCGGCCGAAACACGCCGTCCATGCGCATCGGCTGGCTGCAGCGAGGGCGTCGGTGCGGGGAGGCCGTTCGCCGGCTGAGGTGATGGCCCGTGCAGCGATTCGCGTGGTGCAGGATTCCCCAAAGGTCGTCGAAGCCGATCGTCAGCAGACGCTGCCGATCGGTCCGACGGGCCAGCAGGCCGCGGTCGGTCAGGGCGTCCAGCCCAGCCACCAAGACGTCCCCCAACTCGGCGGGTCGGCCACACCTCAACCACCAATCCTGCCTACTACGCGCCCTCCCGAAACGCGGACAGTCGGAGCGTCATGCCCACTGGACTAGAACCATTCCGCAGTCGTTGTCGACAAGCCCAGCCGCCGCGCCGTGGTGAGCGCGATCAGTGTCCGAAGTGGTAACGGCAGGCAGCAATGCGGATCTGATCATCGACAATCTTATAAACCAGCCGGTGCTCATCGGTGATACGCCGGGACCAGTAGCCCTGAAAACCGTCCTTGAGGGGCTCTGGCTTGCCGATTCCGTCGTTCCCGTTGCGTTCGACATCCTTGAGTAATGTGTTGATCCGCTTGACGATCTTCCGATCCTGCGCCTGCCACCAGACGTAGTCCTCCCACGCAGACTCGTCCCAGACAAGTTTCACTCAGCCAGATCCCGGACAGTTCCCCCGCCGGACTCCAACCGATCGATCGACGCCAACAGCCGGCGGGCGTTCTCCGGACTCCTGAGCAAGTATGCCGTTTCCTTCAACGACTCATAGTCGTCGAGCGAAACCATCACCACCGGCTCGTGACCCGCCCGCGTGATGACGATTTCTTCCCGGTCATCGACGACGGCGTTGAGGACCTCGGCGTACCGCGCGCGAGACTCCGAGTAGGTCATGGTTCGCATGAGCACACCTCCAGTCATTACGTACAAGAAATTGTACGCAACCCGACATGCTTCCGCAATCCAAGGGGACGCCCCACCGTGGTGCGAGCTCGAGAACGAAAATTCACCCCGCGGTCCGCATCCCCTCACCGCCCGCCGATCCCCCGCCGCTCCGGCGAGCGACTCATCCGGACCCGGGACCGACCGCGTCCACCAACCGGTGCGGGGCTGCGCAGCGATCCCTGGCCGACGCCCATCCGGATCGAAAAATCCGAGAGTGAGGACCCGCAGCGGGACAAATGGGCGGAGCAGCTGCTGCGCAGCCTGGACGTCGCCCCCGAGGACACTCCCGTCGTGATCTGGCACGGCGAGAAGGTGCTGCGCAATCCGACGAATGCGGAACTCGCCCGCATCGTCGGTCTTCCGGTCCCGGACTCCATCCCGGACGCGGACGCGGCGACCGTGAGCGCCAGGCTGTAGTGAGGACCGAGGACGGAGTGTGTTTGTACTCGGTCAGGTCGCCATTCGACGGGGTCATGTCCGCTTGGTGATGCTGTTCTCGGCGGAGTCCGAAGCCTTGGCTGGGTGGCGGCCGAGGAACAATGCCAGCAGCGCTCCCGCCGCGCACACCACCGACGTGATCAGAAATATCCCGGTGTACTCGGTAACCAGAGCACGGTCGACTGCCCCGGTGTACTCGGCCAGCTCCCTCGCCGCCTGCTCGGGAGGTTTGCCGACGGGGAACGGCACCTGCAGGTTCGCAGTCAGGCTGTGGAAGCGGTGCAGCCCCCACGCGGATAACGCGGCAACCCCGACGAGCATCCCGGTCATCCGCGCGACCACCACACCGGCAGAGGCGATCCCGTGCTGGATGGGCGACACGGCGCGGAGCACCGCAACGGAGAGCGGCGCGATCACCAGGCCGAGCCCTAGCCCAGCGACGGCCAGGTCGGTGTCCAGCCGGGGCACCGCAATCGGCCCGACCTGGTACGGCACGGATAGCACGTCCATCGGCCACCGGGCCATCCGGAAGTAACCCGCCGCGGCCAGCAGCATGCCGACCGCCGCGACCACCCTGTCGCCCAACCGTGCCGCCAGCAGCCCACCGAGCAACGCGCCGACCGGGAGCGCGGCCAGGAACCGCAGCAGCAGTATGACCGCTCCCCGGTCGTCCCGATCGAGCAGCGACTGGGCGAACAGGTCGACGTCCACCAGGGTCACCATCAGCGCGACGCCTGCCGCACCGGATACCCCGAGCGCGGCGAGGAACGCGCCCATCTGCACGTCGACCGGGTCGATCAGCCGGGTCTTGGCACGCAGCTCCCAGCCGACGAAGGCGACGGTCGCGACACCGACCCCGACCAGCATCGGCCCGCCCCACGGTGGCAGCACGGCGGTGCGCGGGTCCGGGTTGTACAGGCCGACGACGGCCAGCCCAAGGGCGACCGCGAGCAGCAGCCCCCCGACCACATCCACCCGGACGGGTTCGTGCGCCGGATCGCGGCGCGACACCGAAACCTGCACCGCGATCATGGCAAGCACGCCGAGCGGTACGTTCATCCAGAACACGCCGCGCCAGCCGGCGATGCCGAACGCGCTTGACCACACGGCAAGACCTGCGATCGCCACTCCGTATAGCGGGCCCAGCACGCTGCCCAGCTCCTGCACGGCACCCACCGCGCCGAGCACGTTCGACCGCTTGTGGGTTGCCCACAGGTCGGCGGCAAGCGCCATGGTCACTGGCAGCAACGCTCCACTTGCGACACCCTGAACGACCCGCCCGGCAACGAGCATGGGCAGGTCGTCGGCGAGCGCGGTGACCACCGAGCCGACCAGGAACCCGGCGAGGCAGCTCTGCAGCACTAGCTTGCGGCCGAACCGGTCCGATGCCTGGCCGAGCAGCGGCATCGCGGCAATGTAGCCGAGCAGGTACCCGGTGACGATCGGGGTCACCCGCTCCAGTCGGTTCACCGGGATCAGCAGGTCGTCCATGATCTGCCGGATCATGCTCACCAGGACGTAGGTGTCCAGCGCGCCGAGCAGCACGGCGAGCGCCGCGGCGCCGATGGCGACGGTCCTGCTCCGCCCCGGGATCAGCTCGACACTCACGGCGGGGGTGTCACCGTCACGGGCTTGTCCAGCTCGGACACCACCACGTCGACGGTCGGGGCGTCTGCGCCGGCCGGCTTCGGGAACGTGACCAGCGCTCTGATCGGGAGGTGCGTGCCGTCCTCGTCAAGCCACACCGTGATGTCCACCTCGGACTCGACCCCGGGAACGATGTTGCCCACCGCATCCTTGTCCGCCCGTCCGGTGATCTTGTACGCCGGTGTCCCGTCAACCTTTTCCCTCGCCTCGGTCTTCGCATCCGTGATGCTGGTCAGCACCTTCGCGAAGCCCCGGTCCGGGTCGAGAATGGCGGTCGGGTCGTAGTACTCGGAGGTGAGCGAGGACGGATACCGCTGAAAGGTGCCGGTCGGGCCCCTCAGGTACAGCGAGTCGTCGACCAGCACGAATTCACCTTCGATCAGCTGGCCGGCCAGGGTCAGCTTCACCGTGCCCTTCGCGCCACCGGCCGGACCGCCCTCCCTGGTCAGATCGCCCTCGGCGGTCTGCACGCTGATGCCCGGAATCGAGCCGTTGACGGTCATCGTGAAGTGTGCGCTCTTGATATCGCGGAGGGCGGACGCCGACTCGGCGAGCAGCCCGGCCGCGTCCGGCAGGTTCGCGCTCCCTCCCGGATTGGTGTCGGTGCTGCAGCCGGCAACTACCGCCACGCTGAACGCGAGGGTCCAGAGGAAGATACGGCGGGTGAGCATGCCCGCATCGTAGGACGCCGGCTCCGAAAACGCCCGGCTTGCGGCCAGAACCGGTGTCGTTGCGGGAACGCCGGGCGGCCACCGAATCACCGGGCACGGCAGGTGCGCCGAAATGGCCGGCGTTGCGCAAATCTCGGTACGACGCACTTGACGGTCTCGGCGCGGGGCGCGTTCGGTGACCTTGTGGGTTCTGGCGCTTCCACATGCGCGGGTGATCGCAGTTTCCCTTCGCCCCTGCCACAGGAACCGTCTGCTCTCTACCACTGTTTACCGCCCTCTAGCGTCTACGTAAATCTCATACTTTCTGCCACCGGGGTGGCAGGCGGTGAAGATGTACGTGCTTCACGGCTACCCGTAACACCGTGCGGTGCTGCTGGTTCGACCGTGTCCCACACCGACGCTTGTGATGCAGGACGGGTACTTGATCGTGTCACCCCCACCCCGGGGTGTCGCGGTAGGAACACTGCGGCGGACACGGCGATGCCGCGGCCGAGCCGGGTGGGACCGGTCTTGTCCCGGCACTTGCGCACCGGGGCATGCTCGACCCTCCGGATCTCCGGTTTCGTGCCACGGGTGCGGACGGCGGCGCCGCGCCCCAACAATGCACGTTTGGCGAGGTTCACCTCCGCCACATGATCACGATTTCCACCAACCCGGCAGTGCGCACACCACGCATCGTGGTAGCCACCCGGCCGGGTCAGCCGTTCGTTGCAACCCTGAGCCTCCCCCGTTTCTCCGGAGACTTCCGAACCAGGTTTGATCCTGGGTAGATGGAGGAAGGACGTCACTGTGGGAACGAGGAAAGTATCCGCCGGAGCCGCGGGAGCGCGCGGTCCGGTTGTACCGGGAGTCCGATCTCAGCCCCTGGATCCATCTGCATATTGCCTGGCGGTCAGGCCGCGACTCAGGTGGGCCAAGAAACCCACAGTCCTTTATTGCGCTTATAACATACCTTGAGTATGTTTGAGGTTGACAAGTTAGCCCGACGGCGCGGAGCGGTGTTGGGCCGGCCCAGGCCATGAGTCGGCCAAGGATGTGCGAACACCGAACGGTGCCGCCCCGAGCGCCCCCATCGACGACTGAGCAACGGTTTCCAGCGGGCCCACCGATGCGGCGAACAGTCACTGACGTTGGAGGTGCCGATCGGGTAGACCACGGTCCTTGTGGAGCTGTGCCCGGAAGAGGCGTTCAGGAGACAGCCGAACGATCGAACAGTCGATACGCGGGTCACTACGAGCCCCGGTTTCGGTGCAACAACACCGAAAGGCGAACAAATGATGCATACCCACCACAGCGCGATCGCCACCGTGCCCATCGACGTCGCGTTCGACTTCATCGGCAACTACCGCAACGTCCCCACCTGGGTGTTCGGCATCTCGCGATTCGATCCCACGGGCACCCTGGACCACGGCCTCGGCGCCACGTTCGACGCCGCCATGCAGGTCGGCTTCAAAACCCTCCACTCGATCCTCACGATCACTGCCTGGGAAAGAAACCGACTGATCGCCCTCGACTCGATCGAGGGCTTCAAGAACACCTCGACTTGGCGCTTCACCGCCGTCGGGATCACCGAGACCCGACTGACCGTGGACTTCAGCTACCAACTCCCCACCGGGCTGACCGGAAAGGCCCTCGGTCGACTCTTCGAACCCTTCGCCGCCCAAGCCATCGGCTACACCGAATTGAACCTGCGACGCCGGATCGAGGACTTCAATGCCGACATCCGCACGACCCACCCCTGGGACCCGGGAAGCGCCGCGACCGGATGAACGCGCCGCCGAGCACTTCAGCGCACAAACACCCCGCGACCTTGATCAACTGCGGCCCCAGCAGCGCGCCGCCACTGTCCCCACGCCGCGGTGGCGCGCCAGACCTCGACCGCCACGGGGACGCTGAAGCGTAGCCGGCAAATCGAGGCGCGGGCCCCAGCGACTTCTCCACGTCGGACCGCTCCGTCCTGCCCGCCGCGCAGGACCCCCGGGTCGCCGGAATCGCGCATCCACGGTGCGATCGCCGAGTTCTCTGGTGTCCGGACACGCCGGGAGGTCCGCACGAACCCTCGCTGTTGCCCGCGTGCGGCCGCACCGGCGGCGCAATTCGAATCTCGGTGTGCGCCAATTCGAAATTGTCGAGCGAAGCTCAGCGCGGATTCGGTCAACGAATTGCTCGGGCACCACGGGGGGCGCGCCGCGGCGTAGCGTTGGGGTGACGCCTTGTGGGCTCGCCCAGCACGTTGGCTCACCCAATCCAGGTAAAAACCTTATGCACCAGCTCAGTTCACTCGATGCGCAGTTCCTCGACGCCGAGACATCCACCACCTGCACCCATGTCGGGATCCTGAGTGTCCTCGGCCCCACCACACCGGGTGGCGGGCTCACGGTGCAGGCCCTCCGGGCGCTCGCCGATGGCCGATTACACCTGGTGGGGCCACTGCGGTGGCGGCTACAGCAGGTACCTCTCGGGCTCGACCGGCCCTACTGGGTGGACTCCGAGTTCCTCGACCTCGGCTATCACATCCGGGAGGTCACCCTGACCGGTCCCGGCACCGACGAACAGCTCGCCGAGCAGATTTCCGGTCTCGCGGCACGTCCACTGAGCCGCGACCGGCCCCTGTGGGAGTGCTACCTGGTGAACGGGCTCACCGGTGGCCGGCAGGCGATCTACACCAAGGTGCACCCCGCGGTGATCGACGGCCTGACCGCGGCGCAGGCTCTCGCGGTGCTGATGGACACCACCCCGCAACCCCGCACGGTGCCGCACCGGCTCAGCGACGAGCAGTACCAGGCGGCCGGCGCCCTGGGGATGCTCGGCAACAGTGCCTGGCATCTGGCACTGTTGCCCGCGCGGCTGATGTGGTCCACACTCCGGCTGGCACCGCACCTGCCCGAGCTCGCCGACGCCCTCACCCACCCGGGCGCGGACCTGCTGGGCACACTCGCCCGGAGGCTGACCCCGCGCACATGGCGGCGGCCGGCCGACGAGGCGACGGCCGGGGCACCGGCACCGCCCGACACCCCATTCCCCGGCCCCGACACCGCGCGCCGACGGTTCGCGTTCACCTCGCTGCCACTCGGCGAGGTCGATGCGGTCAGGACCGCGCTGGGGTTCACCGTCGACGACGTGGTGACGGCGCTGTGCACCACCGTGCTGCGTCGCTGGCTCATCGACCACGATGCCCCGCCAAACACGGCGCTGGCCGCGGCCATGCCGATCGCGCGGCGCACCGACGCACAGTTCGCGGCCGCCGACCATCGACTCTCCCTCCTGCCCATCGCCCTTCCGATCAACGAAGCCGACCCGGCCCGCCGCCTGCACAAGGTGCACACCTCGCTCACGGCGGCACCCCAACGTTTCCGCGCCGCACCCGCCACCCTCGTCCGCGACGTCGGCGCCGCGCTGCCGCGAGCACTGCGCGGCCCGATCTCACGCACACCGCTGCGGGCACTGACCCTGCCCACGCCACCGGTCAACCTGATCATCTCCCACGCCGCCGGCCCTGCTCGGCCGCTGTACACCGCGGGCATCGAGGTAACCGGGAACTTCCCCGTCTCCGCCGTCAGCGACATGACCGGCGGCATCACCATCGCCGCCATGTCCTACGGCCGGCACCTCGACGTCGGCATCATCACCTGCCGAAACCTCGTCCCCGATGTGTGGGACGTCACCGGCCAACTACACCAGGCCCTCTCCGAACTGACCGCGTGCACCCGCAACGTCCGATACCTGCGCCCCGGCTGTCCCCCGGAGTCGAGGTAACCCCTCACATCATCGGCGCCGCCATTTCCCAACCCGAATTCGTGAAAAGTAGGGTCTCATTCCGCCTTCACGCCTGCAGTGCTCCCGTACTCCAACTCTGCCCCTAGGCTGGCAAGCAACCGTGAAGCTGTTGCGTTCTGGATTGCGATCATTTCGGTCGCGTCTGGCGCAGCGTCGGGCCCGAGGCCGAAGTAGGCCCAGCGCGGCCGCAGCGTGCATCCTCGCCAGGCCTTCGCAGCCGTGGTTCCGAGTCCGTAATGTATTCGACGCACGCCATTGCGCTGGGCCCATTTGATGACGTCGTAGTAGACGACGTTGAAGTAGCAGTAGGCACCTGAAGATGCCTCGTAGTCGAAGCCGGCGGCACGCGTATACAGCACATCGCCGTATCGGAAGGCCATCAGGTATCCGAGGATCTGTTCGGTCCCGCGGGCGCTGAACACGACAAGCCTCTCGCCTAGGGTGTCGCGGAGGGTGTCGAATTCCTTACGCGCCCACGTTCGTCCGGCCGTGTGACCATATTTTTCCCGCAAGGCCGACCGCAATCGGACATGGTCGTCGGTGAGCGCCCCTGAGCCGTAGTCGACTTCGGTTCGGGCACCGAACTCGGCGTATGCTCGGATTTCGCGACGGATGGTCCTCCGCCGCGAACTGGGCAGCATCGAGAGGTAGTCGTCGAAGTGCCCGTCTGGCACGTCGAGGACGCCTTCACCGCCGAACACCGAACGGCAGAGGCCGGCGGCGCTGGCGTCCGACGCCAAAGCCGCGTCCTCCTCCGGATCGAGATACAGCAGTGCATGGCTTCGGCAGCCGAGGAGTTCGGCGACGACCTCTGCCAGTCTGGCCAGCGCCGGGACGACAGTTGAAACGGGGAGCGTCGTGCGATCGGGTGCGAAGGGCCGCAATCCGAGGTTCGATCCGAATGTGCCGACCGTCAGCGACGGGTAGAGGGCCGGCCGCGCCGCCTCGACCCCAGCGGTCAACCAGGGCAGCGCTTCCTGTTCGTCGAGCGCGAGATGGGAGACCGAGCCGATCGCGGACAGGTCACCGATGATCCGCGGACCGTTGTAGAACAGCAGACCTCGGGTGTCCCGAATGATCAACGCCGGTGCTACGGCGACCGGTCGGTTGTCCGCGCCGTCGATGACCAGGTACAGCGATTCGTGGTCGGGATCGGCCTCCACAAAGCGCCACCATTCAGGCGAGGTCCACGCCGCCTCCCCGTTCAGCGCTGCCAAACCCTCCTGCACGAGTAGGTCGACCGTGGCGACTACCCGCCCGGTCAAGCCGGCACCGAGCTCGATCCGCTCGACCGGCGGTAATCCGTTGGCGCGCATCTAGGTCTCCACTCGCGGCCGGGACAGCGCCACTGCGCGCCGTAGAACGTCGCGGACATCGTCGTAGCTGACGGATCGGGCGATCGCGTAACCGAGTACGGCGCTCAATGTGTCGCCGGGCGGGAGCATGATGTTCCCACCGATTTCACGCTCGAAGACGAAGTGCTCGATTCCAAACAGGTCGAGAACATCGGCCAGACCGTCGAAGCCCGCGAATCGGCCCCGTGCCGGGCTGAGTACGCCGCGGCTGCCCGCGTACCGATTCCGCGTCGGAATCATGTCGGGCTGTTGCCCGGTTGCCACTCGAACGAGGTTTTCGTGGAAGGGAATTCCGGTGGCGAACGGAATCAGGTGGGAGGTGATGTAACCACCGGCCGGCCGGGCGGCGACCTCGAGCAGCTTGGCACTCCCGTCGGGAAGGACGCGACATTCGAGATGGAACGCGCACCAGTTCAGGCCGATCGCCTTGACCACGGCCTCGGTGAGTTCGTGCACGCTGCGCTGCACGGCTGCCGGCAGAGCGGTGGGGTGCACCTGTTCGTACTCGACGTAGTACGGCTCGGTCACCCATTTGTCCGTGATCCCAGCGATGTGCACTTTCCCGTCACTGACCAGGCCCTCGACACTGTGCTCGGTGCCGCCCAACCGCTCCTCGTAGACGAATTCGCCGTCGTAGTCGGCAAACAACGGAGAAATGTCCGTGCTGGTCAGCCGGGAGGCGTGCGCGTACAACGCGGCGAGGTCGGCGCCGTCCTCGACGTGAAGAATGGACCTGCTGCCACTGCCACCCGCCGGCTTGAGCACCGCAGGTGTGCCGATCTCCTCGTAAGCCGACTGCAGGTCCGACAGGGAACGAACATGTCGAAACCGTGGAATGAATTGCGGCTGATCGGCCATCGCGGACCTCATCGAGTGCTTGTTGCGAGCCCGGTGCGCTGCCTCGGTGCCAGGACCCGGCCATCCGCTTCGCTCTGCCAACGCGGCGGCCAGCTCGACACCGATGTCCGTCCAGGACACGACGCCCTCTGCCCCGCTGCGGCTCGCGAGTGCCATGGCTGCCCGCAGGGCGGCTGGGCGGTCGAAGATGTCGACGATTTCGACATCGTCGACCAGGTTCTTGCACATCGGCGGAACCGACCCCGTGACCAGGGCAACTCGATACCCGGCAGCGTGTGCGGAGAGCAATGCCGCCTGCACTTCCAGAGGGACTCGCCGAGTGCCCATGAAGACGATCGTTCGACGTACCATATTGCTAGTCCCCTTGTCGTTGTTCGGAGTGTGCATGGCAGTGGTGGTGTGCGTGCCGCCGTCCGGTGCCGGCCGGTCGTTCTTTCGCCGGTGGCCGCGCGCTGTGGACGGGGCGC
This sequence comes from Rhodococcus jostii RHA1, assembly GCF_000014565.1. NCBI lineage: Bacteria > Bacillati > Actinomycetota > Actinomycetes > Mycobacteriales > Nocardiaceae > Rhodococcus > Rhodococcus jostii. The sequence goes on along the minus strand of NC_008269.1, from coordinate 636,990 downwards.
GCGTGGTGCCGTTGTCGCGGCCGGGTCATGAGGAGCGCATGAACGAACCGCTTGCGACGTCGCTCACCGCGGCCGCGGCGGACGTGGCAGGCAGGATTCTCGCCCTCGAGCAACCCCAGGTCGTCCTTTTCGGTCACAGCATCGGGGCGACGGTGGCGTTCGAGGCCGCCCGACTGCTCGCCGACGACGCGGTCGACGTCGAGTTGGTGGTGTCCGCCCGGCAGGCTCCGCAGTGCGCTGGAATTGCAGGAGAACTCACCCACCAGACCGATGCAGAATTGCTGGCCACGGTCCAGTCGTGGGGCGCGCACGCACTCGACCGTTCGGTTCAGGACATGCTGATTCCGTTGCTGCGCGCCGATTTCGAGCTCAGCGCACGCTACTCGTGGGATGGTGTCCGGGTGTCCGCACCGGTCACAGCGCTGAGCTACATCGACGATGTGGTGGTCGATGCCGCCGCAGTTCGTCGGTGGTCGGCGGCCACCTCGGCCTCTCATACCCATCTCATCCTGCCGGGCGGCCACTTCGCGGCAAGCGATCCGACGGATTCACTCATCGCGGTCCTCCGTGACGCCGTGTCCCGGCTGCGATCGCGTCAGCCACGCGTCTGAGTGTTCTGTCACCGATATCCCCGTCGCGAGGAATCGCTCGAGAAGTGCATCCGCCTTCCCGTCGGCCAGAACTTCGTGGGCGTAGTGAACACCGGCTCCCAGGCCGCATGCTGCCCGAATGGCAGCGGCGTGCACCGCCCCGGTCAGTCGTCCCATACCGGTGACGCCGGTGACGGGGTCGGTCTCGGCGATAGTCACGGTCGACCTGTTCGAGGGCGTTCCACCCGAAGTACCGCTCGACTGGACGGCCAGCACGGTGACGTCGGTGTCCCCGTGCTGAGCGGAAATGTGCGGAGCGAGTACGGCGTCGAGCAGCGCACGGGGACGGACCGGGCCGTCGACGGTCTGGACCGGCAGCTCCCCCAGCAGGCCAATCTCTGCGAGTAGCCGGACACGATCGGCATATCCCCGCCACCGCAGCGTTTTGGCCGTGTAGTCGGCCAGCGAGCCGAGCACGGCATCGGCGCCGACGTAGGGCGCCAGACCGTCGTGGAAAGCTTCCAGCGAGCCGAGGCCGGGGACGTCGACCATTTCGACTCCACTGAATCGTTCGACCTGGCGGAGCACGCCGCCGCGAAGCCGGTAGGTCGGTCGCGCGTCGATCGTCATGCGCGTGCCGTACCAGGACACGTGATGCATCGGCGGTCGCGGTGACCGTGGGACCCCGCCACAGTATGAGTGCACGGTTCCGCCCACATCGAGGTCACGTGCCAATCGCCGCGCCAGGATTTCGGTCAAACCGGGCTCGAGACCGGCGCCGACAACGATCGAAGCACCGGATACCGATGCGCGACTAGCCAGTTCTGTTCGTGGATCTGCTGGTGGGCGACCGATACCCACCAGCCGAAGTCCGTGCTCCAGCGTGAGATCGAGCGCCGGTGCGGCGTCGACCCACGACAGGGCGGTGGCCAACACCGTTTGCTCGGCGAGTAGTTGCCGGGTGCGATGGTGTGCCGCGTCGCCGTGGTGCGCTTCGACCGCAACGCCGGCCGATGCCGGTAGGGCCGCTGCGAGCGCATGGAGCCGTCTCGCGTCGCGGTCGACCAGAGTCAGCTGCAGCGGCGCCCCATGGTGGGGCCAGGAAAGCACCAACTCGCGGGCGGTGGCGGCGCCCATCGGACCACAGCCGATCAGCGCGCACCTGACGGGATCGCTCATCCTCGGCCTCCACTCGTGCGCTGTGCGGCACCATCGAAACGTGTTCGCGGCACCGCGAAGGCGCTGGCCAAGCGGGCCGCGGTGTCCGGGACAAGCACTGCCCCATTGACGAGGACGTTCAGGACCGCGTCCCGGAACCTGTCACCGTGGGATGCTCCGGCCAACCCGGTCAGGGTGAGCACCGCCCGCGCCGCGTTCTGGCAGGACAAGCGCTCGGGCTGCAGCGCATCGGCAAGTTCGGAGGTGGCGTGCTCGAGCTCGATGCAGGGATCTCTGGAAGAGTCCTCCTCCGCGCGTGGAATCTCGCCGGTATCCGCCCACGCTCGCAGCCGACGTACCGCGGAGACCTCTGCCGACCCCTCGAATGCCGATCGGGTGAAGTTGGTCGGCGAACGCTCGGGCCGGTTCGCAGCGAGGTACAGGCGGGCCGCATCCGCGCCCGCCACTCCGACAAGTTCTGCGACGCCGACGGTGTGGCGGCGGGACGTGGAGAATTTGGCCCCGTCGAGCATGTAGAAGTAGGTCAAGTGCATGACGTCCGGAAAGGGAGCGTGTGTTTCGGTCAGCCCGCGCAGTACTGCGGGGAAAAGGAATACTCGCTCGAACGCGTTGTCGACACCGAACACCATGCTGGTCCTGGTGCGTGCGGGTTCGTAGACACTGCCAGCGCTGTGTCGCGCGGTCATGACGACATAGCGGGGTGCCAACTCGAATGCCGGGTAGATGGTCTGACCTGGCAACTCCTCGTCCAAGGCCGGGATCCCCGGTCCGCCGAGGACCGTGACGGCAACGGACGGCAGCGCCTCCGACATCACGGACTCGGCGTATTCGCGGACCGGGTCGCCGAGTGTGATGCTGCCCAGGTATTGCTCGAACCAGGCACGCTGTGGTTCCAGCTCGAGGAACGCACGGCGCAGGGACCGAAGTTCTGTCGGCTCGTGGCACACGGTGCACACGGCGTCGAGCAGTTCGGCGTCGTCGTGGTACAGACCGCACTGTTCACAGTCGATGCCGTACGCGTCAGACGACCCGCAACGCGGGCAGCGACCGGCAACGAGTCCCTGGAAGCGCCACGCTCGGCATGGCGAGCAGTAGTGTGCGACGGAATCCCGCACCGCGATCATGCCGAGCTCACGTAGCGTCGACCATGCGCGCCGGGTCATCTGTTCGATCGACGGCATGTCCTCGTGTCGAAGCATCACGTCGTACCCGATATCTGCTGCGGCGAAGGACTCCTCGATCTGGGCGGCGAACTCGCTCGCGACGGCAAGGACGTCACGACCCTGCCGGCGGGCGGCCAACAGCACATGCGTTTGCTGCCAGGCGGTGCCGAGCAGGACAGCGGCGTCTTCACCCCGGGCGATGGCCGCACGCCGTAGTGCGTCCGCACCGATGTACGGTCCAGCGATGTGCCCGATGTGCAGGTCCCCGTTCGGCGTGGGATTGCTCGGCACGATGAGGTGCTGGGTCATTGTCGGCTACTTTCCGTGAGCAGGTCGACGCCGGAATCCACCGGCGGATGGGTGGCAGCACGATCCGCGACGTCCCACGAACACGTCGAGCTACGCAGGTCGGGATATAACGGGGTCTCGGTGATCGTGTTCAAGACGGTGGCCGCACGCCACGAGGCGAGACTGAGATTGGGATCCGCGATGCCGTGACTGAGCTTTCCGGCGTTGAGGAAGAACATCTTGTTTCCGGCTGGGCCCGCCCATGAAACCGAGTAGTCGGCTGCAAGCTGGGGCAGGCCGCAATTGGTACGCGCGATGCGACCCCCGAGGGTATGGAGGAACTCGGGAAGGGGGAAATGGTATCCGGTGGCGAGGACCACGATGTCGGCACCGACCGAATCGATTTCTCCGGTATCGATGTGGGTCAGGGTTGTCCGCCAGCCCTTGCCGCCCGGCCCGCGACAGAGCCCGGTCAGTTCACGACCAGGCAGCAGGGTTGTCCGGATGCGGTCCGAATCGACGAAATCGTTGTAGTACAGCCTGCGGTAGATCGATTCCAGCAGCCCCTTCGAAATGCCGTCGCTGGCGAGCTGCTGGGCGTCAAGCAACTGGCTACGACGACTCTGCGACAGACCGTGGAAATACCGAACATAGTCCGGATGGAACCACTCGTTGGTGAACGGCGACTCGTCGAGCGGCTGGAACCCGATCCGCCTGCTCGCCCAGGTGAGCGAGCCGACTGCATCCCGGCCCGAACGCTGCAGAAGGTGTTCCACTACCTCGGCGCCGCTCTGCCCACCCCCGACTACCACGACGTCGCGGCCGGCGAGTGAATCGGTGTGGTAGCCGAAGTCAGATGAGTGGAACACATCCTCACCGAGCGTGCCTGTGGCGAGCTCCGGCACGTACGGTCGCGGCCCGACTCCGATCGACAGGTGTTGTGCCGCATACGTACCTCGGGTGGATTCCACCCTGAACGCCTGCCCGTCGAATGTCACTTCCTCGACCGCACACCCGAACTGCACCTCATCCAACTGGTCGCTGACCCAGCGCAGGTAGCTCTCGTATTCTCGGCGAGCGATCAGCGGGGTATGCAAACTGGCGAAGCGGTGGAGCCGCCCCGTGCGCGCGAGGAAGTTCAGGAAGGTGTACCGGCTCGTCGGATCGACCAAGGTCACGAGGTCTTTCAGGTGCGAAACCTGCAGCACCGCGGCGGACAGCATCAGCCCGGGGTACCAACGTTGTGTCGGTTGCCGGTCCAAGAACTTGCACCGCAGCCGACCGACCGGCGCGGAAAGCGCTGCGACGCTGAGATTGGACGGACCTGCACCAATACCAACCAGATCAAGGTGTTCCAACATTGACAGCTCCCTCGACTTCGGGGTGGAGAAGCGGTGCGAGACGATTCAGGCTGTCCAGAACGAGCTGCCTCGAAGGACCGAAGTCGATGAGGCACGCAACCTCGTCCACTCCGGCGGCGGCGACCGCCTCGAGCATCGCCAGACACTTGGGCACGGCGCCCAGCAAGCTGGCGTCATCGAAGAAGCGGCGCGTGCGTTCGTCGAGCAATTCCTCCACAACCGCCTCGGACAACGCGGGCACCGCAATTCGTCTGCCGCCGCTCACCCGGCCACCACCAGCTGACGCCCGCAGCTCCAGCTCCAGCGCCGATCGCAGATACGACCGCAACGGCGCGCGAGCTGCCGTCCACGCATGCGCGTTGTCGGCCGTTGCCAGCGTATGCAGCATCAGGGTGACCCGGCCAGAGTCGGGGTCGTGGCCCGCGGTCGCTCGTGCGTCACGGTAGAGTTTGATCTTGCACGCCAGCTCGCCCAGGTCCTGGCCCAAGAGGTGCGTAAGTAGGTTGGTTCCCAATCGCCCTGCCGCAGTGAAGGTGTCGGGATTTCCGGACGCGGTCATCCACAGGGGCAACTCACCGGAAAGCGGTTCCGGTTGGATAGCCACCTCGACCGTTCGGCCCGAACCGTTGCGCCGTGCGACCCGCCTTCCTGCCCACAGCGCGCGAAGCTCATCTATGGAGTCCCGCGAATGGGCCACCCGGGTCTCGTACCGATCAGGCGCCAATACGAAGTCGTTCGTATTCCATCCTGAACCGATCGACAGCCCGATGCGGCCACCACCGGACAGATTGTCCACCACCGACCATTCCTCGGCGATCCTTATCGGATCATGTAACGGCGCAACGACGCTCCCGGCGCGCAAGTGACACCGCTTCGTCGTGCCCGCAAGTGCGGCGGCCAGAACGGACGGATTCGGGAACAGCCCACCGAACACGTCGAAATGACGTTCGGGCAACCAGATCGCCTCGTAGCCGAGACGGTCGGCGACCGCCGCGGCGTCGTGAACCAGGCGGTAGCGGTCAGTGCGGTCCGCCGGCACCGAACCGGAGAAGAACATCACGCTCAAGCTCGGCCTGGCGTTCACGGACGCCACCAGATCGACACGATCTCGACCGGAGAGTCGCCGTCGTTGTGCAGTTGGTGGCGTCGATAGCTCTCGTAGTACAGCGTGTCGCCGGCCCGCACCCTCGACCGGACTCCGTCCAGGGTCAGAATCCCCGATCCGGACTGGACGAGCCAGATCTCGCGCACCTCATGGTGATCCTCGGCGGTGGTGACGCCCCCGGGCACACGGATGTGTGCCAGCGTGAATGGCGCCACCGAAACCTCGAGCTTCGGCAGATCGAAGATTCCGAGTTTCGCGCCCGAGGGCCTGTTCTCGAAGTCCAGTTCCGGCAGTCTTCCGTTGACACTGTGAGCGACGCCCTGGGTGACCGAGTCTGTGGTCATCGGCTAACTCCTTCAATGGGTTCGAATTGGATGCGATCGCGAGATGATTCCCACGGCCATGACGTGGACAGAGCAGGGGTCAAATGGTCGATCCAGACTGCGCTGTCGCTGTGCCTGGCGAAGAACAGCGTGCCGGCAAGAGCGTCGTCACGGGCCTGCAGCAGGCGCAGCACGAACAAACGTTCGCCGTTCACGACCGTTTCCCCATCGATAGCGATTTTGCCGGGGGTCGCCGACATGACGGGGCCGCGAGCAGTGCGCGCCAGCCCGGATACCACACGCTGCGCCTCCTGGTAAATGGTCAGCGCACGGGCCAGCGGAACCTCGAAGAACGAGCTCGCACCGGTATCGCGCTCGACGAAGGTGTAGTACGGCTGGATACCGAGCCGCACCATGTGCCGCCACATGGTTGCCCACGCCTGAGGTGAGTCGTTCACGTGGCGAATGATCGGCGCCTGCGCTCGGACTACGGCCCCCGCGGAACGCAACCTCGCTACTGCGGCCGTTGCCGCCTCGTTCTCGAGCTCGCGTGGGTGCGAGACGTGCAGCATGATCGCGACGCTCTTTCCCGCGGCAGTGCACGCCTCGATCAGCCGCAGCAACTCGTCGGCGTCAGGCCCGGACGTGACGCGGTACGGCCACTGCACCAAAGCCTTGGTGCCGATGCGGATGTTCGTCACGTGCTCCAGATCGGGCGCTAGAAGCGGCGTGACCCACCGGGCCAGGACCGGAGTCGACATGATCAGTGGATCGCCGCCGGTGAGCAGCACGTCGGTGACCTCCCGGTGGCCACGGAGGTAATCGATCATCCGACCTGGACCAGGTGCGGCGAACTTCAGGTCCGCATCACCGACGAATTGTGCCCAACGAAAGCAGTACGAGCAGTACGAGTGACACGTCTGACCCTGGGATGGAAATACCAGAAGCGTTTGTCGGTACTTGTGCTGGAGCCCAGCAACCGGCTCGCCGTCGAGCAGTGGCACATTGTGCTCACGCTGACCGGAGGGATGCGGGTTGAGGTCTTGGCGGCACTTCTGGGCGATTGCTTGCAGCTGCTTCCGGTCGACGCCGTTCGAGAGCGCGTCCGACACCAGATCGTATATGCGTGGAGGCACCATTTCTCGGGCCGGAAAAGTCATCCGAAAGATTGGGTCGTCGGGAGCCGACGACCAATCGATCAACTCATCCAGAACATAGTTGTTGACTCTGAACGGCAATAGGTTTGCGACGACGCGCATTTCGTGCCGTTCCTGCTCCGTGAACTGGTCAAGCTGCGGAAGGTCGGCCAGCTGCACGCCGCGGAAGGTTCGCATTCGGTTCTTCATGTAGCTTGCCCCGATCCATTCGACGCGCCTGCTGGACACATTTCCGAGCAAGATCGCCCGACCAACAGATCGGACCCGGTTTCGACGGAGACACCGTCGACGAGTTCGATTGTGGCAGGTCGTTCGTCCTCATCTCGAGACCGACTCCTCGGCGGCCTGGGATGAATCATGGGTGGCTCGCCCAGTCACCGATAGACACCCTTGGGTGCAAAGTGACCCATCCACAGGCCTCCCGTTCGGGCGCGAAACCTTCATGCCCCACCGCGGCCGATCGCCGCGTGCACCGGGGTACCGTGCGCAATCCCGAACGCGACTGGTGTGCACGCGGTGAGCGACGCGGAACGGCCCGCCTGCACGACAAGGGGTCCGACACTCCACACCAAGGGTGGATTTACATTACGTGTGCCAGGCACCGATGATTCTCCGTGTCCATCGAGGGTGATCACCCTCCGAAACGACTGTCTCATGGAGCAATTCATCCTGGACGTTCCGCTGGAAGGGAATCACTTATGGAAGCCGTTTCAATCGCAGCTCTATGGAGTCGGCTACTCGACGGGGCTCCTGTCCGGCCCGATGACGATTTCTTCTTCGACCTCGAGGGGAACTCGTTGCTCGCTGCCTCGATCGTTTCCGAGCTTTCGCTATCCACGGGATTGCCGGTTGAACTCAGAGATCTTTATCTGGCCCCGACTCCGCGTGAGTTTGCCGGCTATCTCGACCATCTGAATCGACGCCTCGGCGAGTACCGCACGAATTTGGCCGCCGGGTTCGACCTCGGCGTCATCGCAGATGCCCTGGCCGAACTCGGCGCCTCCGCGGCGGACGCCCTGCTGCCCGAAGAGGTCACGCTCGCTTACGGCGATGGCGACGGATCCCGGGTTGCGTTGTTGCGTCAGGCTCGCGGAAACGGTGCCTGCACACGCCTTCCGATGCACGGAGGCGACGTGCTGATACGACGGGGAGGTACGGTGCTGCGGTTTGATTGCGACTCTGATCCTGCCGGCGTGCGGATCCTCGTCACCGACCATCCCACCGGGTCGAGCGATGCGGTCACCGGCCACTGACGCCGCCCCCGGCTCGATCGACGTCACACTGCGTCGGGTGATCGAGTCCGGATTGTGCGGGACGGACCCGATGCACCCAGCAGTGGTGCAGGGCGATGCCGTGCTGACCTATGGTGAGTTGCACACGAAATCGAGGGAACTCGCCGCGAAACTCACCTCTGGCACGGGCCCGGTTCTGATCAGCAAACCTCGGGGCGTGGAGTCGCTCACCGAAATGGTGGGATGCATTCTGGCGGAACGCCCGTTCGTACCGGTCACTCCAGATTCCACGATCGATCCGACCACCCTCCCCGACACACCGGAAGGTTGCGGATACCTGCTGACCACCTCGGGCACGTCGGGTGAACCGAAAGTCGTCGTCGGCTCGCGTAGCGGGCTGGCTCGCTATCTACAGTGGCAGCAGGCAGAGCTGGCCCTCGACCCGAGCGACGTGGTGTCCAACACTGCGGATCCGTGGTTCGATTTCTCGTTCAAGGAAACACTCGGCGCTCTGGTCGCCGGCGCGACGATCACCGTGACACCCCCTGCTGCGCTCGCCGGCGGCACGACGTTATTGACGTGGCTCGCCGAGCATCGGCCCACAATGGTGTGCCTCCTTCCGTCGATGCTGGCCCGGTTGGTTACTGCGATGGACCGCGCCGATCCGACTACGGTCCGCTCGGCGACCGAGCGTCTACGGCGAATCCTAGTGTCCGGAGAACCTTTTCCGCAGCCGCTGTTGAGACGTTGGCGAGCACACGCCCCTCACCCGGTCGTCATCAACCTGTATGGACCCACCGAGTCCACCGTGATCAAACTTCGCCACGTGCTCCCGGCGGGCGCCGAGGTACATACCGCGATCGTGCCCGTCGGCACACCGATACCGGGTACCGCGGTCGAATTCGTGCCGGTCGATGACCTCGACGATGCCCAGGAGCTTTGTATCGTCAGTGAGGACCTCGCACTGGGTTACCTCACGCCCGTGACCGGGTCGACCCGATTCGAGCGTGATGCGGCGGGCCGACGTCGACTGCGCACCGGAGATCTCGCCTCACTCGCGCCCGATGGCAGCGTCGTTGTGGAAGGCCGACTGGACCACGTCGTCAAGCGCCGCGGCGTCAAGGTCTCGTTGCCGGCCATCGAGGCAGCGGCGGTCGCTGTCCCGGCCGTCGACGCCGCAGCCGCGGTGGTGCAGCAGGGCGACCGGATCGTGTTGTACTGCGGTGTATCCGCAGGTTCGGACACTCTCTCACTTCGCGCTATTCGGATGGCGCTGCTCGACACGCTCGCCCCCGCCCAGTTGCCGGACAAGATCCTCGTAGTCACTCGACTCCCGTTGGACAGGCGAGCCAAGGTCGATCGTGCGGCACTTCGCAATGGCACGACGGGAAACTCATGAGCGTTCCCGACGTCGCAAATGAGCCGATAACGCCGGCACGTTCGCAGCCGAGAAGCATGCAGCGCCTGGTCGCAGGCGCTGCCGTGGACTCATTCGGCACCGGAATCAGCGCTGCCGCCACGATCCTCTACTTCGTCACGATCGTCGGTTTCACCGCCAACTCGGTCGTCGCCGCAATGTCGGCCGGCGCAATCTTCGGTGTCCTCAGTCCCATCCTCGTGGGACGACTGGCGGACCGCTTCGGGCTGATCAGGGTTTACTGCACTGCCCTCGCGTTGCGCGGAATCGGATTCGTCGCCTATGCCCTGGCCACCCAGTACGTCACCTTCCTCTTGTTGACGCTTCCGTTGATGGCACTGGAGGCGGCGACGCCGCCACTACAACAGTCGCTGGTAGCGCAGTTGTTCGCCGGTGATGCCCGAATCCGAGTGATGTCCTCGATCAGGGCCGCGCGCAATGTGGCACTCGGCGCCGGGACTCTCGTCGCGGGCGCCGCATTGACGACGCACTCGCAGCCGCTGGTAGCAGCCCTCCTCGCAATAAACGGGACCTCGTTTCTCATACTTGCGTGGGTCGTGCACTCGCTTCGACGCAGTGCAATCCCACCGGCCCAACAGCAGGAGAAGGACTGCGGAAGCTCGAGACCAGCATTGCGCAACCCAGCGTTTCTCAGCCTGGCCGGGCTCAACGGTCTGCTGCTGCTACACGACTCCGTCTTGTTTGTACTGCTGCCACTGTGGATGGTGTTGCGACTGGGTGCCTCGCCACTGTGGGTCTCACTGATGCTCGCGCTGAACACCGGGCTCACGGTGGCGATGCAACTGGGGTTCGGCCGCATTCGGCGGTTGACGACCGCGACGAACCCGACGTTGTTCGTCGCCGCCAGCGCCCTCGTCGCCGCATGTTTCTGCTGTCTCACCGCCGAACGACTCACCGGATCAGCGGCAATTGCCCTCTGCGCGGCGGCAGTTGCGTTACTCACCCTCGGTGAGAACCTCCATAGCATCGCGGCGTGGCAGGTGTCTTTCGAACTGGCTCCGGATGCCCGCCGCAGCGAGTACCTCAGCGCATTCAACAGCGGCTCCGGCCTCCAGCGAATTGTTGGACCGGTGCTCATGACCGGTGTGGTTCTCGCGCTGCCCACAACCGGCTGGCTTGTTCTGGCAATCGTCTTTGCCGCGGCCACCGTTGGCTTCACGACGATATCAACTGCCTCTCGGGGCAAAGACATTCACCTAGCGGCTTCGAAATGAGGCGAACGATGTCAGATCACGTGCTTGTCGTCGGTGGAGGCATGACCATGCCGGGGCTGTTGCGGTCCTTGGGCACCGATGTGCGGACGTCGGTCGTCTGCCAGCTGGCCATCGTGCCGAAACTGCGTGAGCAACATTTGCATCAGCGCATATTGGGGCTGCGGGCGGAGGCGAGCGACCAGGAGTGGCTGGCGATTGCGTCAGCGGTCCATCGCCTCGACCCATTCACCAAGATCGCTTCGTTCGCCGAACGGGATCAGGATCGGGCAGCCGTGATCGCAGAGGAACTCGGCCTTCCTATGCACACCAAGCAAACCATTCACTGGGTGCACCACAAGCCAAGCATGCGGGAGCGGCTGTCCGCGCTCGGCATGGACGACACACCGCACGCCATCGTCCGGTCCGTCGCCGAGCTGCGCGAGTTTGCACGGATCCACGGATTCCCGTGCATCGCCAAGCCCGCCGTCGGCGCAGGGAGCATAGGAATCCGCCAGATAGAAACCGAGGCCGATCTGGCGACCGCCTTCGATGCAGCCGACGTCACCGGCGAGTGGACCAGCGGAGGCGTGCTGGTCGAACGGCTGCACATCGGGGTGCAAGTCAGCGTGGAGGCATTTTCCGACGAAGGCACGCACGAAATCGTGTGCGTCACCCAGAAGTACTCCGACCCATTCACCCACGTCGAGGTAGGCCACGTGCTGCCAGCCGAGGTGAGTGCCGACCAGCTAACAGCGATCAGCACCTACGTCCGCTCGGTGCTGTCGGCTCTGGAGATCGGCTTCGGCCCGACCCACACCGAGTTGGTCCTGACCGAGAACGGGCCTCGGATCATCGAGACACACACCCGGCTCGCCGGCGATTGCATCCCCCAGCTGGTCCAGGACGCTCTTGCGGTGAACCTGACCGAGTACACCGTCCGCCAGGTCCTCGGCGAACGGAATCTCCTCGACGGGCTCCGCGCCGAGCTCGCCCACGCGGCGACGCGACCACCCAGGTACGAGGCAATCTGGTTCGCGTCAAGCGAGATGGACTGCACGCTCGAGTCGATAAGCGGCCTCGAGGCGGCTCGGCTCCGCGAGGGTGTGCGCGAGGTGGAGCTGTACCGCGCTGCTGGTGCCAGGTTGGAGCCACTGCGCGCTTCGAATTCACGGTTCGGACATGCTCGTGCGTATGCGGATGACCCCCGAGTAGCTGTTTTGCGAGCGCGAGAGGCCCTCGACGCGACCGAGATCCGGGTACTCCTCCCTCCCCTACGCTCAACCTCGCCTATTTGAACGGCTGCGGAATGCCTCGACCTGGGCGTCAAGGTCCTTGGCCATTACGCTGACCTGCGACTTCGACAGCGAGGTGATTCCGAGGGAATCGACGAGTTTCTCCATCCGGCGGGCGGAGGCGCCGAGCAGGTAGCAGGTGCCACCACCGAGGTCAGCGCACGCTCGGCACGCTTGCGGCGCTGGAGCAACCACTCTGGGAAATACGAACCCTGACGCAGCTTGGGGATCGCAATATCGAGAGTGCCGGCGCGGGTGTCGAAGTCGCGGTGTCGGTACCCGTTGCGGCTGTTGGTGCGGTCCTCGGAGCGTTCGCCGTAGCCGGCACCGCACAGGGTGTCGGCCTCGGCGCCCATGAGCGCCTCAATGAAGGTGGACAACAAGCTCCGCAGCAGGTCAGGGCTGGCCTCGGTGAGGCGATCGTTCGACGCGCATTCGGGCGTGATTCGGTGGGCGACCTCGCGGAGCCTGCGACCACCCCCGACGGCTGCGCCGAGGAGGCCGCCGAACAGGAACTGGTGCAGGTCGATATCGTGGGTAGTGGCCATCGCGTGCTCTTTCGTCGAGTCGAGTGTTGGTAGCTCTCTCGAAGAATCACGTGATGACCGCCTACTTTCCGGCTTGGACACGCCGGTGACGTCCTGATCCGGCTCGTACACCATTGTCATGGACGCAACCCTGCCCTGGCGGACGGCCAAACCACTGATCGGTCTCCTCGGCCAGGTTCTGCGGCCGGGCGCCAGACAATGCAGTGTGATCTAGTTCACACTGGACGATACGCTTCTTCTCGCACGGTTCAGAGCGGATGCCGGTGGCCATCGCTACACCTCCGCCACCCTGTGATCCGCGGCCACAAACAACGCTCGACCCGCCGCGCGAAGTGGTACAGCGGCGATGATCCTACGTATTGCCAGCGCAGGCACCACCTAGCGGAATGCCCGATTCCTACACACCAATGCGGTCGACGGATGCCGAACTTGACCGGCGAATTGTCCGACTTATCCCATCCGGGACTTTCGGCCTCGCGCGGTCGCCCGCTCGTCCTGTACAACTAAACAGGGATGCCGGTTTGTGACATGAACCACACCTAACCGTTATCTTACGACCCGATTACCCGGAGCTGAACGCTCAGCCCCGGAAGTACCCGCAGTGGCAGTGCGGATACTCGATCCGGACAGACGGAAGGACACCTCCCATGCTGCTGCCGATGTCGCCGACCGATTCGCTGTTCCTCCTCGGCGAATCCCGTGCGCATCCGATGCACGTCGGCGGCCTGGCGATCTTCACTCCACCGGACGGGGCCGACGCGGCCGAAATGGGGGCGATGTTCGAGACGGCGGCTGCCTCGGACGAGGTGGCCCCGCTGTTCCGCAAGCGGGCCCGCCGATCGGTGACCACCCTGGGACAGTGGGGTTGGGACACCGCGACCAACGTCGACGTCGACTATCACGTACACCGCAACGCCCTCCCCCGCCCGGGCGGCATGCCCGAACTGATGACATTGGTGTCGAGGCTGCACGGCACCCCACTCGACCGCAGCCGCCCGCTGTGGGAGATGCACCTGATCGAAGGCCTCACCGACGGCCGCTACGCGGTCTACACCAAGATCCACCATGCCCTCGCCGACGGAGCCTCCGCGATGAACCTGCTGCGCCGCAGCATGAGCGCGGACCCCACCCGCAGAAATATGCCCGCCCCCTGGCAACCCGCCGCACCCGCGACGACGACCGACCAGGCCCGGACAGCGCCACCACCATCGACGCCGACCAACCTGCGAGGCCTACCGGGCCAGGTCCTGCGCGGCGCCCGCGGCGCGGCCGGGGAGGTCGCCGGCCTGGCACCGGCGCTTGCCGGCACCGTGGACCGCGCCCTGCGCGCCGAGGGCGGACCGCTGTCGACACGGGCACCGCACACGATGTTCAACGTCGCAATCGGGGGCGCCCGGCACTTCGCCGCCCGGACCTGGCCGCTCGAACGGATCCGGCTACTCGCCAAGCACGCCGACGCCACCGTCAACGACATCATCCTGACGATGTCCGCCGGAGCACTGCGCAGCTACCTGCACGATCTCGGTGCGTTGCCCGCCGAGCCTCTGATCGCGATGGTCCCGGTGTCCCTGCGCCCCAACATCTCCGACACCGACCCGGAATCCCCGAGCGGGAACCGGATCGGGGTCCTGATGTGCAACCTCGCCACCCACCTACCCGACCCCGCCCACCGCCTCGACACCGTGCGCACCTGCATGCGCGAAGGCAAACACGCCCTGCACGCGATGAGCCCCGCCCAAGTACTGGCGATGAGCGCCCTCGGCGCCGCCCCCCTTGGCATCGAGATGCTCCTCGGCCGGCGGGGACCGCAGCGGCCGCCGTTCAACCTGGTGATCTCCAACGTCGCCGGACCCGACACCCCGCTGTATTGGAACGGCGCCCGCCTCGACTCCCTCTACCCACTGTCGATCCCGGTCACCGGACAAGCCCTGAACATCACCTGCACCAGCAGCGACGACCAACTCGTCTTCGGGTTGACCGGCTGTCGGCGCACCATCCCGAACCTGCACCCGATGCTCGACCACCTCGACCCCGAACTCGACGCCCTCGAACACGTCGTCGGCCTGTAACACCACCCTGGGCTCGCCGTGACGGCCATCGAAGGGGCGGCCGCAATGATCGAAAGCCCTACTCGACACCAGTTTTCCCGTACAGGAAGGAAGTGCGACCCTTCGATGAGCGCACCGAATACTTCTACCACCTCTCCACGACCCGGCCTCCACAGCACCTCGATCAGTACCGAGGAGATCAAAACCCGGATTGCGGCCCTATTCGCCGACCGCCACTCGACCAGCACCACCGGCACAGCACCGATGTCCGCCCGGTAGGAAGGAATCCCGTGAACACCCACAAAGCACTGCTCATGCTGCTGCTCGGCGGCACCGCCGCCCTTGAGGTCCTCCTCCGCCGCCCCACCCCACGGCGCCGCGGACAGGGCGCCCCCTTCCACGCCAACGGCTGACAACCTCGGTCTCGTGGCTCGTTCACGCTGCGAGGCTATTCCGGGCAAAGGACGGGGCACGCACCCTTGTTGCCCGGTCGGTCCAGCGGATCGGCGGCGGCTCGTACCGCCGCCTGTCCCCGACTGGTCACATAGCTAGAAGTCGACCCCGTGGCCCTCCAGCCACCGCGCCGGGGTGAACCACGGGGTATCGAGGTGGTTCTCCTTGTCGAGGGCGTCCAAGATCGCATGCGCGTCCGCCCCGCGGTAGCTCTCGTACATTCGAACATGAAGTCCTGAAAGCTTTTTCACTGCATCGAACAAAATGCCGTGACGGAACAGAACCGTCGAGGAAGGGCGCCCAACGATGTTGCCGCCGCGGACGGCTGCATCTCCGTCCACAACCTCCAGACACAACACCCTGCGGGGATCTGACGAGAGAACAACAAGCAGCAAATCCATATCGTGAGGTTTCGTCACCCCGTGCCATGTCCTTCTCCCCTCCGTGCCGCCGACTGCAACGGAGGTTCTTTCCGCCAAGAATTTCCGTCCGACTTATCATTTTCGATGCATGCGTGTCGAGCACAGCATTTTGGCTGAGGCGAGCATTGTGCAATGGACGTAGAGTGGGTGCATGAAAGGGACGAAGGAGTTGGAATGGCGCGCCAAATAGTTGTCGAACACGTCGACGATATCGACGGAACCCCCATCGTGGAGGGAAAGGGCGAAACGATCGGCTTCTCCGTAAATGGAATCGACTACGAGATCGACTTGTCAGCGAAGAATGCGAAAGAGTTCCACAAGAAACTCGATCACTACATCGATCACGCCACGAAAGTGGGTGGCCGCAAGAATCGATCCGCAGGCACACTCACATCGGCTGATGAGGTCAAGCGGAAACCTGCGCGGCGGGACCGTGACCATATGAGGGCAGTACGGGAATGGGCTCAGGAACAGGGCTATGACATCGGGGTCCGCGGGCGAATTCCCACCGAGATCGCGGACGCGTACAACGCTGCTCACTGACGACCGCCAGAAGAGCGCCGTTGTTATTTCAGCTCCGCGATCGGGTGGATGGAATGGCAGGCTGAAGGAGAGTCGGCATTCGCGGATGGCGTATCGGCGAGAGTTCCTGCACTAAATTCTGCTCCCAGACCTGCCATTCGACGCGCATGTCCGGTCTCGGAGCAACCGCGACCAATCCCCGCCCTTCCAATGAACCACTTGTCCTCAAGGAAAACCTCGATCTTCTTCACAGACTCTCGCCAGTATCCGACCACTTCTGACCAGCGCTATCAACAAAAATCGTGAAGCTGCGCCGGCGACGCAGGGGAGAAGATCTCGAAACGAGAGACGGTCCACCTCACCCCGATCGAGTGGGGAGATTCCGGAACCGCTCCTCCTCAATTCCGGCACCCGTATCCGCGGTCAACGACTCCTCACCGAGATTTGGCGACACCACCAGCGGATAAGACCATCTTCATTACGTCGGGATGGCGGTCGGTAGATGATGCGGATGATGCCCTCGCCGCCGTCCTTGGTGCTCATCGCTTCCCAACTACGGCGGCGAACCTGGTGGGCGCGGTCCGGTGTTCCAATCTGGCCCAGGCTGCGTCGGCGGTGAACGGCCCGAACGTGCAACACGTCCCGTCGTGGCGGTCGACTTCGACCACCCAGTACTCGGTCACATGGAGGGCTGCTACGGCGTCGACAACGGTGTCAGTCATCGGTGCTCCTTCGGAAGAGTGAAGCCTCGCGATTGCGTCAAGATCCATTGTCCGCCGACGCAAGCTTGCAGGGCGATGACGCGATACCGACACCGCCGACCAAGTCGACGGTGCGCAGAGGTCCGGTACGACCGACAGGTCGATCGCGACCCTCGCCCGCGCCCACTCCTCCGTATGCCCATCGGCAGAGCTGACGGGTGACATCTGCATCGTCGCGCAACTCGCTGAGCTTGCCCGGTGTCTTGATGCATGTCGGCATGCAGTACATCGGTGAGTGCAGCGACTTTGAATGATGCTCTACACAGTGCGAGAAGGCTGTTCTAGCCGATTCGATTTCTGCCAATGCCTTCGCGTAGTCAGGACCGCCCGAGATCGACGGCGCCGTCGATCCTGTCCGACCCGAAGTACCCCACCGACCGTGCGCCTGAACAGGGCGCGGGGTCGGCCGTGGAACGCAGCCGCGGGTGGCCTCACGCCGCCTGGCGCCGATCACTCGCCCGGGAATCCGACAGGCCCGGGCGCCGACGCCGTCATCCTCGACCTCGGGGACGCGGTGCCCACCCAGCACAAAGCCGATGCACGCCGCATCGTCGCCACAGCCACCGCCACCACGCCGGCGTGGGTACGCGTCAACGCCGTTCGATCCACCGACTGTGAATCCGACCTCGACGCCGTCGGAGCGACCGCGGCCGGTGACCCAGCGGTGCCCCGACGTCCCCCTGATCTGCGCCATCGAAACCGCACGCGGAGTCCTCGCTGCCGCCGACATCGCCCGCACACCCGGATGCACCTACCTCGCCATGGGTGGGGTGGACTGGTACCGGGACCTACGGGTCGCGGACGGCGCCGCCCCCTTGCAGCATGCCCGCTCCCACATCGTGCTCGCCGCCCGCGCAGCCGGACTTGCGCCACCGCTCGACAGCGTATTCACCCAACTCGACGACGACGCCGCCCTCACAGCCGAAGCCGAACCCTCCAGAGACCTCTGCTTCTTCGGGAAGTCGGCGATCCACCCCGTCCAGTTGCGCGCGATCCACCGGGTATTCACCCCCTCGCCCGACCAACTTGACTGGGCGCGCCGTGTCCTACTCGCATTCGAAGAAGCCGGGCACGCCGCACTGCGCATGCCGAACGGAGAGTTCGTCGACGCGCCGGTCGCCGCGCGGGCCACGGACCTGTTACGGGGCGCAACCAGCGTATAGCCGAACGTCAGTAGCGTGCCGTCGACGTTGCTTCGTGGTCATCAGGACGCGAGTCACCTGGACGAGCAGACCATCCAGCGTCGCATCATTACCCCACACCGTGATCTCGATCTGCTGGTCGACGACATCCTCGACCAGCAACCGCTCACCCACAGTCGCCGTCACCCCACCACGACCCCACCGCCAACAAACGCCCCGCCGGACGCGGCGCCCGCCAGAACCAGCAGATTCACCAACGCATCAACCTTCCGCCCACCCGCTCGACGCGAATACCAACTCCCCGGAGCCGGAACATCGACCGAGCACGCGGCGCAGCCAGATCGAACAACGGGTCGCGCTCCGCACCCCAGCGCGAGCAACGGTCCAGTCGATGAACGCCGTCTCTGCTCCATGCCTAGAGCAACTACGCGCGCACTCGTCTGCAACACCGGTAGTCGGTGATCAGGTTCGTACTGCCGATTCCGCTCCTCCCAAGGATATCGGCTGACCTGATCTCTCTAATTGATTGCGTGACAGAAGTTTTCGTGGTGTCGATGGATCACAAGGTATGCATTTTGCGGACGGAACGCAGGTTCGGCATCCACCGGTTCGAACCGGAATAACGCCCATTCTTTGAGACGCCCGAACCAGATACCCGGCGGCGACCAGCGAAGGCTCCGTGCCCTGTCGCTGCAACCCACACCTCATGACCTGAGGTAGGCCACCACATCTTCCTGAATACGCTTTGCGTAACCAACAATGCGCTCTGCTTGACTTTGCGTAATTCAGGCCGCATGCTGTTACGCAAGCTGCTGTGATGTGGGTTACACGCAGATGAGCGATCAGTTGAAGGGATGAGCAATCGATGCTGCAAATGGCCGACGTGCGCGAGAAGTATGGACTACCGGCGGATGAGGAAATCCTCGCCGGACTCGACGAGGGAGCGACACTGCCTGCGTCGTTCTACTACGCACCCGAGATGTACGCCCTCGAACAGGAAAAGATCTTCGCCAGGTCGTGGCAGTACGCGTGCCACGAATCGGCGGTCGCGAAGCCAGGCGATTACGCGGTAACCAAGGCCGGTTCCACACCGATCATCGTCACACACGGAAAGGACGGCAGACTCAGAGGTTTCGTCAACGTTTGCCGGCACCGAATGCATTCGATCGCCGAAGAGAACGGGAACAAACCACTACTGCAGTGCCCGTACCACGGCTGGACCTACGGGCTGGACGGGAAACTCAAGACAGCGCCCCGGTCTCAGCGTGAGATGAATTTCGAGTGTTCGACGATCTCGCTCGAGCCCGTGTCGGTCGAACGATGGGATCAGTGGATCTTCGTGAACCCGGATCCCGCAGCACCGCCGCTGGCATCCGTGACCGCGGACATCCGGGACCGCACCGACGAACTCAATACCGACCTGCGTGAGTACGAGTTCCAGATCCGCTACGAGTACGACATGGAATGCAACTGGAAGGTGTGGGCGGAGAACGCGGTCGAGTGTTACCACTGCCCGACACTGCACAAGTCGAGCTTCGGGAAGACCTACCACACAAATCCCGACGACTATGACGTCGACTCTGGCGAGAACACCATCTGGCACAACGGCCCGATCAAGTGGCTCCCCGGCAACGTCGATCCTGCCGGCCTCAAGGGATTCCGATTCGCATTCACATTTCCGTCGTCATTCTTCGCACTCGACGACTATGTCGGCTTCATCGGGAGCGTACAGCCCATCGCCCCCGAGAAATGCTGGGCATTCGTGGACATGTACGCCAAGCCCGGCGCGGACCCCGTCGTCGTCAAGGAATGGCTCGAGATGTGGGATCAGACCCTGATCGAGGACAAACGTGCGACCGACATCCAGCAGATCGGGTACCGCTCGGGCCGCGTCCCCACGGGACGCCTGATGCTCGACAGCGAGAGTCCGCTGCAAGCCTTCATGAAGACGACGCTGTCCGCGTTGTCGTCCTGAACCCCTCCCCCCTTGGACGAAAGACCGCACGATGGTGAAACTCTCAGTTGACCTACACAGATGCCAAGGCTACGCGAACTGCGTCGTCGCCTCCCCCGATGTATTCGATCTGTCTGACGAAGGGAAGGCCGAAATCCTGCAGACCCACATCCCTGACGACGACGTACCCGTCGTCGAGGAAGCGGTGCGGTCATGCCCCGCCTCAGCGCTGTCGATGGAGGGGACCCACTGATGCGCGCCGTGACAGTCGTCGGTGGATCGCTGGCGGGCGTGCAGGTAGTGAAGACGCTACGGAGCCGGGGGTTCGACGGTGCCATAACCCTCGTCGGTGACGAAGTCCACCTTCCATACGATCGTCCGCCGCTGTCCAAGTCCGTCCTCACCGGCGACGCTGACGCGAACACTCTCGGCTATCTGGACCGCGCCTGGTTCGACGAGAACGGGGTCGAGCTGAGGCTGGGCGAACGCGCAACACGCCTCGACATCACCGACCGGACCATCTATACCGACTCCAGCACACTGCACTTCGACGATCTCGTAATCGCGACCGGTGCCCGGGCGCGAAACCCTTTCACCAACACACCCACGGGTGTGTTCACCCTCCGAACCATTGACGACGCCCTCCGGATCCGCGACGCCCTGGCCGACGCGAAACATGTCGTGGTCGTCGGCGGCGGGTTCATCGGACTCGAGGTCGCCTCAGCCGCACGGTCCCGCGGCACCCAGGTCACCATCGTCGAGGCTGCAGAGATCCCCCTCTCCCGCAACGTCGGCACCGACGTCGCGCCTGCGCTCTCCGCCCTTGCCGGCACCCACGGCATCACACTGACGTGCGGACGATCCGTTGCATCGATCGACGGAACCGCCCACGTCGAGAGCATTACGCTCGACAACGGAACACTGATCCGCTGCGACACAGTCATCGTCGGAGTCGGCGCAATACCGAACACCGACTGGCTCACCGATTCCGGACTCGAACTCGGGCCCGCCGGCCTGGTATGCGACCGGACGGGCCGAGCCGCACCACACATCTGGGCCGCCGGCGATGTCTGCGCCTGGCGCGACACCAACGGGACACCACATCGGCACGAACACTGGACCTCGGCAGGCGAACAGGCACGAACTGTCGCACACAACCTCCTCGACAACGGTATTCGCACGGTCGAAGCAGCCCCGTTCGTCTGGTCCGATCAGTTCGGCAAGCGCATCAGCATCATCGGAGACACCACCGGGCACGACACCGTCCGATTCCTGTCCCGCGGCACCGAGGACCTGGGGGCGCTCTACTCACGCGACGATAAATTCGTCGGCGCGTGCGTCGTCGACCAACTGCGGTTGGTTCTCAAATGCCGGAAATGGGCCGCGGCCGGTACCCACACATCCGAAATCCCCGAGTGGGAACTGGCTGACCTCTGACGCCATTCACCCGACTCGCCGACACTGTCGAGGACACGTCCGATGAGTTCAGCGAAAGAACCACGCACAACGATTCCCCCACAACACGACACCGACGAGGCCGGATCCATGCTGCGCACACTCACGTGGCGCGACGGATTCGTCTTCGCACTCAACATGCCGATCGGCCTCTTCCTGACCCTGGGCTACACGGTCGGTGCGATCGGCGGATGGACCGCCATCGCCATCTGGGGCGTCGCCTGCGCACTCGCCTTCCTGCAGAACAACCTGTTCGCCGAGATGGCCGCCATGTTCCCCAACCGGTCCGGCGGCATCTCAGTCTATGCCTACGAAGGATGGAAACGGCACTTCGCGCCGCTCGGCGCCATCGCCGCGTTCGGCTACTGGATGGGCTGGTCGCTGTCCCTGTCCGTCGAGGGCGTCGTCCTCGGCACCCTGATCGAACAGGCCTTCTTTCCCGACTCGCACATCGCACTTCAACTTCCGATCGGCCACGAACTCGGCCTGCCGTACCTGATCGCCATCGGCGCGATCTTCACCGCCTGGGCACTGAACTACTTCGGCGTCAAACTCGCCGCCGGCGCCGCCAAGGTGACCGGCATCCTCCTGGTCATAGGATTGCTGGTACTCACGGTCGGCCCCTTCGTGGCCTCCGGTTCCGACTTCGACATCAGCCGAATCAGTTGGACAGGCGCCAGTTCCCCCTTCGGATGGAAGGAAGTTGTGGTCTGGTTCTACATCACCGCTTGGACCACCTACGGAACCGAGGTGTGCGCCAGCTTCGCCGCCGAATACAAGAACCCCGTCAGGGACACGGCAAGAGCGCTGCGCATCTCGGCCGCCTTCATCCTCGGGCTGTACATCGTCGTCCCCTACGTCGTCGTCGGCGCCCTCGGCGAGGAAACGATCGGCCTGAACCCAGTGAACTACATCGGCCTCGCGTTCGACCGCATACTCGGCGGCTACTCCTGGCTCGGCCAACTCCCCGTCATGGCCGCCTTCATCATCGCCATGATGACAGCCACCGCCGACGGCGGCCGCTCCCTCTACGGCATCTCACGATCCGGCGGAACCATCAAACAATTGGGCGTGCTCAACAAGTACGGCGTTCCCGGTCGCGCCCTGACCACCGACATGCTGATCAACATCACCGTGCTGATCGTGCTCGGCGAACCCATCGCCATCCTGCTCGCCAGCAATCTCGGCTACCTCACCGCCGTCACTCTCGCCGTCGGCGCATTCGTCCTCCTTCGCCGCGACCAACCACACCTGCACCGCCCACTGAAACTCCCCCACTACTGGGTCCCGATCGCCTGCCTACTCTTCGCCGTCAATGCGTTCGCGATCGTGATCGGCATCTCCAACCCGAGCCTGACCGGCTACGGCGGGATCAGCGAAACAATCGCCGGCGTCGGGATCCTGCTATTCGCCTGCGTGCTCTGGTACTACCGCCAGCGAGTGCAGGAACGACAACGCATCGAGTGGCGTGTCAAGGACGAACCCCCACCCGCGGTCCACGGACCCGCACATCGAAACCCGCAACCGCAGAATCGGAAACCGTGAATTCCGAACATATCTGAACTCTCCCCAACCCAAAAATACGAGGAGTCACAACACCATGAAAGCGATCCGCGTACACGAGTACGACCGCACACCGTCCCTCGACGACGTTCCGGAACCCGTCGTGAAAGGCCCCTTCGACGTCATCGTCAAGGTCCGCGGCGCCGGAGTGTGCCGCACCGACCTGCACATCATCGAGGGCCAATGGCAAACCAAGAGCGGCGTCGCCCTGCCCTACACAATCGGACACGAGAACGCCGGCACCGTCACCGAGATCGGTTCCGCCGTCACGAACGTGGCGGTCGGCGACTCGGTGATCCTGCATCCCCTCGCCACCTGCGGCCTCTGTCTGGCATGCCGCCGCGGGGACGACGTGCACTGCACCGACTCCGAGTTCCCCGGTATCGACGTCGAGGGCGGCATGGCCGAATATCTCCGCACCTCCGCACGAAGCGTCGTCAAGCTCGCCCCGTCACTCGAACCGGCGGATGTCGCGGCTCTCGCGGACGCGGGCCTCACCGCATACCACGCGGCACGCAAGGCCGCGGAGCACCTCCGCCCCGGCCACAACGTCGTCGTGATCGGAGCCGGTGGCCTCGGGCACATCGGCATCCAGGTGCTCGAAGCCCTCACCTCCGCCCGGATCATCGTCGTCGACCAGTCGGCACCGGCGCTCGAACTCGCCAAGGAAGTCGGCGCGGACGCCACCGTCGTCGCAGACGGAACCGAAGCGGAGCAGGTGCTCGCCCTGACCGACGGCGACGGCGCCGAGGCTGTGCTCGATTTCGTTGGCGAGGGCTCCGCCCTGGCGTCGGGCGTCGGGATGCTCCGCCGAGCGGGCAACTACTACGTCATCGGTTACGGCGGCACCCTCGAGATCCCGACCATCGACATCATCAGCACCGAGATCAATTTCATCGGCAACCTCGTCGGCACCTACAACGACCTGGTCGAACTGATGGCCCTCGCCGCGCAGGGACGAGTACACCTGCACACGGTGAAGTACCGCTTCTCCGACTTCCAGCAGGCACTCGACGATCTGCACCACGGTGCCGTCCGGGGACGGGCAGTGCTGGTTCCCGACGATGAGTTCACGGCCACAACCCGAGGTTGACGCGAAATCAGTCGTACGAGGAGCACCATTCCGGTTTGCGTAACGAATAGACTGACGGGGTGCGCAAAGTGACGTTGAACGGAAACCATGAACCATCCGTAGCCTCGCAGGCACTTCCGCCGGAAGGCCTCGACGACGTGGACCGTGGGATCCTCCGGCTACTGCAGGAGGACGGGCGGATGCCGTACCGCCAGATCGCACGCGAACTAGGCGTCTCCGAAGGCACGGTCCGCATCCGCCTCGGCCGCATGCAAGAATCCGGAGTGTTGAACGTCGTCGCCATCGCAGACCCCTTCCGCCTGGGCTACCGGGTGCTCGCATTCCTGCTGCTCCGGGTCGAACCCGGCAAACAGGACCATGTCGTCGACACACTCACCACCTGGCAGGAAGCAACCTACGTGTCATCGTGCATCGGCCGCGCCGACATCTACGTCCAGCTGGTGTGCCGGGACAACGACCACCTCAACGAACTGCTGCACCGACGCCTCCCCGACATCGGGGGCGTCCGAGAGTACGAGACCTTCATGGAGCTGAAGATGCACAAGGTCTCCTACGAATACTCCCCTTCCTGACGCGCCTCCCTCGAGGTTCATCTACGCACCGAGGTACGCGGCGCGCCGTCTTCAGGTTCCTACGAATCGAAACGAGGAACGGCGATGATCCTCATCGTTGTCAAATTCAACGTTCTCCCACAATTCCAAGACAGCTGGCCATCGATCACCCGTGCCTTCACCGCCGACACCCGCAACGAAGAAGGCAACCTCTGGTTCGAGTGGTCGCGCAGCATCGACCGCGACGACGAGTACGTCCTCGTCGAAGCCTTCCGCGATACGCACGCCGGCGAGACCCACGTCGCATCCGACCACTTCCGGCAAGGCCTGGAATCGATACGACCGACACTCGCCGAAACACCACTCATCATTCACACCGAGGTCGCCAGCTCGCAGTGGTCACACATGGCTGAACTGGCCGTCAACCACGAACCCACCCACTGACATCTGAAATCCGATATCGAATTGTTCAGCATCACAGCATGATTGGAGCACCATGACCGGACGACTAGCAGACAAGGTTGCCTTCATTACCGGCGCCGCCCGCGGCCAAGGCCGCAGTCACGCAGAACGCCTGGCCGAAGAAGGCGCGGACATCATCGCCGTCGACATCTGCGGAGAGGTCGGCCGAACCACCAACTTCTACCCCGCCGCCACCGAAGAGGACCTCGCCGAGACAGTCCGGCTCGTCGAAAAGCACGGACGCCGAATCATCGCCTATACAGCGGACGTTCGTGATTTCACTGCCCTCGAGGCCGGGCTCTCCTCCGCCGTCGCCGAACTCGGCCGACTCGACATCGTTGCAGCGAACGCAGGGATCTTCCAGTTCGGTGTCGAGGTCCCCGATATCCCCGTCGACGACTGGCGCGACGTCATCGACGTCAACCTCACCGGCGTCTTCAACACCTGCAAGGCAGCCGTCCCACACATCGTCGACGGTCGCCGCGGCGGCTCCGTCGTCATCACCTCATCGGACGCCGGCGTCAAGGGGTTCGCCCGATTCGGCCACTATGTGGCGTCCAAACACGGCGTCATCGGACTCATGCGCACACTCACCATGGAACTTGCACCGCATTCCATCCGCGTGAATGTCGTGGCACCCACGAACTGCAACACCGACATGATCCAGAACGACGCCGTTTGGAAACTCTTCCGCCCCGACCGCGAGAACCCGACCTTCGAGGAATTCGCGGAGGCATCGTCGACCCTGCTGGCGCTACCCGAGCCTTGGGTCGAGCCTGCCGACGTCTCCAATGCACTGCTGTTCCTCGCCTCGGACGAGGCCCGGTTCATCACGGGCGTGACGCTACCGGTGGACGGTGGGTCCGCCGCGATCTGAATCTCACCGAACCGATCGTGCGGTGGTGGCCTCCGCCAGTCAGCGGAGGCCACCAGCGTGGACAATGCGCCACTGGCCCGGTCCGCGTGCAATGTGGTCGCGAGAAGTCGGCGCACGGGTCGGCTCTCAGGGACGACTCCGACAGATATCCCGGGGGAGGAGTGTGGCGTACCGGATGTTGTCGACTTCGAGGAGTCGAGAGACCCAGCGTTCCGACCCCTCGCTTTGAAGCCGCCGTGCGATGGCATCCCATGCCTCGTCGCGTCGCGATAGGGCCGTAGTTGGCCAGATCTTCACCGCGGATGGCCAGTGCGGCAGCGTGGGTATCTGCCCGTTCCGTAACGCACGCACCTACGCGAATCCGGTCCCTGTATCCCTGTTACTCGACGGGTTTGATCCACACCGCTTCGCTTCGGTCGTCGAAGTCTAGTTCATACTCCCCCGTCGATTCTGAGTACCTGACCGGTCATGTAGACGGACTCAGGTGAGGCGAGATAGCGGACCAGTCCTGCAATGTCGTTGGGTGACCCGACGCGGGTCAGCTGCGATTTCAGGTCGGCATTCGCCTGCGGGGCTTCGCGCATCCGCTGGGTCAGCCGGCCGGTTGCAATGATTCCCGGGGCCACGCAGTTCGCGCGTATGCCGCGGGGTGCCAGGTCCTTCGCGAGGTATCGGGTGTAGTGCGCTACGGCCGCTTTCGCAATTCCGTAGTGGGCATAGCTGCCGTCGGATGTGGGTTCGACACCGTTCAGCGAGGACATGGTGATGATGGATCCGTCGCTGCCAAGGGTCAGCGCCGGTAATGTGGCGGTGACGGTAGCGATTGTTCCGATCAGGTTTCTCCGCAGAACGATGTGGAGGTCGTCGAGATCTATTGCGGAGGCGCGATTCCCGTCTAGGGGCCCGGTCCCGCCCCCGGCGTTGCACACGAGGGCATTCAGTGCGCCCCATCGGTCGATGATGGCCGAGGTGCACTCTTGCAGTGCTGCGGCATCGGTGGTGTCCGCTTCGACGGCCAGGACGTCGGCGTTCAGGTCGTGCAGTTCGTCGAGGACCGATCCGTGTTCGTTCTCGTCGCGGAACTCCCGGTATCCGTCGAAGTTGATGTCGACCACGGCGATCGCGTATCCGTCGCGGGCGAGGGTGCACGCGATGTGTCGGCCGATCCCTCGGGCCGCGCCGGTGACGAGCGCAATTCCTTTCGTCATCGCACTACCGTCAGACCGCCGTCGACGACCAGGGTCTGTCCCGTGATCCAGCGTGCCCGGTCGGATAGGAGGAACGCGGCAGCGTCGGCTATGTCCTCGGGTGTTCCCCTCGTAGGCCGGGCGACCCGATCGTGCATCCGCTCGGCGTATGCGGGGTCGCGGGTGGCGACGTCGGCCATGGGGGTGGCGATCGGTCCTGGCGCGACAGCGTTGACCCGGATGTTGCGCGGTGCGAGGGAGACGGCCAGTCCCGAGGTGAGGGAGTTGATCGCGCCTTTGGTGGTTCCGTAGGCCCAGTTCGTTTCGGTGGCGAGGAAGGCTGCGGTGGAGGAAATGTTCACTATGGCTCCGCGCGTCATGTGTCTGGTTGCGTGGGCGGTGACGAGGTAGGTTCCGTGGACGTTGACCCGCCATAGCAAATCGACGTCATCGGGGCTGGTCATCCCGACGGACCCACTTCGATAGATGCCTGCGGCGTTGACAACCCGGTCGGGGATCGCACCTCGGGATGCAAGGTCCTCGAAGCATTTCTCTACCTGTGTCTCGTCGGTGATATCCAGAGGGGTGAGAAGCACCGCGGGTTCGTCGTTCCAGTGGGCATGGAGGGCTTCTTCATCGCGATCGATGGCCACCACTTGGCGGCCATCGTCGAGGAGTCGCAGGGTCGTTGCTGCTCCGATGCCCGAGCCGGCACCGGTCACCAACGCGACGGTGTTCGTGTTCACGTCTCCTACCCCTGTTCGTGTCCGGTGATGCTGCTGCGCAGTACTTGTAGAGCCGCATCGACGTCGTCGATGTTGTTGAAGTAGTGGAATCCGGCGCGGAATCCGCCGTCGCTGAGTGTGGCTTTGACCTGCTGCGTGGTGAGCGACGCCGGTTGAAGTGTGATGCCCGCGGGCGGATCGATGGTGACGATGTGCGATCGGGCTCCGTTGTTGCGGGAGCGGAAGCCCAGTTCGGTGGCTTCCGCGGTGAAGCGATCGGCGAGGTGCAGGCAGTGGTCTGCGACATCGCGGGCCGGCAGCTGGGTCAGGAGTTCCAGGGCGGCGCGGGCCCCGATCCAGGAGAACCAAGCGGGTGAGGTGTTCCAGCGGGTGGCGTCCTGCGCTTCGTGGTAGCGGCCGCCGAAGTAGTGCTCGGGTGGCCCCGTGGTTTTCCAGCTCGGCGCTAACGGCTCGGGGTTCCAGTTGCCGGTGGGGTCGCCGATGAGCCATGTTGTTCCCCGCGGGCAGAGCATCCACTTGTAGCCGTGAACGGCCGTGAAGTCGGCGCCCAGCTTCGACAGGTCCGTCCGGAGGACACCCATCGTCTGAGTGAGATTCGCGAAGAACTGCGCACCGACGGCGTGTGCGGCATCAGCAAGCTGCTCGATGTCCACGCGTTCACCGTCGAGGGTGATGACCTCGCTGGCCGCGACGAGCGCCGTGGATCGGTCGATTGCCGCGAGCAGGTCTTCGGTGCGGGATCGCCCGGGCGTCCGCTCGACCACCCGAACTTCGACACCCTCTGCACGTCCCCGTGCCATCGCGGGGAAGAGGACGCTGCGGAATTCGTCGGCAGCAACGACGATGTTGCCCTGCTGGACACCGGACAGCACGGTGGTGAACGCCTCGGACAACGATCCGAGGCTACTGACGTGCGACGGTGGTACCGCTGCGTAGGACGCGAACTCGGTGCGGGCACGGTCTGCGGCGTGGTCCCAGTCCGACCAGGCGAACAGTCCGGACGCCCAGTCGTCGAGGGTGGAGCGAAGTACTTCCGTGACGGGTGCGGCACCAGGCGGTGCGCCGGGGGTGTCGAGCCACGCCCACTGACCGAGCGCGGGGAAGAGGCCGCGGAACTGTTCCGGGGTCATTGCGGGACCGCGACGACGGCTTCGATTTCCACCAGCAGCCCTGGGGCGGCCAGCGCCGACACGGTCGCCGCCGAATGCGCCGGGTAGACGCCGTCGGGGAACCACTGTGCGAAGACGTCGTCGCGGGCCCGAGCGAATTCACCGAATCCGTCTGCTCCGACAACGAGGGTGAGCATTTTGACGATGTCGGACGGTGTGGCGCCCAGCTCCCGGATGATGACATCGAGGTTCGAGAATGCTTGGCGGGCCTGAACGAATGCGTTGTCGCCGACGAGTGCTCCGTCGTGGTCGACACCGATCTGACCGGACACGAACGCAATGCTGTGGCCGGCGGGGACGATGGTGGCGTGGCTGAACTTGCCCATGGGCGGTGCAAGTGCCGCTGGGTTGAGATTTTTCATGATCGCGGTGTTCCTTCGATGTCGAAGACGGTCTTGCCGAAGCCCGGGGCTGTGTCCATGGCGGCGAACACCTCCGGTGCCGCGGCGAGCGGGTAGACGGTGTCGATGACGGGGCGAATCTTGTGGTGTTCGACGAACTCGAGCATTGCCCGGAAGTCGTGTGCGTTTCCCATCGAGGTTCCGCGGATGTCGATCTGGCGGAAGAACAGGTCCCGTAGGGAGATCGGGACGTCGGCGCCGGTCGTTGCTCCGAACGTGACGACTCGTCCGCCGGGCCGGAGGGCGCGTAGGGCCGACCCGAAGACGGATCCTCCCACGCTGTCCACGACAAGGTCCGCCCGGCGAGTGAGTGCCTCCTCGAAGTCATCGGCGCCGACGATCGCGTGTGCGGCGCCGAGCTGGCGGGCGCGGTCGGCGCTGTCGTGTCGGCGGGTGATGACAGTGACTTCGGCGCCGGCGGCCACGGCGAACGCCAGTGCCAGTGGTCCGACGCCACCGCTGATCCCGGTGATCATCACGTGCTCACTCGGTTGGAGTCCGCCGCGCGTGAACAATGCCCGGTAGGCGGTCGATGCGGACAGCCCGAGGGCGGCGGCCTCGTGGCGCGTGAGGTGCGGAGGCACTGGGTGAATGTTATTCAGCGGTACTGTGATTCGTTGAGCAAAGGTGCCGGGCCTGGGGCCGCCGAGGATCTCGGGCACCTCCGGCAGCTGTGTGTCGTCGGGCCAGCCGATGCAGGGGTCGATGAGGACGGTGGTTCCGACGAGTGCTGCGTGGGCGGGTGACCCGACCTGGGTCACGGTGCCGACGCCGTCGGCGCCCAGGATCAGTGGGGGTTCGGTGCCGGTGCGGTTGTTCACCAGGAACAATTCGTGCCGGTTGAGGCCTGCGGCGCTCAGGGCGAGGACGGCGTCGTTCTCGCCGGGCGATTCGGATTCGGGGGCGTCGTCGACGACGGCGACACCTGCCGGGCCCGGGATCTTCGTGTGGGTCACGGCGATCATGCGGGTACCACCGGGGTGTCGCGGAGTCCGGTGCGCAGCGACACACCGAGCGTCTCCCGGGTGAGCAGGGCTGCGATGAGGCTGATCGCTGCCCCGAAACTCAAATACCAGGCGGGCGCATAGGTCGACCCGGAGTAGGTGATGAGTGCGGTCGCGGCGAGCGGGCCGAGGCCACCGAACAGGACGACGCCGAGGTTGTAGCCGATGGCGAGGCCGCTGTAGCGGCGGGAGGTGGGGAACAGTTCCGAGAACAGTGCCGGTTGCGGGGCGAGCATCATCGCGTCGCCGACGAGGATCAATGCGATGCCGGCGACGACGGCGAGGTAGCTGCGTTGGTGGACGAGTAGGAATCCGATGGGCGCGGCGACGACGACCCATACTGCGCCCCAGAGCACGAACGGCCGGCGGCCGATGCGGTCGCAGAGGCGGGCGAAGAACACCACGAGGACGACGAGGATCAGCATGGCGGTGAGTCCGGCCGCTCGGGCTGAGGCGGTGCTCATGCCCAGATCCGTGGTGAAGAAGGTCGGTCCGAAGACCAGAAGGACGTACGTGCACATCGTCGGGGAGCACACCAGCCCGCACACGAGCAGGATCGAGCGCCAGTTTTCCTTGATCGCACTGATCAGTGGGGACTTCTCGCGCTCGCCGGACGCGGCGACCGCGGTGAATTCCTCGGTCTCTTCCAGCTTGAGTCGCATGTAGAGACCGATCATGCCCAGGGGGAATGCCAGCAGGAATGGGATCCGCCAGCCCCAGGATTGGAGATCGTCGGCATTGAGAACGGCGGTGAGGATCAGCGATGATGCGGCGGCGGTGAACATGCCCAGCGTGATGGTGATCGTTTGCCAGCTGCCGTAGAATGCTCGCCGATTCGGTGGTGCGGATTCGACGACATAGGCTGCGGCGCCCATCCATTCGCCTCCTGCGGAGAGGCCTTGCAGGCAGCGGAGCAGGAGAATGAGCAGCGGTGCGGCGATGCCGATGCTGGCGTAGGAGGGGACGACCGCCATCAGTGCGGTCGCGCTCGAGATCGTCAAGATGATGGTCGAGAGGGTGATCTTGCGGCCGTAGCGGTCGCCGATGTAGCCGAAGAGCACTCCGCCGAGTGGGCGTACGACGAAGCTGATTCCGAAGACCAGGAAGGTCATCATCATCGCCACTGCCGGGTCGCTGTCCTCGAAGAAGAGCACCGCGAAAATGGAGGCGAAGTAGCCGTAGAGGACGAATTCGTACCATTCCAAGAAGTTGCCGATACACGCGGCGATGACGGCCTTGCGGCGTTCGGGTGTCAGGCCTTCGGTGTGTTCGGTGGGGGGAGCCGAACTGAGGGTGTTCTCAGACATGAGTTTTCCTTGACGGTGAGGGCGGGGTTCACCAGTGCGGTGCACCGAAGGTGGGAAGGTCGGCAGGGTCGAGGTGGTCGAGGTAGGTGCCGTAGTCGATGTCGAGTCGCGCGTGCCCGTACGTGGTGCGTACGGAGCCTTTGACGGCGAGGATGTGCAGCGGGTCGCTGCCGGATTCTGTGAATTCGAGGGACGCTTCGCCCTGGCGCAGGGGGCCGGTGACGGTGAAGGCGAACGGGATGCGGACCAGTCGGCTGATATCGAAGCCGGCGCCGTCCGCGCTGGGGATGATCTTTGCAGTGAACTGGGTGGTGAACCAGTCCGGCACGATGGCAGCGGTTCGCTCGTCTGCCGGAGGTGTCGCGGCGTGGTCGACCGTGCCGCTGATCAAGGTGGCGCCGGCGGCATTGCTGACGGCGAAGTCGAGGTGCCTGCCGTGGTCGTGCAGGTGGACGTTGCGGGATTGCTTCTTGGGCAGGCCGAAGAGTTCGCGCCCGAGAATGCCGTGGTTGAGTCCCTCGACGTAGGTTCCGATGGCGTAGGCTCCCTCGGTATCGCCGTGTCGGCAGCGGAGGTTTATTCCGGCCTGCATGTAGGCGGGCCTGGTCTCGACGGTGCCGTCGCCGGCGGTGAAGGAAGCGCCGATGAATTCGGCGACCCAGATCAGCACCTCGGGCGAGGCGGCCGGGCTCAATGGCCGCGGCAGGACCACGGCGGCGATGTCCTCGGTGGTCGGGTAGGCGACGGTCAGCCAGCGGACGGTGACCGATTCCGTTCCGGGTGAGAACAGGGGCGCGAACACCGGCATGGCCATTGCGCCTCGGGGTCGGTTCGCGTTCATACCGATACCTTCGCGGCATGGGCTGCGAATGCGCTGTCGATCTCGCGGATGATGCGGTCTGCGTTGGGGATCAGCGCCTGCGCGAGACTGGGTGCGGCAGGGATGCGGGCATCGGGTGTACCGATCCGCAATGGCGGCTGGTCGAGCTCGATTCCAGCGGCCGCGACCGCCGCGACGATTTCGGCGCCGACTCCTCCGATGGTGTGCGCCTCGTGGATTACAGCGAGCCGTCGGGTGCGCGCAACCGAGGACAGGATGTGCCCCATGTCCAGCGGGCGAAGCCAGCGGGCGTCAATCACCTCGATGTCGATTCCTCGGGATGCGAGGGCGTCGGCAGCTTCGAGCACCTGGAATTGCATGGCGCCCCAGGTCACGGCGGTCAGAGCGGTGCCCTCTCTGCGGACGACCGCGCCACCGAGAGGTGCTACGGGTCCGCCAAGGGTGACCGGTTGCTTGTCCCGGTGGTAGAGGGTGCGGTTTTCGATGACGATGGTCGGGTCCGGCGATGCGGCCGCGGTAAGCAGCAGGTCGTACGCATCCTGGTGGGTTGCGGGCATACACACCTGCAGTCCGGGAATGTGGGCGAACAAGGCTTCGAGGCTCTGGGAGTGCTGCGCGCAGGCGCCGGGCGCGCTCCCCTGCTGCATGCGGACCGTGATCGGGGCGGTGAGCGCTCCCTGTGACACGTAGCGGACGTTGGCGGCCTGGTTCACGAGTTGATCGAAGGCGACGAGGGTGAAGTCGGCCCACATGATTTCGACGATGGGACGCATTCCGAATAGTGCGGATCCGACCGCGCCACCGAGAATGGCCGATTCGGAGATCGGAGTGTCGAATACCCGCCTACCGAAAGTCTTCTGCAGGCCTTTCGTGACTCCGAAGACGCCGCCGGGAGCGGCGACATCTTCTCCGAACACCAGCGCCTTGGGGTCGTCGTCGAGGATTTGGCGAAGGGCTTCGTTCACGGCGCCGGCGTAGCTGAGGTTCTTGGTGTCAGGCATAGAGGTGCTCCAATACGGTGGTGGGATCGGCGACCGGGTCCGCGAGCGCGGCGAGAGAAGCCGCGCGGACTTCGTCGTTGACATCCGCAATGAGTGCGTCGAGCTCGGTTTGGGTGACACCGCTCTCCTGGAGGAGGTTTCGGGCGGCCCGCACGAGTGGTTCGTCCGCCTCGATATCGTCGATCTCCCCGGCGGGCCGGTATTGCTGGGCGTCACCGATGTAATGGCCGACGATGCGGTGCGTCATGGCTTCGAGCAGGACGGGACCTTTCCCTGCACGGGCATGCTGGGCTGCTTTCGACACGGCGTCCCGCACCGCGATTGGGTCATTGCCGTCGATCCGCGCGCCCGTGATTCCGTACGCCGCGGCCCGCTTGAACAGCACCGGGTTCTTCACCATGTCAACAATCGGTGTCATCTCCGAATAGTGGTTGTTCTCAACAAGGAAAATGATGGGAAGTTGCTGGACCGCAGCGAAATTCATTGCCTCGTGCACCGCACCTTGGTTGAGGGCACCGTCGCCGAAGGCCGCGACGGCCACCCGGCCGGATCCGTCGAACGTGGCGGCGAGCGCCGCACCCGCGGCGATCGGGGCTCCCGCGCCGACGATGGAATTCTCCCCATACATCGCGGTGTCGGGGGTCGAGAAGTAGGCCGACCCACCCCGTCCGCCATTGGTGCCCGTGCTGCGGCCGAGAAGCTCCGCGAGGATCGAGTGCATGGTGGCGCCGAGCGCCAGTGCCCAACCGTGGCCGCGGTAGGTGGGAAATACCGCGTCGCGAGAGAGGTCCAACCCTGCCGCGGCGCCGACGTAGATCGCTTCCTGGCCGTTGCACAGGTGCACCGAACCGACGACTTCTTCGATCTTGCGGAGCCGGAGAATCTCGTTTTCCAGCACCCGGATGCGGTACATCTGACGATAGTGCGCGAGTAGCGGTTCAGTCATGGGATCCTCCGTGTGTTCATGCAGGTAGGCCTCGGTACCGACGCGTCGTCGACGGGTCGGGTGAAGGGGTGTTACTGGGTCAGGCGAGTCGGTGATTGTCGAGCGGTGTGACGGTCGCGCCGGTAGCTTCGGTGCGCAGGTACGCGGTTGCGCGGTCTGCCGCGTCGCGGACGTGGATGGCGAGAACGTGCATTTCCTTCGCGAACCGCGTCGTGGGTGCCGAGACCGCGAAGGCCCCGACCGGGTTGCGATACTCGTCGAAGAACGGTGCGGCGATGCAGGAGACGCCGATCTCGAATTCTTCGTTGTCGACGGCGAATCCGTTCTTCTTCACCGTCACCAGCTCTTGGGCGAAGGCGTCGAAGTCGGTGATGCTGTTCGGGGTCACCGGGACGAATGACTCCGGCGGGAGCATCGCTTCGACGCGTGTGGAGGGCAGATGCGCAAGGATCGCCTTGCACGACGCCCGGGTGTGCAGGTACCCGGAGTAACCGACGTCGAGGTTGCCGACGCTGAGGATATGACTTCCCGCGATCCATTCCTGGAGCGTGACAACCCCGTGGTACCAGCCGGAAATGTAGACCGTCTCCCGGGTCTTTTGATTGAGCCCGACAAGTAGCGCCGACAGCGCCGGCTCGGGCCGGGTGTGCAGGTTGACGGTCTTGCTCAGTCGGGCGGCGCGAGCGCCCACGACGTACGCGCCATTGCGTAGACGGATGACGAATTCGTCCTGCTGCAGCGTCTTGAGAATGTGGTAGCAGGTGCCCAGGTTCAGGTCCAGGGTTCGCGCGATCGCCTTTGCGGTCATCGTGCCATCGGCAGCGGCGATCGTCTCGAGCACCTCGAGGCCGCGGGTCAGCGTCCGGAGGGTGGTGCCACTGGACTGGGGCTCGGTCATTGCATACTCCCGGCGAAATCGAGGAGCGTATCGGCGATTACCCGGGATCCGAGTTCAACCGCGTCCTCGTAAATGAACTCGTCGGGACTGTGCGCAAGCGCTGTGTCCCCCGGCCCGTAGATGATTGTCGGTATCCCTTTGGGCCCGTACTGGGCGGCGTCGGTACCGGCCGTCAGACCGGTGACCTTCGGTGATCCCGTCGCCCGGGCAATCGCGCGTTCGGCGGCAGCGACGAGGGGATGGCCCGCCGTGGTCTCCCATCCCGGAAGCGCATGCTGCCAGTGGATGCGGGTGGGGTGCTGACCCCAGCTCGCATCGCTATCGACCCGCGCGATCAGCGCCTCCAGATCATCTCGGACCGCACCGAGATCCTCCCCCGGTGCGGTACCCCACCGCCCCGCCATCCGCGCCGAATCCGGAACCGCCGCCCGCCACGTTCCCGCGGACACGGTGCCGACGACGAACGGCACCGGGGTGGGGATGTCACCGAAGTACGTGCGGTACTGCTCACCGAACCGGGCACCGCGCTCGTCAGCGAGCCCGGTCATCGCCTCGTGGACGCGCATGAGGTGCAGGAAGGCATCGGCACCGCGCCACGGCGCCGAGGTGTGCGCCGAACGACCCTCCACCTCGAGCTCGAAGAACAACAGCCCGGTCCCGATCGGTGCAACAGCTCCATTCGTCGGCTCGAGCACGATAGCGGCAAGCGGTTCCGGCACCCGGGAGAACACTGCGCGAGTCCCCACCCCGGTAGTTTCCTCCGCGCACACCAGTTGGACGGCGAGGTCGAAAGGCAGGGAATCCGCAAGTTCGCTGAGTGCGTCCACCGCGTACAGAGCCGCGGCGATAGGCCCCTTCGTATCCACCGCACCTCTGCCGTAGATGCGGCCGTCTCTGCGCACACCGGAGAAAGGTGCATCGGTCCACGCCGCTTGATCTCCAGCCGGCACCACATCGATGTGCCCGTTCAGGACCACCGAAGGCATCCCTTCGCGGGGAGGCCGTGGCCACGCGATGATGTTGGCCCTTCGATCGACGTTTGGCTCATTCGCCCGGTGGTGGGCGGCCAGCTCGCTCAGCGGCTGCGACTCGTGGGTCCACCCGTGACGATCGAGCCAGGCGATGAGGAAGTCGTGGATGCGATCTTCCTCGCCGCTGACGCTGGCGTGCTGGACCGCCTCCGACACGAACTCGAGCATCTGCTCACGACCACGCGTGATGCGGTCCTGCACGTGCTCGCGTCGAGAATCCGTCTCGATCGTCGCGCTCATCGGCACCTCCTCAGTTTCCGGACCACATCCCTGTGCGGTCGGTGAACACACGATGAACGCCGCGGTAGTGGAGGGCAACAGTTCAGCTGCCGCCGTGTCACTATATGAAATTTCACGCCGAGCGAAAGGGAATTTCACCCCGACCCGCTCAGCTACCGGCAGGTAGAGCGCCCTTTCCCGCCTAGTCCGGATTCGCCGGCCGACTCCAAACCACGCCCGTCCCGACTTGATTTTCAAATAGTAGAAAGTTCCGGCACGAACACTGCCCGTGCCGCCAATCACCGCGTAGCGTCCAGCCGATCCGCCGACTCCGAGGAGAGAAGAGAGTTCCGTGAACGACGTATCACTCCACCAGCGACACCGCGCCGTGATGCCCGACTGGCTGTCGACCTACTACGAGGACAACCCCCTCGAGCTGGTCTCGGGTTCCGGTCGCCACGTCACAGGAGGAGACGGCCGAACATACCTCGACTTCTTCGGCGGACTCCTCGCAACAATGATCGGGCACGACATACCCGAAATCACCGAAGCCCTGCGCCGCCAGGCAGGGCAGCTACTGCACTCAAGCACCCTGTACCTGATCCGCTCACAAGTCGAGCTCGCCGAGAAAATCGCGGCCCGCGCACCCGTCGACAATCCCCGCGTCTTCTTCGTCAACTCAGGCTCGGAGGCAGTGGAAACGGCACTGCTCCTGACAACCACTGCCCAGCAGTCGAATCAAGTGATCGCTCTCAGAGGCAGCTACCACGGCAGATCCTTCGGAACCGTCGCCACCACGGGAATCCGCGGCTGGTCCGCAACCTCACTGAGCCCCCTGCAGGTCACCTACGCTCACAGCGGATACAAATACCGCAGCCCATTCGGGCACCTCGACGACCACGCCTTCAACACCGCATGCCGCGACGAACTGCAGACCATGATCGAGACCTCCACCTCCGGCAACATCGCCTGCTATCTCGCCGAACCTATCCAAGGCGCGGGCGGATTCGCGACCCCACCCGACGGGTTCTTCCTCGCGATGAAAGAGGTTCTCGACGCCTACGACATCCCCTTCGTCTCCGACGAGGTCCAATCCGGATGGGGCCGAACCGGACGCTCCTACTTCGGAATCGAACACTACGGAGTTCGCCCCGAAGCGATCACCTTCGCCAAGGGGCTCGCGAACGGGCTCAGCATCGGCGGTGTCGTCGCCGAAAACGAACTGATGAACTGCCTCACCGCGAACTCGATCTCGACCGCCGGCGGCAACCCGATCGCGATGGCGGCGGGAAACGCCGTACTTGACTTCATCGAGTCGCACGACCTGCAAGCCAATGCCGCCGACGTCGGCCACCTACTGTCAACCGGGCTGCAGGAACTCGCGACCCGCCACCCGCTGATAGGAGACGTGAGAGGCGCCGGACTCATGCTCGGAGTCGAACTCGTCGAAAACGGAACCAAGAAACCCGCAGTTGCCGCAACGAACACCATTCTCACGCAATGCCGCGAACGGGGACTGCTCATCGGCAAGGGCGGATTGTCCGGCAACGTCCTCCGCGTGACACCACCGATGACCGTCACGATCGAGGAAGCCAAACAGGCTCTCGGAATCCTTGACGACGTCCTCTCATACGTAGCATCGCGGGCCGAGCCGCAACCAATCCACTGACCGATGCCGGACACGGCGCCCATAGTCCGCACTGACGACACCACGACCGCCGACGAACGAACCGTCGGGCGGGGCACTGCCCTATTCAGCTCTCATCGTCGTGGCAGAAGTACCGATGGCTCAACTCTCCACCGATGTCCGTCGCCCCTGGTGATCCTCACCCATACTGTCAATCTGCCCACGCAGGGGCGGGTCGCGGATCACCCATTGTTGAGGCTCTACCCTCGACCGTGCTCATCGAGCCACGGGGACCGCGCGCAGCGTGAGCGCGACAGCCGAAGGCGCGGGGACCGATCCGGCGATATAAAAGGGGGACCGCACCCACCGGATGCGGTCCCCACATAACACTGGTTCAGACAGAGCGCACGTTCGTGGCCTGCGGGCCCTTCTGGCCCTGGCCGACCTCGAACTCCACACGCTGGTTCTCGTCGAGCGACTTGAAACCGCTGCCCGAGATTTCCGAGTAGTGCACGAAGACGTCCGGAGTTCCGTCGTCGGGTGCGATGAAACCGAAGCCCTTCTCACCGTTGAACCACTTCACAATGCCCTGCGCCATGCCGATACTCCCTCAATCTCGATCCGGACCCCCACATCGAGGTTCCGATCTCGATGACCTGATCCTGCCATCCTCGATGTAGTCGCGAAGACCGCGCACCGTATTCCCATCGATCTACGACCGGTCGTCGATGCACCATCACTGACCTGTGGTGGCGGACTGATGGCATCGCTGTCGCACGTGACCGGTCGTTCACACCAACCGGGAACGACTCCATGAGTGGGTGG
This sequence comes from Rhodococcus jostii RHA1, assembly GCF_000014565.1. NCBI lineage: Bacteria > Bacillati > Actinomycetota > Actinomycetes > Mycobacteriales > Nocardiaceae > Rhodococcus > Rhodococcus jostii. Next base: position 597,616 of record NC_008269.1, on the reverse strand, counting down.
GGATCGCGGCGACGCACTCGCGGGTTCCGCCGACATGGGTGGCATCGATCGACGTTGCTTTTTGCTGATCCCAGTGGGGGGATTGCAATCCCATGTTTTAGTCATTTAGACTAAAACAAGGGAAGCGATGACGGAGGCACTCGACGTCGTCGGCGCGGCAATCGTGCCGAGCGACCTGTTCGGCCCAATCACCCCCGATCCGGCGGCTCAGCGCGCTGCCCGTCGGCGGTTCCACCGCCTGTCGGTTCTGATTCACCCGGATCGGGTTGATCCCGCGTACGCCGCCCGCGCCGCCGCGGCATTCACGCACGCGTCCAACCTGTACCGCCGCTGGCAGCACGATGCGACCACTACGACCTCGACCTCGGCCACGGCCACGGCCACGGCCACGGCCACGGCGATCGTGTTGGACGGCAATCGCGGCTCCTATCGACTCGGGATTCGGCATGCCCGCGGTTCGATCGCCGACCTGCACCATGCCACCGACAGCGGCGGGGCGGGCGTGGTGATCAAGGTTCCCCGCAATGTCTCCTCGAACGCTCTGATCGATGCCGAATGGGCCGCGCCTACTGAGATCGCGGCGTCCGCCGAGGGCGGGAATGATTGGCTGCGCGCGTACTTCCCGCAGCTGATCGACCACCTCACCCACGCCGACCCTGTGACCGGCGCCCGGCGGCAGGTGAACGTGCTGGACTCGCTGACCACTGGATTCGTCACCCTCGCCGAGGTCCAGGCTGCGTACCCGGACGGGCTCGATCCGCGGGATTGGGTGTGGATGCACCGGCGTCTACTGCGGGCTCTTGCAGCCGCGCATCGCGCCGGGTGGGTGCACACCGCGGTGACCGCGGACAACGTGCTCATTCACCCTAAGCGGCATGGAGTGGTACTGGCCGGGTGGTCGTTCGCCACCCGCCCAGGCACGGTTCCGCTGGCGACAATCCCCTCTCGGCGGGAGCACTATCCACCGGAAAGTTCCACCGGCTCCCCCGCAACCCCGGCCTGGGATGTGTTCATGGCCCACCGGTTGATGCTGACCATGCTCACCGACACGGCCCCGGACCGCCTGCGCGCCTTCGCATGCGGCTGCCTGCAACCACAACCTGGTCTGCGCCCTGACGCCGTCGATCTCCTCGACGAGTTCGACGACCTGCTCGACACGCTCTACGGGCGGCGACGCTTCCGCCCGTTCACCATGCCCACCACGAAAGGACAGTGATCCACCATGGGATACGGCAAGTGGGATGACGACACCTACACCGCGGCCAAGACGTTCCGCGCCGCCCGCGGCGTCGACGACTTCGGCTACACCAGCGCGATGTACGCACGGCCGAGAGACCAGTGGAAGGCCGATCCGACCCTGGACCCGCTGGGTGTGACCGTGCGGGAATGCCGGGATTCGGCCGGGCACCCCGAGTCCCTACCGATCGCCGTGCTCTTCGACGTCACCGGTTCGATGGGCGCGGTACCGCGGATCATGCAGGACAAGCTCGGCAAACTGCACGGGCTGCTGCAGCGCAAGGGGTATGCCGACGACCCGCAGATCCTGTTCGGCGGCATCGGGGACGCCGACTCCGACCGAGTGCCCTTGCAGGTCGGTCAATTCGAATCCGGCAACGCCATGGACGAGCAACTCCGCACCATCTTCCTCGAAGGCAACGTCGGCGGGCAGAAGTCCGAAAGCTACGAACTGGCCGCATATTTCATTGCCCGTCACACCGCCACGGACGCGTGGGACAAACGCGGCCACAAGGGGTACCTGTTCATCATCGGCGACGAACTGAACAAGGCCCGACTGTCGGCCCGCAACGTGCGGACGGTGATCGGCGACGACCTCGACCGCGATGTCACCGTCGAGTCGGTGTACCGGGAACTCGAACGGCGGTGGAACGTCTACTTCGTACTGCCGAATCAGTCGGCGTACTTCCACGATCCCGAAATCGCGGCGCACTGGCAGCAGCTACTCGGGGAACGGTTCCTCAAGCTGGACGACCCGGGCGCGGTGTGCGAGCTGATCGCGCTGACGGTCGGCATGGGCGAGGACCGCATCGACCTCGGCGAGGGTCTGGCGGACCTGCGTGACGTCGGATCCGCCGCCGAAGCGGACACCGTCGGTCACGCGCTCGCCGTCCTCAGTGCGGCACGGACCCCCGTCGCGGTAAGTCCACTGCCGATCGATCCGGCCGGCAGCGACGACGTGTCCTTCACCTGACACCCATGCGGGAAGCGGGGCTTCCGATTCCACGGTTCGGGTGCGAGCCCCGCCTCCCGACTCACTCCCCCTTTACGACAGGAAATCCCATGACCACGGTGTTCGGTGACCGCGACATCATCGTCGTCGACCTGGGCTTCGGCGACGGCGGCAAAGGCGCCACCGTCGACTGGCTCTGCGCACCGGACGCCGGCCTCGACGTCGCAGCCGTCGTCCGGTTCAACGGCGGCGCACAGGCCGCGCACAACGTCGTCGCCGACGGTCGCCACCACACCTTTTCCCAGTTCGGATCCGGAACCTTCTCCGGCGTTCCCACTGTGCTGTCGAAGCATGCCCTCGTCGAACCTATCGCCCTCGCCGCCGAGGCCCACGCCCTGGCCGCGCTGGGGGTGCCGAATCCGCTCCAGTTACTGCACATCGACGCCCACGCGCTACTGACCACCCCGATCCACGTCGCCGCCAACCGCGCCCGCGAGGACGCCCGCGGCGACGGCAGGCACGGCTCCTGCGGCAAGGGCATCGGCGAGACCACCGCCTACGCCCTCGATCACCCGGACGCACCCACCGTCGGGGACTGCCACCACCCAGCAGTTCTGCGTGCCAAACTTGCCGCGATGGCCGACCACTACCATCACCTGGTCTCCCCCAGCGTGCACCGGTGGCCCGACCTCGACGACATGGTCATCATGTACTCCGAATTCGCGGCCGCGGTCCGGATCACCGACGACGGTGACCTCGCCGCCCTCGCAAACGGAGGGCGCTTGGTTTACGAGGGCGCACAAGGAGTGCTACTCGACGAGTGGCGCGGGTTCCACCCACACACCACCTGGTCCACCGTGGAACCGAGCAACGCGCGCACATTCTCAGCCGAGCAGGGCCGCGACAGCCACGTCCTCGGCGTCACCCGCACCTACACCACCCGGCACGGTGCAGGGCCGATGCCCACCGAGAACCCAAGACTTGGTGCGGTCCTGCCCGAACTGCACAACGACACCGGCAGCTACCAGGGCACCTTCCGGATCGGGGACCTCGACGAGGTACTGATGCGGTACTCGACAAAGGTATGCGGCGGGGTGGACAGTCTGGCCGTCACCCACCTCGACGCCATCACCCGTGCCGCAGCGGCCGGCATCCCCCTCCGTAGCGCACGCCGGTACCCCGGCGTCGGCGACCATCTGCCCCTCGGGCCGTGGAAGGACCTCGCGCATCAACAACACCTCACCGACGTCCTGTCCGCACTCACGCCCGACACAGTCGAGTTGGCGACACATCCAGCAGACGTCGCGGCGCACCTCGGATCGCTGGTCGGCGCACCGGTGGTGCTCACCTCCGACGGTCCCAGTCGGGCCGCTCGTCGCGTCCGAGAACCTGCTGTCGCATGATCACCGTATGGAACAGTCATCCGTCTCCGTCGACGTGGTCGCTCTCCGGTTCGGCAATCCCGAACCCGGCTCGCTGCGCTACGGCGTCGCGCCCCGCCGCTGGGAGCCATACACCGGGCAGACAGCCCTGCCCGGTGTCCTTCTCGGCGCCGGTGAACGCCTCGAGACGGCAGCCCGCCGCGCCGTCACCACCAAGCTCGGTATCCCGGACGACGCGATCCTGGCCGTGGGACAACTCGAAGTGTTCGACGAACCAAGCCGCGACCCGCGAGGGCCGACCCTGTCCATCGCCATGTGGGCCGTCATCACCGCCGACAACATCACCACGGACCCCGCCGCCGCGACACTGTGGCGCGGCTTCGACGAACACGACAACCTCGCCTTCGACCACGACCGCATCGTCGCGGCCGCACGCCGCATCCTCGCCACCAGCCTCCTCTGGCGGGACACGACATTCACCCGGGCCCTCCTCGGCGCAGAATTCCCCGCCACCCACGCCGTCACGGTCACCACTGCCCTCACCGGCAGCCGACCCGATCAAGGCAATCTCAATCGCACACTCAAGGCGATACCGGGACTCGAACGCACCGACCAACGCGTCCGCGTGCAGGCTACCGGCCGACCGGCAGTCGTATGGCGTTGGGCCACAACATAAATGACATTCTCGCGGACACCGTGCCACTAGCGCACCGAGCGTGGCTAGTGTCCCTGCTGACCCCGGTCGCTAATGCGAGAATGGACGTAGCGACGCCTGGTCGCCGCCGTTCGGGGCCACAGCTCAGATTCGACACCTCATCAACTGTGACCAGGTTTTGCTCGGTGCTGTTCGGGATGATCTTGGGGAAGCAGCGCCGACTCGCCGATGCGAACCTTCCCGACCACTCGTCAGTGGTGCTGCCGCCTATTCGGAGTCTACCGTGCCGATATCGACCGTGAGGTCCTCGGTGTCGGCGAAGACCAGACGCCCGTCGTCAAGGGCGACCGCCCACCTATGGACAGGTGCCCAATCGTGGCCGCGTCCAGCGGTGTCGGTCAGTTCGGCGTAGTCCTCGACGATCACGCCTGTCGCTGCCTCAGGCTGCCTACGCACCAGCACCCGGGTGCCCACGCGCATCGCATCAGGTGACGCCGAATTCTTCTCGCTCTCGTCACTCATGGACTGCACCTTTCTTCGGCTGCCCCTCGGAGCATAAACGTGACCTATCCGCGCCCACCAGACGAACTCACAACCACCGGCCGATCTGTGATCAGGCTATGTGGGTTCACAAGTGCGCGGCCGCGCATGCGGCGAGCTGGAATGCGGCTCGCCCACGGACCGCATTGCGGTCGGATTCTCCGGGGCGAAGCGCGGAGTAATTCGACGTTCCGCGGGTACCCCCGACCTACGCTGCACAGAGGACTCGACGGCCCCGGTGGCAGCCAGGCCCAACGACCAGCGCTCCCCTTTCGCTGGCCGGAGGGCCGCTCGCCGCCGAAGCATCAAGAGCTCGCCCCCGCCCGTGGACACGGCGGCGCCCATAAAGTCTCTATCGAAACGGACACTGACCGGGTGGGTGAGCTTCGGTTTACCGGTGTGCTCGAGCTGGGGACGTCACGTCAAGTAGCGAATCGACAAGGTCCGCAGCCGCGGCGGTTCTTGCGAGGTTCTTTGTTGTCCCGCTACCGGTTGCTGTGTGGTCCAGGTAGCGGACGTCGCACGTGAACACCGGCGCGTGGGCGGCGCCCTCCATTCTCACGACCCACTGCGGGGAGGGATGGCCGTGGTGTTCGGCATGGCTGATCACCCAGGCGATCGGGTTCTTCTGCGCTCGCTCCCGCCGTCTCGATGCCTGGCCCGAATCCGAATCCATGGGTCCGCTGCGCGCTGATGCCGGCCTCGCCCGTACCCCTGCATGCGTGGTGCTCGGGGGCACCGGCTGCGGGTCGTCCCGCAGCGGAGAGCCGACCTCCGGATGGCTCTCCCCTTCCGCGACAGCCTTCGTCAGGCCCCACGCAGCGTCCTGCTCGGCTCGCTTCTTACTGCCCGCAGTGGCCCACGGCCCACAGACCTGACCCACCCGGAACCGGGCCGCGAACACCGGCGTGTGCGAGGGCCCGCGGTTATCGCCGTCGATCTCGGGCCGGGGCAGGTCGGGATGCGCCTGCAGCCACATCGACACCACACTCGGCCCGAACTCCGGATGCGCCCGCGATGCCCAGTCGAAGACCTCACGTCGGATCGGCGCCCAATTCTCCCCGGCTTCGAGCAACGTCACGATCGCGGTCACCGTCACGTCGTCGGACTGCACGCGGCGGCGCAACTCGTTGACCACGTCACCGATCGGGTCACGTGCTGTTGCAGCCGCGAGCACCTTCGCCCACCGCTTCGAGTCGAGTACCTCGAGTTCGCCGGCGACGACGACCTGCGCGGTCACCTTTCGATCACGTGCCTTGAAGTGCGCTGCCTTCTCTTCCCGGTCCGCTGCGATACGCCGGTTGATATCGGCGGCGAGGTTGCCGAGTTGCTCGCTCGTGTACGGGGCCGGAGCGGAGTCGAGGTGGGCGAAGATCACCCGCTGGGTGATCAGGTCCGACACCCGGCGCAGCGGCGACGTTGCGTGCGTGTACGCCGCCAACCGGAGCCCGTGATGGCCGTGCACCGTCGGGGCGTAGGTGGCAGCACGATACGACGATTGCAGACGCGAACGCAGCTTCTCGAACAGCACTGGATCGGTCATCGCCACCGCGACCTCCGCCGCGAGGTCCTCGGTGCTGCCCGCGGTCACCGCGCTGCGATGATTGCGGAACAGGACAGGAAGGTCCTCTTGCACACACCACATGGCGATCGCCTCGTTGGCTGCGATCATCAACTCCTGCACGATGACATATCCCACCGTGCGCACGTCCAGTGGGATCGGCGCGATTCCCCCTTCCTCGGTGGAGCCCCAGCCGTGCGCGAGATCGTAGAGGGCGAAGACACCGGACCTGCGACGTCCCTTAAGCAGCACCTGTGCGGCGTCATTTGCGGCTCGCACTCCCTCGTGTAGCGGGTCGTCAACGGACCCGAGGATTTCGGTGATTTGCCCATGATCAACCGCGACGCACCTGCCGGCCGGCACCCGCCCGCGATCGACGCTCACCCCGGACACCACCCCGTCCGCGGACAGATCAGCTAGTAACCGCAGCGTGGACCGCTCCGCTGTCTCGGTCAATGTCGCCGCCTGCTCGGTGTCGCGGCCGAGCATCGGTACTGTCCGACGAGACAGATACTTCGATTCACGGCGCAGGAATGCCGTCGCATCGGCGTCGGAACCTAAGGCCACGATGTCCGCGACCCCGGCGATGTGGACCTCCAGCTTCCAACCCGAACCGTCGGCGAGTTCGGTCACCGCGAACGCATCATCACGATCGAGGGCCTCGGACCGATCCACCATCAACAACGGCACACCACTTTCGGACACTGCGCCTCCTCAATCAGAATTCGGCAGCGACACTGCACCAGGAACCATCAGTACCGGCGAAGGTCATCAGGTCGATCACCCTCTTCCCTTTGATACACCCACCGATCCGGCCGACTTGCGCGACACCGCCGACGCCCTGTTGGGGCAACTTCTTCGCCGCCACTCTGGTGTCCCCCACACCCTTGAGGCCGGTCTCTTGTCCCTGAGTACCCGTTACTGCCGGATCTGACGAGAACCTACAGGGGAACCTCGTCTATAGGAGCGTCTCCAGCGTGCACGAACACGCCCGACCAGCACGAACATGACGACCACCTCGCTCAAAAGAGTAGATCTGGTCTAACACTCGCGCCGACAACCTAACGCGAGGCGCGCCGTGTATTCGGTGAGAGTTCACATTGCCCCTATCTGCCAGTGGACCTACGCGGCCGAGGTCCACCCAACACTCCACCCCGTCACCGCCTCCACCGCCCGGCTGGCCGCTGGCCACCGCGGATGGAAAATGCTGTCGCTGAATCGAAGTCGGTCATGACTGTTTTTTCGACGGATCCTACGAATGTGCCCGAACCGCCAGCCACAGTGGCATATTTCTGAGTATGCCCAGGTACCTGGTAACGCTCGATGATGGAACATCGAGCGAGAAGACATTCGAATCAGACTTTCACGCGATTAACGAGACGCACCGGCCCCATTCACCCCGGCGCGGCATCACCCAGATCGACCGTTACGACAGGGACGGAAGTCGGTTCCCTGTGTGGCCGTCCTCCCCCACCAAATCCCGCTGACACGCTTCTCTCCCGGGTTCGACGGCAGGTGGACGCCGACTGATCAAATCGCCCGTGCCGACATCTTGCCGACTTCTCGGCAACGAAGCCGACTCGCCCGGTGGCGTCCCCGCGAGTCGGCGCCACCCGCGCACCGGAGACAGCTTTGCCGGAGACCTCCATGCGTAGCGAAAATAGGACATTTGTCCAGTTTTACAACCTAATACCAACCTGTAGGTTTGATATGAACCAGTGGGAAATGCAGAAGGGAACGCCTTGCAGAAGCGTGCAATCGCTACGCGGCAGGCTGTAGTGGCCGCCGCGGCTGAGGTGTTTAACCGCCTGGGTTACGTGAAGGCGGGCCTACAGGAGATCATCTCCGAATCCGGGGTGACGAAGGGTTCACTGTACTTCCACTTCAGCTCGAAAGAGCAGTTGGCACGGGCAGTTATCGACGAGGGCTGCGCAAACCTCGAATCGGCATGCTCTCAACAATTCGACTCCCGCACACCAGCTCTGGAAACGTTGATCGGGATCTCGTATGTGATGATCCACCCGTCCAACAACGACGACCTGGTATTGGCCGCATTCCGCCTTCTCAACGAGATGGGCGACTTCCGGGGCACCGGGAACGTGGTCTTCGATCAATGGATCTCGACCTACCAGGCATTGGCGGCAAGGGCAGTCGAAGAAGGCGACTTCCGCGCTGACACAAATCCGGATGAGGCGGGCCGTCTGCTGCTGGAGATGACATTCGGCACGCGTCTACTAGGGAGTGTCTCCCAATGATTTGGGGTGTTGTGCGGCAGCATGTTTGCTGTGACAGAGGTGACGGATCGATATCAGGTGTTGACCGAGAAGCAGTGGGCGTTGCTTGCGATGCTGTTACCCAGTTCGGATGGGCTGCGGGGGCGGAAGTTCCAGAATAACCGGCTCGTGGTGGAGGGGATGCTCTATCGGCTGCGTACCGGGCTCCCGTGGCGGGATCTACCTGCGCATTTCGGCCCCTGGAAGACGGTGTGGAAGCGGCATCGACGCTACGCCGGGGATGGAACATGGGATCGGGTACTCATGGCCCTGGCCGCGATGGCCGATTCCGGTGGCGACCTGGATTGGGCGGTGTCGGTGGATTCCACCGTGGTGCGGGTGCACCAGCACGGCGCCAACGCCGCGCGTGGCACAGGGGGATCTGCCGAATTACACGAATCTGCTTGACGAACCGGTCGATCACGGCATCGGCCGGTCCCGCGGCGGGCTGACCTGCAAAGTTCACCTGGCGTGCGATGGCGACGGACGTCCGTTGTCGGTGCTGGTTGGTCCTGGTCAGGCAGGCGACAGCCCGATGTTCGGCCCGCTCCTGGAGGGCATCTGCGTGCCGCGCATCGGTGGCGGCGCACCCCGCACGCGCCCGGACGAGGTCCGTGCCGACAAGGCGTACACATCCAAGGCCAATCGAGAACTGCTACGCAGCAAGGGCATCAAGGCGGTCATTCCCGAGAAGTCCGATCAGGTGGCCAACCGCAAGAACAAGGGCAGCGCGGGCGGTCGGCCACCGAACTTCGATGCCGAGTCGTACAAGGGCCGCAACGTAGTGGAAAGGGCCTTCAACAAGGTAAAACAGTGGCGAGCGGTGGCAACCCGGTATGACAAGCTTGCGCTGACTTACCGGGCTGGATTCCTTCTCGCCGGCATCGTCGAATGGCTCAAACTATTGGGAGACATGTCCTAGCATCGGCAACCGACACACTGACGGAACTGCCTGAGCGTATGACCACCGCGTGGAAGGTTTTCCTGCCCGGGCTAGTCGACGACGCGAAAGTTGACTACTTCTCCCAGTTCGCCGCTCGTCGGCTGTCCTCCTACCTCGTGCCCTCCTAGCGAATCGCGTCACCGGGTCGACCAGGTGCGGACCCGAACCCCACCTCCGCTCACTGAAAGAGACGACGGCGCCCGACATACCCCCGGGTTCCAAATTTGGACCATCGCTCCGAGCATCAACTTGTCAAGACGCTATGGGCAGCAAAGCATCGCCATCCCCGGATAGCTGCTGTCGCAACCATGCGTGCCGACAGTTCCATGTTTGTCCAACACCGTGTTGGACAAGTACGTGGGTAGGGTAACCAGCATGTCGGCGCAGTCTGCACCGTGGTTACGTGGCGGCCGCGTCGCCGGCGATGAACGACTTCTCCTTCAAGTCGGTGAGGCGGACGCCAGTCGATTCTCGGTGGGGACGAGTTCGCGGACATCCGCGTGCAGGATGTCGTAGGTGTAGTTTGACCATCACCAACGGAGCGGTGGTCCCGGCCAGTAACGGACGACGTTGTTGCAGCGGCCCCTACTAGGCAGGAGCCAGAAGGTCGGAGCATGCTGGTCGTGGGATCCTATGCAGCAGCCGCCGCGTCGGATTGAGGGGCGCATTTCACCCGTCGCGGGAGCCCCCAAGCTCGCCACCATCACACTCCGACTCGGACCTACTATCTGGAAGTTCCTCCGAGTCAGGCCATTTAGCGAGTTTCACGCGGTGAAGGCAGGGGATCTTCCGCACGTACCCGTCCTTGGTGACACACCGTTCACCAATGCCTACGCGGCAGTGCGGACAGGGAATATGAGCAACGAACTCGAATGGATCCATCACTCACCTCCACGACCATTACCTCATATGACGACTATGACCGACCATGGCGAATCATGCCGCACCGACACACACGCCACCACCGACACCATTGCGCAATCCAGCCGAGCGCACGAAAGTGAGGAACCTTCGACTGCCCCATCTAGCGCCGGCACGGATGTGGGTAGCACGCCGCCCCCGTGCTCATGCCGCCGAAGCATCGAGAAGCGGCTTTGCGACGATGACCACCCAGACGACGTATTCTTCGAATACACCGTCGGCCACATCCGTAGACGTAAGAACAGCCATCCGGAGGTCGGTCCCAACCGCTCAGGAGGCGGACATGTCCTTTCCACCTGGCACGATGGCAAGGGACAGCCAGACGATCTGGCCGAACAACGCAACAAGGAGCACCATCATGGCACTGCCTGTCTTAACACCGGAACAACGCGCCGAGGCACTGGCGAAGGCCGCTGAAGCGCGCAAGGCGCGTAGCGAACTCCTCTCCGCAGTGAAGGCTGGAGACCTCAGCGTCGAAGCGGTGCTCACGAAGGCCGAAACAGACGAAATCGTGAAGAAGACGAAGGTCTCGGCGCTGCTCAAAGCTCTCCCCGGCGTCGGATCCGTGAAGGCCGCGAAGCTCCTCGAGGAACTGTCGATCGCCGAGACCCGTCGTATCGGCGGACTCGGAGCCAACCAGCGCCAGGCACTGATAGAAGCGTCGTCCGCCTCCTGACCGTGGAACTGCCACAGCCTCCGGCCAACTCGAAGTGAGATGGCTGGAGGCTGTTTGTCGAACTCGCGCGAAGGCGTGGACTCAGTGAGCGGCGCTGTACGCTTCCTCGATTTGAGCGGGAATACGTCCGCGCGCGGACAGCTGATAACCCTCCGTGGTCGCCCATTCCCGAATTTCCTTTGCCCGCTTGCGCCCCTGCGACGTTTCTACTGAAGGAGTCGACCGACGCTTCCTTCCGCCGACCCGAGTTGCGTGCTCGATGTAGTAGTCGAGAGTCTTGTGGAATTCCCTGGCGTTCTTGACCTTCAGATCGATCTCGTAGTCGACGCCGTCGACGGAGAACGCAATGGTCTCCCCGTTACCGTTCTTGATCGGAGTTCCGTCGATGTCGTCGACGCATTCGACAACAATCTTGCGCGCCACTGTTCCACTCCTTCATCGTCGATAACCCGGGGAACACTACTGCGAAGCAAGGTTCCCGTGCCACTCCGTGACAGGTTTCGAACAGGACACCGCTGATTCCGACGTTGAGCAGGGCGGCGCAATCAGTACCCACTCGGCATAGGTCACGGACCACAACTCGCATCGCACTGGAGCCGCGAAAAGTTCAAAGCAGTCCACATCCCGCAGGGCCTCTGGTTCACGGGCATACGCGCAACCATGACGCCCCACCGCCAGCTGATTCTCCTGGACCTACGCGGCCTGAACACCAACCGCGACAATGAATCACCGGCAGCCAGAAGTCATATTCTCGGCCAGCACGGAGCCTCGGAACCCGCGAGGAGCAACAACATGCGGCCATCGCGAGGCCTCGGATCTCCACACAGCTCAACAGGAGCCCGAACTGAAGGGCTGAATACTTCCAGTTCGCGCTGATGCGAACGGCGGGAATGCCTTCGGCCGTCTCACTGAGGACGACTGTAAATAGGACACGATCGGGCAATCAGGTGAACAGATCACCGCCGCCGGCCCGGCGGTCGCCTCACCTCCGTCTGGGTGATTTTCATGACACGCAGCCAATGTGGTTGACATCACTGAAGAAGAAGCTATGTACTTTACAAATATATGGATTCCACAGAAGGACTGATCTCGATGCGTACTCACCGGTCCGCACCCTCGGCGCTGGAGCTGTACTCAGCATTCCGACAACAACATCCTCACACAGCGATACCCGAGAACTACGTAACTGAATGTGGCTTCCAGCTCGGTCGCTGGCAGTACCGCCAGCGCGTCGCGCGAATGCTCGGCACTCTTCCCGCGGAGCGCATTCACCAACTCGATTCAATCGGCTTCGTATGGAGCGAAGACGACGCCCCACTACCCGCGGTCACCCGGACAGACAGCAAACGACGTCGAATGCTGGCCGAGATCGCCGCTTACCGTGAGCAGCACGGCAATGCACTCGTTCCCGCGAACTATGTCAACTCCGAAGGCGAGCAGGTAGGCCAATGGCTCTACCGGGCAGTGAAGAAGTGGCGAGCAGACGCGCTACCAGACGACGAGCGTGGCCCACTCGCCGCACTCGGAGTTACGCCCGGCCCCCGCCCACGCGGACCAAGAACCGCAGCGTAGAAACCGCTCCCGACCAACAGGATCTCCGCCAGGCGATGGAGAGCGGCCTCCGCGTCTTTGATGAATTGCCCGTCGAGGAGGTCCTTGGAAGTCCAGGCGCCGGAATCGTAGCCATCCGCCGGCACGGGCGGTAGAACATTCCCCGCAGGCAATACGTACGGACGTATTGCCTGCGGCAAGTCCGCACCCGCATTCCATCTTCTCGGCGAAGGACCCGTTCCTCATACTCTCACTAGGACAGGCGGCCACCCCAGGTCTTGATCCTTCCCAGTCGTCGCACCGCCCGCGACTACGCCAGACCCATCTGCTCGAGTATCTCCTCAGTGCGACGCAGGATCGCGTCCGCCTTCCGATCGATGTCCTCGAAAGCCTCAGCCAGATCCCCCAATGCCCGGACATCCGCATATTTCCGAGCAACAGCCGCCTCATACTGCTCGATGAGAGTTTCCGGGGCGGGCGATGCGCAGTCCACCCCGCCCTCGGAGCCGTCGAACCACGGCGAGGCCACCGCCTCTTCTACCTCGACATCGGCAAGCCTGCCTGTCGGATCGGAGCGGGTATGACTCGCCGAGGCAGCTCCCGTCAGATGCGCAGTAACGATCGCCGTGACCGACTTGCCGGACACCCCTCGGCGATCACGGCGGAGTGCGGCGAAATGTCCCCACTGATCGAAGCTCGGCAGCAGGGGCCCGTCTTGGCCCTCGCGCAGACCCGGCAGCATCCCGTAGGACTCCACCATGTCATCGGCAATCTCGTGAGCACTCGCAAGACTTCGAGCGAGCACTCGGTTCGAGGGGTAGCGATCGAAGAACGCCTGAAGGCGTGCCCATCTCAGGTAGATCGCTACGGGGCAGCACTGAGGGTTGTCCGCTAGTGGCTGCAGCTCCACAGCGTGTCCGCCACCGACGGTCACAATCTTCCCGTCATACGTGACGTCGCTCCGTTGAAGTTTCCCCACCTCAGTCGCGGATATCCCGACAATGCAGTTGAGAACCAGGATGAGCGCATCCCTTCGGCCAAACAGTCCTTGTGGCCAACCGACGGTGGGCAGCGTCAACAACACCCCGCGTGCGGAGCGAGCGAGATCGTCGCGTTTACCTGCACGTGCTGACAGAACTTGGCGGATCACTCGAGCAGACCCAGGCGCGGGGTACCCGCTGGCGTTGTGCACCCAATTGATCGCTGCAACGCGCCGCCGCTGGGTGGACTGCGCCGCCGGGTGCTCGTCAAGGAAGCTCGCGAGGGCAAGTGGATCAGCGGGCAGCGCCGATGCCGCGAGCGCAGTACACCAATCAGCGAACAGAGCCCAGTCGTATCGGTACTGCGCACCCTGACCGCGCCTGGAAAACAGCGCGGAAACATCCTGCACGCCTTCAATTTCCGTCTGCGCGATCATCACAGTACGAGGCTATGCAATACGATGCCGACGATCACGCACCCAAAGCCATGTGTCGCCCCGAGAGTTCGCTCCGGAGTCGGAGAGGTACCCACTCCGCACATTCGTTCGCATCGTCCCTTGGCGAGTCGCGGAACGAACGAAGATGCAACCGCACTCTCACCAAAGGCCCGCCCCATGTCACCTTCGCTAGCGTTACCGGGCCCGGAGCCCAACTATTCTTACGCTCGCCCACGAGACCATGCGAGACTAGCCCGCACGGCGCAAAGATCGGTCACGCTGCGAGTCGTTGTCCTGGCGCTCCGCAGCAGAGCCGGCCCGCAACGACTCTCCCCCGACCCTTTCGACAAACTCGTGGGAATGGCCTGCAAGAGCTGCGCGACGCCGAATCGCGGCGTGAATTGCCGCGCCCGACAGCGCCACCGCGTTGATGTTGCCGTTCGCACGGATAGCTCGGAATACCGGTAACGCCGGATCCTGGACAACTGGCGCCGCGGAAAGGCAGATGTGGCCTTCGAACTCCTCCTGCTGGTGGAGCAACCGAATCGCACCGGGACGACCGAAGCCGTCGACAGCCGAAACCACCTCGAGCCAGCGCCTGTAGGCACAACAAGCGCACATCGTGTGATCCTGTGATGACTGGACATGCTTGATCAAGCTCTCGCCCAGACCCCCGCGCCGCCCAACACGCTGGATACGAAGATCGCCGTCGCGGCCCTGCGCCACGTCAGCGATGGTGAGCATTGACAGCTCGCAGCGCCGGAATGCCCCCGCGAAACCCATTAACAACAGTGCGCTATCGCGGCGCTCCCGCGCTCGCTTAACCCATGTCGTCGCGTCCCGGCGACTCGTATCGACAATTCCCTCGACCTCGTCGATACGAAGTGGGTGCGCCCGCTTAGTTGGGCGGTCGCCGTTCTGCCTGTATGCCTTACGCGCCTGCGCGAGCGCATCTTTGACGCACGGCGACCGACCGGGCAGGGGCAATCCAGATGCGCGGTGCCAATAGTTGATGGACGCCACCCACCGACTCAATGTCGCAATGGAGTACATCCGATCGCCCGCCTCGGACCGCGTCTCAGCGTTCACACGCACATAATCAGCGACAGCACGAGGATCGGTGGGCATCAATGAAACTTCACGGGGCGCACACCAACTTGCGAACCTGATCCAGTCCTGACGGTAGTTTCTCGCGGTACTGGCGGATTGCAACCGGTCGAGGTCAGCGACGATTCGATCGTCGACTCCCGGCAGCGACACCGACGCGTCGTCGCCCGACGGAACGGAAGGCATTGTCTCCGGTGATGTCGGGTTTGCAGGGCGTGACGCATCGTGATTGCTCACGTGCCCATCATTCCAGGCATAGTCGTCAATTCGTGGATACGCTACGCCGTGCCGCGGTGGTAGCTGCGGCCGTGACCGCTTCGTGTGCCGGGTGTGGTGATGCACCGTGCATCACCCCCGAACACGCGGCTGACCGAAGTGGACCCCGCCCCGCCGTCACACAACCGCTCCCCGACGCTTCCTCCTGCTGTCGAGTCAACTCAGGACAGCTCCCTGCAACCCCTCGGTCGCAACTTCCAATGCTGGAGTGGCGCCTATACTCTTGGAAGGGGTCCTGACCTGGGGACTCTTCCGCATATCGAGTTCTGAGTGTCTTTTAGCGTGGGTCTGATATCAGATTGCGGAAGCGACTGGGCGTAGCGTCCTTTTGCCTCTGTTTTTGCGGGATGCTTGTCGCTCACTGTGGAGCGGACGAAGGTAGATCCCGCTGCACCAAGCCACACCCGAACCTCGTTGACCTAGAGTTTCGTTGTCACGAGACGCAGAAACTGCGGTCCCGCAGACCTGTGCGGCGCTTCCCGTATTACCGCCATAACGCGATCACCGGTGGAGTCACTGTGCCCACGCCATTGCGCTCGTTAACTATCGCGTTTCCATTTTCCTGACACTCCTCTTCTTGCGCGGCGCATCGAGACCCGCTAGAAAGCGGCCGTCTCATCTCACCTGGGTGGTCAAAATGTTTCGAAAGCGAAAGAACGAGCCCCTTCCGGATTTTCGTCAAGTGACGTAATCCAGAAAGGGGTAGGGCTGGCCTAATGCGGGTCGGATCTCGGCGTCATACCGGCATCGGAGCGGATGCCGCGACATTTCTCGGCTACGAACTTCACCGATCTCCGACCAACCGAAGGCTTCCATAAATGATCATTTGCACGGCCAGTGGTATGGCCTTGTATATGGCCTTAAGTAGGGTTTTCGTGGCCGCCAAGGCGGGCAGGTGAACACGGACGCCGCTCGCGCTCGTCTTGGCGCAACTGTGGAAGCTGCGCAGCCGGCCTCAAGCCCCCTCCCCCGGTCCGAGCATGCCAGAGCGAAAACCTCCTGACCCCTCTGAACAGGGGTTTCACGGCTCCGCGCTCCACAAAAACGTACCTGACCGCGCGAACCTGCCGTCCGCGCGACCGGATACGTACTTCGCCACTATGCGTCGGAGAACAACTCACCCGGGCCCCGCACGCCGATGCCAAGCGGGCAGAGTCCACTCCCCCACCGCGCAGATTCAGGCCACAAGAGATTCGAAGTTTCCGCAAACTCCGACGTTCAGGTCCGCCTAGTCGAGCGTCAAAAATGTCCTTTGAGCTGGCTTTATACCTATGGCCTTAACTATGGCCTTGTCTACGTCCTTAATCATCACCGTCGAACCTGCGTGTGACACGATCGTCATACAAACCGTGTTAATGACCTATCAAATCACCATCTCAAGATCCTTAACCATGCCCTGGCGCATCACCCTTCGATAGGACATGTGCATGAACATCAACCCGACCTTTGACACCACATCCGATAAGACCCGGGCCGTCATCACTTACTGAGGCCTAGAACAAGACCTGTTGCATCACCGTCGCAAGGGCTGTCGAACACGCCTGATAAGCCACCCTCACAACGGCGATACCCATGACTTGCTGCACCCCCTTAGACAAGGGCGTGTCGTTGGCCATCTCGCCGACCGGCCAGCCGTACCCTGCTAGGCATGTCACCAACGCAGCCCCCGCGCAGTGTGCTTATCGCCAATCAAAAGGGCGGTGTCGGCAAAAGCTCGATCGTCGCAGCTGTCGCGGGCATGGTCTCAGCGGCCGGACGCCGGGTGCTCGTCGTTGACGCGGACCAGCAGGCAAACGTCACATCCTCGGATCTCGGAGTCGAGGGGGACCGCGGGAAGGGCCTCAGCATGGCCCTTCAGTACGCGCACCCGCTCGAACCCACCCGAGAAGTCCGACCGAACCTCGACCTCATCCCCGGAGGGCCGGCACTCGCGGTCATCGGCGCGATCGCAGCGACCGCCGCCCAGTCAGGAATGGATCTGCGGGGCAATCTCGTCTCCACCCTCAACGATTTGCAGTCAGTCGAACACTACGACCTGATTCTGATCGACTCAGGCCCCGGAGACGCCCCACTGCTCGACGCATTGCTGGGCACCGCACGGTACCTCCTCGTACCGACCAAGGACGACGATGCAAGCCTGTCGGGTGTGGAGCTCCTTGCCGCCCGCTACCTCCGAGCGCGTGAGAACGGTTCCCTCATTCAACTTCTCGGTGTCGTTCTCTTTGATGCGAACCCACGCGCGACAGCGCGGAACCGCGAGGTCTTCGAGCAGGTTGAGGATCTGCTCGAAGGTAGTGGCGCTGCGCCGTTCGAGACCTTTATTCGGTCCGATCGTGCAGCCGCCGTTGATCTCCGGATCCGTCACCTGACCCCCGCGGAACTGGTCGCCGCCGCCGAGGATCAGCTGAAGAATCGGATCCAGCGGCTGCGCGACAAGAAGCGCCTCGGTGAGCGTTTATGGTCCCGAGACCCGTCCGGTCTCGCGAGCGACTACCAATCCCTTACCCGAGAAGTTCTCAGCCGGTTGGCGTCGGCGGAGAAGGACGAAGTCTCCGGGGGAGTGGCGTGAGTGCACGACGCCGGAAGGCTGCATTCGATCCTGGAGCTCTCGGAGACCTCGACGATTTGCTCCCCACGCTGAGCATTGTCACCGAAACGGTCGACGAGACGCCAGCCCCGCAGCCCGCACCATCATCGAACGACCAACAAAGCGAGGAAGCGGAGCCCGCACCGGAACCGTCACTCGTAACCTCGCCGGATCCTCCCGAGACGGACGACGCGACGCCAGATTTGACGGACGCTGAGCCTGAAGCCCCCCAACCACAGTCTGACGCCTCAAAGCCGGTAGTCGCGCCCCGCCGGAAGCCCAAAACACGCAGCGACAGCAGCCTCGCGCCAATCCGGACCGCCCCTCCTGAGGTCTATCTCCCCCCTGCGGTGTACACAGCCCTGCGCCAACTCACGCTCGAGGAAAGACAGCGTGACCGCGCGACGGCGCGTCCCTACGGGCAAGTGGTCCTCGACGCTGTTGAGAGGCACGCCGGCGAACTTCAACGCCACTGGAGCACCGCAGAACCTCAAGCAAGCGCTGGTCTGTTCAAGCGGCGCGAGGCAGGTGCGCAACCGCGCCGCCGGCGGCACAGCGAGATTCAGGCTCGTGTTCCTCTTGCCGGGATCATCGCCTCCGATACCGCCACACTCGATGCGCTTGCCGAAGAGTGGTCAGCGGGTAGCCGTAGCGCGCTGGTCGAGCACGCACTCCGCCTGTATTTGGATGTCAGACCTGACTGAGCCTGGCAACCGCGCTTGGACACGCGCGAATCGATGATCGAACGGGGCGGGGACCCGGGGGCGGGGCGTCCAGTCGTGGAGAGTGCGTGGCGCCCCCTGGCCGTCGTCACCTCAGCAAAGTGGCGGTGGCTTCCCCAGCCCGTCGGACACCACATCGCCCGAGACCCTCCGGGAAAAGGTCGGCGCTGCGGACGCCTGCCCCGATATGGTGACGCGGTGGCCGAAACAACGTTCTCCCGAGACACGATCGTGGGTCTGGTTGTACTTCTCATGGTCGGTCTCGCGGCACTGGTGCCCGGTCTCTCGATGGGCTGGAATTGGGTCAGTGGCCATGGCGCCACGTCGACTACCGGGATCTTGTTTCTGATCATTCTGATCTTCGGCGGCAGTGTGGCTGCCGCGTACGCATGCCGCGGACTGTGGAGCTGCTGCCGTCCATCACGCGATTGACGGCACCGGCCGGTACGGCATGATGAACTCGAAATCGATCCGCCCAGCTGCATGAAACGTGACGATGGGCCGCGTCGGGCGACCACACCGACTTGGCTCCATACCAATGCGCGGCTGGTGACACTCGCTTGGTAGCCCTCGCTAGTGGTGTGTCTCGCAAATAATTCTTGATCGATTCGATAGAATCCGTACATGAGGAACCCGGTACCAGCTTTAGAGATTTCCGATGGGCAACGCGTTGTACTCGAGTCGTTGGCGCGGTCGCAGTCGGGTGCACACCGGGAGGTGGTGCGGGCCAAGGCGTTGTTGATGGCGGCCGAGGGCATGGCCAACACGGCTATCGCGCAGGCATTGTCGGTATCGCCAGGGTCGGTGGCGAACTGGCGGGCGCGGTTCGCCGAGGACGGCATGGCGCGGTTGGGTGAGGTGCGCAAGGGTCGTGGTCGCAAGCCCTCGATCCCGCAGGAGAAGATCGAGGAGATCGTGGACCTGACGCAGAACTACCGCCCGAAAGGCGAGACTCATTGGAGTTGCCGGACGATGGCAGAGTATGTCGGGGTCTCCAAGGACACCGTCCAGCGGGTGTGGTCTGCTCGCGGACTCAAGCCGCACCGGGTCGAGACGTTCAAACTGTCGAACGATCCGCGATTCGAAGACAAGCTCGTCGACGTCGTCGGTCTGTATCTGAACCCGCCCGAGCGGGCGATCGTGTTGTGCGCGGACGAGAAGTCGTCGGTGCAAGCCCTCGACCGGACCCAGGCCTCGCTCCCGATGATCAAGGGCCGCGGCGAGACGATGACCCACGACTACAAGCGTCACGGCACCACCACCTTGTTCGCCGCACTCGACGTCCTCACCGGCACCGTGATCGGCCAGTGCCTGCCGCGCCACCGTCACCAGGAGTTCCTGCGATTTCTGCGCACCATCGACCGCGAGGTGCCCAAGGACTTGGAAATCCACCTGATCCTGGACAACTACGCCACCCACAAGCACGAGAAGGTCCGGGCTTGGCTCGATAAGCATCCACGGTTCCACCTGCACTTCACTCCCACCTCCTCCTCGTGGCTTAATCTCGTCGAACGTTGGTTCCGAGAGCTGACTGATAAAGCTCTGCGGCGCGGGGTCTTTCACTCCGTACCGCACCTCATCGCCTCGATCGAGGAATACCTCGATGCCCACAATGAAAGCCCCCGACCGTACGAATGGACCGCGACCGCCGAATCCATCCTCGCCAAGGTTGCGCGCGGCCGCGTCGCACTGGAAAAGATCAGCTAAATCAGAGACACACCACTAGCTTGTGACGATCCAGCAGAGGGCTCACCGCCCGGCGATTGCATCGATGGCTTGTCCCAAGCCCTTCCGGGTGTCCCGGGGCCTCTCCACGCCACCCGCCCTGCCTCACACCGCCTTACCGGGCTCCAGCGGCTCGGCGTCGGGCTGAATCGCGCGACCATCGTTGTAGGTCTCCGCAATCACTCTCAGTTGCGCTGCGAACGCCTCCTGTGTGAACTGCATAAGCGAGTACGGCCGCCCGGTCTTACGACGCACGAGGCGTACGGCAGCCCGGGCTAGCGCGTGCAGATCATGGGGCACATTGACTGTGCTCGTCCCACGTGAAGGCCGCATGTGCCGCCCAACATCGTTCACCACAGGTGGCCTCCAGTCCCTACGCGACCACTGCCCGTTGTCCGAACAGCCCCAGCTTCTGCATGTGAGTCAGCGCAGCTCGGTAGTCGCTGGTGACCGTCTTTGCCCTGTAACCGTAGATCGGCACCGGAACATAGTTCGTGTAGGCCTCATCCACGATGCTCGCACGACGGATCGGGGGCGTCACCCTGTCCTCGTATTCACTGAGCAGATCATCCATCTGCTCACGGTAAACGTCGCCAATCGGGGGGACTGCGCAGGGGACGATAGACAGCAGCGGAACGTCGACGCGGTAGGTCCGCTTGATCTTCCGCAGTTCCTGCTCCAACGCCGGGATGCCTTCGTTCTCCTTGCCGGATGGCTTCGTGCAGGTGATCAGGCCCCACGATCCGTACGGCCCTTCCTCATCGACAGTTGTCGCGAGGATGCCGGCGATCACCAAAACATTCAAGGAGCCGGGGGAGTCAATCAAGGTGACGTCGACAGGATCCGCTTCCTCAAGCGCGTCACGCAGATGAAGGACACCACCCGTTACTGCGGGCAGCTCCACGATCAACTTGTCGAGTGTGTCGCGAGCGGCGGGGACGATTGTGAGGTTGGGGATCTCCTCGTACACGGGTTGGTCGGCTTCGTCGTACCCCCGCAGCACCCGCGCTGGGCGTTCGACTTCCTTGATCGAAGCGTTGCGCCGGAGGACGTCGGCCGCGGTCTTACCGGAGGCTTCCGGGTATCCGAGCCAGGTGCTTGCGTTTGCCTGACTGTCCATGTCGAGAACACGGACGCGGTATCCGTCCTGGGCGAGCAACGTGGCGGTCGACGTGACCGTCGTCGTTTTGCCGGCACTGCCGGACAGGGTTGCTACTGCGTAGGTAGCCACGGGAACTCCTTGCGGTTTGAATGTCCTGGATTAATTGATGTCCGCTTCCGGGTGATGCACGGTGCATCACCCTGCGGCGTGGGAGGGTGATGCACCGTGCATCACCGACGTCAATCGGCGAGAGACAGTGCGCGGCGCGCAACGTCGAGGCGGGCTTCCTCCCACGCGGTCGGCTTGTAACCGGCACGCTCGGACAGCAAGTCCAAATACACGAGATCAGAACGGCCCCACTCCCGGGAGGGATCCGCCGCCGCAAGTTCGTAACCTGCAACCGCGCACGCCCAGGCAATCTCACTGCGGCGCTTCTCGTCGCCGTTCTCAGCGCTCACACGGAACTCGGCGGGGTCGAGACCTTCCAACCGCACAAATGCCTGCGCCAACCTCCATCCCTCCTGGCTCGTCGCCAGCGCGGAGACGCCAAAGGCATACTGGTCGATTAAGAAGGTCACCAACTTCTCTCGCGACGGAACAGAGGCCGCGAGCTTCTTGCCCGCTTCTCGACGCGCTTCCGCTGCCGCCGACCGCGCTTCCGCTTCTCGTCTCGCGGCCAACTCGTCGGCATCGTCGTTTTCACGCGAGGGTTTGTCGACTGCATAGTAGACAAGCGTTCCCTGACCGGGGTCGATCGCACCGACGACGTTGGCACTCGTGAGATCGACATCGGAAACCTCGAACAGTCGATGCTCATGAAAGCTCTCACCGAACCGCTCCCGAGGATCCACGACATCGAGCCCCGCAGCCGATGCCTGCTCCCGAGACTTCCGCTCCGTCAACACACGTTCAGCCGCACGTGTCGGGCTCATTCCGCGTTCAGCAATCAGCGTGAACGCCGCAAGTTGCTCAGAACGACGAACATCCGTGCCCTGAGCCGGATCCGGCTTCTTCTGCCAGCTCCGCGCGGGACCATAGGGGAGCGCGCCAGCCAAAGCGGCCCCCTCGGCGCTACGAATCGCATCCTCCGCAATCGCGGCCTGAACCTCCGGCGCAAGGAGCAACAGCGACAGCCGCCTGGACACGGTCGCCTGATCGACACCTAGCTTCTCCGCGATCGCTCGCTGCCCCATCCCCAACTCCGAGTACCGAGCGAACATCCGGGCCTCGGCGATCTCTGAGAGGTCCTGGCGTCCGAGATTCTCCAACGTCATGGCGTCGAGGTCGCCGTGATCGTCCATCACGGCGTCATCAATTACCGCCGGAATCGTCGCCAGGCCGGCGGCAATGGCGGCCGCACGGCGGCGGTGGCCGTAGATGACTACATACTCGGCATCGTCGCCAAGAGCGTCGGCGAGCTCGGGTCGTTGCGCGAGGAAGCCCTCACGAGTTACCAGCAACCCCGGAACCTTGATGCCGTTTGCCCTGGCCCCGTTGACCAGCTCATCCCACTTCGGGTCACCAGCCTGGGGCTTTGACCTGTCCGGATCGTTGAACGGGTGCGGTACGGTCTGAAGTACCGGAACCTGCACAACGGTTTGGCCGTCGGCGGCAGCTAATCCAGCAAGCGCTGCCGTAATACCGCCTGTATTCGCGTCGCCGATCGTCTGCGTAGTTGCACCAGAAGAGGCTGCAGCCGCAAGTTCCTCGCTATCCTCGCCGCCAGCGTACTTTCGGAACCGACTAGCAGTCTTCCTGCCCGCCGGTTTACGCGCGGCCGGCTTGCGCTTGCTCGCAGCCGGACTGGTCGATGAGCTGGTGGCCACCATTTCGGATGTCACTCCGGCGCTCATAATCCTCCATTCTCTACGCATGCTTTGCATGTATTCAGAAGGAGCGTACTGGGAACGAACTGCCTGCTTTGACATCTCCAGCGGCGTGTCGCGTCCGGGTGATGCACCGTGCATCACCCGGAAGGTTCCACCCATGGGCAAGTGCAATGTCCACCGCTGGCAGGCCATGCCGCCACCAACAGTCCCGCAGCGCTCATGCGCGAGTGCAACCCGCACTCTCTCGACGGGGGTGATTCACCGATCCGACCCAGCACGGATGGCCACGTGGGGGGGTGAGTCCGCGGGTGATGCACGGTGCATCACCCTGAGTGATTTACCTTCATTCGAGCGTCATCGACGCGGACGGTCCTTAGCCTCGCGGACACACACCTCCACGCAACACCGAGGTGATGCACGGTGCATCACCTCAGCGTGACAATGTGGGTGATGCACCGTGCATCACCCGCGGACAACCTATGCCCGGATCGGTCACCTGACGTGAGCGCAGGGCATTCAACGAGCTGCCACACAGGCTGGTGCGTACTGTGCCGCATTCGACATCAAGTTCCATGCTTGGCGGGTCGCCGACATCCAACCCGCGTCGCGATCCGGCAGCATGGCCAGCGAACCGCGACCGCTCATGACGACGACGCCGGGTCGGCGCGTGATTCACGCTTTGTTGCAAAACGTCAGAACCCAAGTATTGCTGCGTGTCCCGACACGCACATCGGTGCACGCGGTCGATGCAGGCGTCCCCGAAGGTGGTCACCGCGAAGGGGGTCGAGGTTGGGGTCCCGTCCTTCGCGCATGTTCCATCTGTTGCGCAACACCTTCGAGCGCCTACTGCACACCTACGGAAGAGCGCGGCAGTCGACCGAGAGGTATCGACGTTGACGTCGATCCAACCGCGCCGGGACGCGCACTGCCTGGCATGACAACACCCCAGTGAGTTTGTGCCCTCCCGCGACTTCGGCTGGCGACATGCAGATCGCCTGCACGGCCAGCCCGACCATGCCTGGGACTGCATGCAGGCGACGCAGGCGTGTACACGTTTGCCGGCTACCAGGCCGGCGCTCAAACGCTGCCGTCGTTCCATGGTATCGATTTCGCCCTGTGGGTGATGCACCGTGCATCACCCACAGGCCTAGCTGGATGGGAGCGGGCAGTCAAGCACCTACACGCCGAACTTCGAGCTCGAGGAAGCGGTCGACGACCAGCTGACCTCGTCGCCTCTCTACCGCAGGAAGGCTCCGCGCATTCGATGCCACGGCCGATCCGAAAACTGGTGAGATGGACAACTTCGGCGAAGATGACTGGTGGTGCGGATAGGTGCCCCGAATCGGCAGCGGGTTCCTAGGCGATCGGCGTGGATCTCCCTCACACCGTGTCCGCCGGTAGATCGGGGAGATACCAATAATTGCCCGGGAAGCGTCATCAGTCTCCCGCGGAGCCGTACCGGCGACTCCCACGACGCGACAAGTTTGTGCAGGAGTGGTGCATGGATCGGCGGGTGGATCCGTCGGCGCCTTCCTGGGTGCATCGGTCGATGTACTGATGGGGTGGGAATGAAGGTCGAGTCGACAGGAGCGTCCTGCTCCTTCGGCCCATCACCGACACGATTGTGGACGAGCCCGGATTCTCGAGACCCCGGAGACGGTCGGAGAAACGGTGGTGTGAGTTTCGCGGCATCCCGAAGTCGAGCACCTATCCCGATGGTGCGACCTCACGACCGGCTAGGACCGGGCCGTTGGAGGATGCCAGCAATATCGAGTCGCACACCACTCGCGTGCGACTCCCGAGCCACATTTCCTTGCCCCGGGCCGAATCACCTAGCAAGCCTCGACACGGCACCCGCGGACGACCCACTGAAACCTGGTCAGGCACACCCTTAGCCGGCACCATTGCCGTTTCATTCGCGGGAAGGTCCGCCGCGCTCCTCGCCACCTGGTAGGACGCATTCTGACGTACACCTCTATTCCGCAGCGAGTTTGTACCGCAAAGTTGCACCCTTCGTCGATATGCTGGGGAACGCGCCCCTGGTCGCGTTCGCATGACGGCATGATCCCGACCGCGTACAGGATTGCTCTGTCGCCGCACGTCGGCAAACCGTCGGAGCCGGGCGGTGCACGGACGGCTTCGCCAGCAGGTGCTCAGCGAAATGTCGGCCCTATACCCGCAACAAAGCTAGCCTGCACCAACATTGAGGGTTGAGATCCACTGCTCCGACACGATCGCGGACATTTCTTTTACGTCTTCGTCTCCAGCCGTAGGGCTCGATTCATGACCGAGGACATCCGGGTGACCTACCGTGCGGCGCTCGATGGTCGAAGCCAGCTCCGTTGAGCCCCATCGCCCTTCGTAACGCTGGTGCCGGGTTAGCGACCGTCATGCACCTGGTCACATCTCAGCGTCAGCCTTCTGCCGGTGGTTCAGTGTTGCTGCAAGCGCTTGTCGGCACCGCTGACGGTGCTCTGCAGACGCAATCAGGGCATCCCGGCGGCTGAGACGCGTATCGCGGTCGATAATGCGCTGACGGGCCTCCTGGGCCGCTTTTTGGGCCATCTCGGTCGGTGAGGGTCGAGTCCAATCGATGTGTGCCAGCCTCCAACGGAGAAATCCGACAGGTCGCTCGATGTGCGTCGGCCACGTCCAGCCTCGCTGCTGAGTATCACGCGTCAGTTCAGCAGCGACGTCACGACCACGCCACCGATTCGCATCAATGCCGGCATTTGCGAGTGCCTCGCAAATCAACCCCACATGCCCGGCTGAAGCGAAGACCGGGGCATGAACAAGCAGCTCAGCGGCGGTGCGTTGCAGTTCGATTGCCCGAGGCTGCGGCGGCGGGGTCTTCGAATTCTTCGATTGCTCGCCCGTGCGCGTTCGCGCGCGCGTTGGTGATAACTCTCTAACAAGAGATAACAACTTAAATCCCCTAGAAGGGGATAGGGGGCCACGAGAACGCAACTGGGGATAACTCGCGAGAGCATCATCCTTCGAGCGACGAACCTTCTTCGCCAGCTTCTTTGTCGCCACCTGTGCCGCGACGACGAGGGATTTCGGTGATGTCAGCGCCCACACTGACGCTGCACGGCGTTGAATCCGCCCATGATGGGATTCCGCAGCGTGTGATTCTTCAGCTCTCAAGTACCTCCCACGCACCATCTCGCGAGCTACCGAGAGCGTGTGAAGTGCCCTTCTCGCGCGTTTCACAACCGACACACTGACTCCGCTGCGGTGTGCGATCGTCTCTCTGGAGGCGCACACACGACGGCCCGTTGACCGCTCAGCGAACGAGGCCATCGTCACAGCTACGGCAAATACGAACTCAGTGCTGACCTTGAACCATCGGCACACTCCTCGCCCTGTGGGGGAGTTCAACACTTCGCGGACCTGGCGCTGCCAGGCACCGCGCCCGGTCCATGCTGGAGTCGAAGCCTGCCGGCCAGGATCTACGGGTAACGACCACGAACGGCCTCGCTGATCGCTCTCGGCGTTGAGCCGTTCGACACGATTGACTCGCTCGACAGCGGCCGAAACCAGAGCATCCCACTCGGTGTCATCGGTAGAAGAAACCTCACCGACCGGGGTAATCGGAACATGGTTGTCGAAGAATTCGGCCGCATTCGCGGCGGATCCGGGGTGCATGACGCGCCTTTCACGCGCCCTTCACCAAGATGTTGCCGTGAGTCGCTGGCATCACCAGCGGGACATGGCTTACCCTGACAAGAGCGCACGGTATCGACACGACTGCTCGCGGGACTGCCAATCACAGGAGCGGTCGTGTTGGAACGGCCAGATATGTTCGGTGGGTCTCATCCGTAGAGGGTGGGACCCACCGACGTTTTTGCTAGTGGAGTGGGCACCTCCTCACGGGATGCGTGAACGCCGGAAGAGCCGGCGACATGAGGTCAGCGCATACGGAATCGTCACGTTGGCGTAAAAATGAGAGGTCGCGAACACCAATATCACGCCGTGTCGCGTGCGCACGACGAATCGCGCGTTCTATACTCATAGAAGGCAGACCTCCTCCCTTGCGTGGTGGTTTGTACGACGAGCGGAACCCCCGGAGCTGGCGAGCGAAGGGGGGTTTCGCCTTTTCTGGGCTCTGTTCAGCCCGTCATTGGCAACTCTTCCTGTCTGGCTTGCGCCGGAATCGCTGGCTCGTTCTCGAGTGCCAGCTGAACAAGCGCGATCATTCGATCGGTGATTGTCTTGACCCGACCATCGTCAACCGGCGCGAGAATCCGATCGGCGATCTCCGCGGGGAACTCAACCCCGATATGGCGAACGGCGACGTCGCGGGCTGGGCGCCCGCCCCGACTTTTCCGAGTTGTCATGCCTTAAATCCTGCTCTTTGGGTTTAACTAAACCGCGCAGCGACACGCCGAGTTAAATAAAACTCGAAAAGTGCCCCAGAGAGCCTCCTCCGGCCACGAATCTGGCTCCGAATCGTATGCGAACGACCGCCGGCATTCGGCAAAAATATTTGATCAAACGAAACGCAATCTGCGTAGGCAATCACACCACCCCAGAAACGTCACGTGATGAATCAAAATCTATGTGAGACATAGAGTTACACCGCGAGAAGCGGGATGGGGAGAAGCTTCACAATCAGAGAGCGAGCCCGTCGGAGACCCCTCTGTCTGACCTGTCCGATCACTCATCTGCGTCGCTTCACAAGAAGACCGCACCCGGGCCGATCGGAGGGATTCAATGCCTTAGGGAAGTTCATCCGCACTGCGGGAGATATTGTCAATACCTGTGGATGAGG
Organism: Rhodococcus jostii RHA1; assembly: GCF_000014565.1. Classification (NCBI taxonomy): domain Bacteria; kingdom Bacillati; phylum Actinomycetota; class Actinomycetes; order Mycobacteriales; family Nocardiaceae; genus Rhodococcus; species Rhodococcus jostii. Next base: position 569,387 of record NC_008269.1, on the reverse strand, counting down.
GAGTTTCAGGCAACCTCCGCTCCGGTGCTTGCGGGCTCGACCGCCCCGGCGTTGGGGCTGATGGCGGTGGGTCGCTCAAGTAGCTTGCCCGTGTGGAACACCGCGCCGGCACGAACGAGCGCGACCAGATGTGGTGCGTTGACCGCCCGCCAGCGAGCCTGGGCGGCGTCGATCAGCTTGTAGGCCATGGCAAGTCCCGCCGCACGGGACCCGGGACCCTTGGTGACCTTGGTCCGGAGTCGCACTGTGGCGAAAGTGGATTCGATGGGATTTGTCGTGCGTAGATGCACCCAGTGCTCAGCCGGATACTTGTAGAACTCGAGCAGCACATCCATGTCGTCGGTGATCTTCTTCACCGCCTTCGGATACTTCGCGCCGTAGTCGAGTTCGAAGGCCTTGATCGCCACTTGCGCTTTGTCGATGTCCTCGGCGTTGTAAATTTCCTTCATCGCCGCGAGCGCACCCGGATGCGCCGACTTCGGCAGCGCAGCAAGAACGTTGGCCTGCTTATGGAACCAGCATCGCTGCTCCCGGGTTTCCGGGAACACCTCCCGCAACGCCCGCCAGAACCCCAGCGCGCCGTCACCGACCGCCAGAACTGGGGCGGTCATGCCGCGGCGTCGGCAGCTGCGCAACAGGTCAGCCCACGACTCGGTGGACTCGCGGTACCCGTCGGTGAGGGCGACGAGCTCCTTGCGTCCGTCCGCACGGACACCGATCATCACCAGCAGGCACAGTTTTTCCTGCTCAAGCCTCACCTTGAGGTGGATGCCGTCGACCCACAGATAGACGAAGTCGGTGCCCGAGAGGTCCCGATCCTGGAAGGCCTTGGCCTCGTCCTGCCACTGGGATGTCAACCGGGTGATCGAGGCCGCCGACAGTCCGGCACCGGATCCGAGGAACTGCTCGAGCGCCGGCCCGAAGTCGCTGGTGGAGAGCCCGTGCAGGTACAGCAGCGGCAGCACCTCGTTCATCTGCGGGGACTTACGTACCCAGGCCGGCAGGATCGCGGACGAAAACCGCTGTCGCTCGCCGGTGTCCGGGTCGACGCGCTTATCGTTCACTCTGGGAACCTTCACGGTGACCGCGCCCGCGGCGGTCAGCACATCGCGTTCGTGATGGTAGCCGTTGCGGACCACCAGGCGGCGACCGTTCTCGTCGACCTGATCAGCGAACTGCTCGATATAGGCGGCCACCTCCGCCTGCAGCGCGGCCGCCAGCATCTGCCGCGCACCATCGCGGACGATCTCGTCGAGCATCGACCGCCCGACGTCGTCGTTGGAGCGGTCGTCGTCGTGTACTACCGTGAGCACGGGCGTACCTTCCCGCCAGCGTTGGCGCGCTGGTCTTGATCAGATTCCTGTGAACTTCGTAGATCATCTTCCGGGAAGGTACGCCCTCCCGGGATCCACAGGTTCTGAGCATTCCTCGCACTGCGGCCAGATATAGCAAAGTCCAGATGACAGTTGACCTATATCGGAAAACTGCAGGTCGAAGCGTCCAGGAGCATCCGACGCGCTAGAACATTGATCGGCTTCAGTTCTGCGGCACAGCCCTAGGGCGGCGACTGCACGTTGACGGACCGGCTGAACCCGAGACCCCGACGCCCAGACCGCAAGAGCGGGTTCCTCATACACCTGGGGCAATGGGCGCACGACCACCTGCATTGCGCACAGCCAACACCTCCGCTCCGCCGTGACAGGAGCAACCAGCGAGGGAACCGACTCCAAAAGAACGACATCTCACCCGCCACCACAAGACTCCCGAGAGGGTTCGCCGGCGTCTGTAGCCGAACTTTGCGGAGACCAGCGGAGTATCTGGATGCCGATGGGACCAGCAATATCCGTCTTTGGTCATACACACGGTCACCATTCAGGGTTCCCGCGCATACCAAGAGGGCACAAAAGTCGACACAAAGATCAACATCAAGGAAGCAGTCGACCCAATTGCCAATCGCGTCGATCGAGCCGCCATCGAAAAACGAAATGAATCGGAATCTGCGCCGGACTACATGGGCTGCGCCAGCTACGGCGAAGCCAGGCAAATCCACGCTCACAAGTTTGCTGGAATCCGAACACGAGATGCACCGGATCTGGAACCTCTCAACGTCCGAACCCGACGGCATTTCGAGAAGCACCGCACATCGCCTTCAGGGTCTCGTGACTACCTCCGCGACCGACCAATTTCATCCCCATCAACCCTGCGTTGGTGTTGAACACGCCACAACGCGGCGCCGAGGGGCCGTGCCGCCCCAGGAGGCCTGCGAGAACATGTGGGGTGTCATTGGCCGGAGGGGAGCGCGCGTGCCAACGACCCGGAGATTGATGGATTCCACTTCGCAAACCGAGAGGTTCACGTTGCCGGAATCTCTCACACCCCCCTCATAATGGTACGAGCACCGGATCTCACACTCACAGCACTCGCTACGTAGGTAGGTAGTCGCGCGGAACGGCCATTGCCGAAAGTCTGATGTCGCGTTCAGACCCAAAAGGTTCATGCGTCTGTAGCTAAATCGTGCGAGCATCGACCCATTTGTGTACACGCAACGGATGCAGTGGAGATGTCACACACGGGCATGACGTTTCATGAGCCGACGATCTGAAGCGCTTACCTCATGGCCCCGCTAATCTGTAACCCGCGCCGTGTGATGCAGGGTGCATCACACACGGAAACCGGTGATGCACCGTGCATCACCACAGGTCGTAGCAAGGTGAGGTCCGCTCCAACTCGCGGACATTGAGGTGCAAAAGCTGCCCTCGATGGTTGATGGTCAAGGGTGGAGCCAGCAACTGCGATCACCGCTTCGGAGCCTCGGTGTCGCATATCCCGAGAGGCTGAGATCTCGGCACCAAGGTCGTCTGCAACGCCGTGCGTCTGGGGAACGTGGGATTGATGGCGGCGAGCAATCGGTGCGGCGACTGTCGCCAGTGCTGTACCGGATCTCGGGGCCCACCGAGCGCGCAAACGCAACTGACACTTTCGTCTGATGAAGCAAGAGGATTCGTCCGCGCCGAGATCGACCACCGTACTGTGATCAGTCGGCGCGCTGGAGGATTCCGAGTTCTGCCCTGTCCGCCTGCCCGGCGGCCACCAGATCATCGGCACGAAGAGGACTATCCGCAGCCGCGGCGTTGTGCGCACCCACCCGACGAACTCTGGCCGCATAAGGATTCGGCAATGCCCGAGCGGAGATGACCAATTGGAGTCAGGGTGGATGCCGCCTCACTACGGGGGGCGAGCCGGGCTGCCGCACATGCTTTGACGACATTCGCGAGATCGTGCGGGAGACCCATACCGTCGATGAGAATGACGGCATCGAAGGGGGAATGGGAAGGGTGATGCACGGTGCATCACTCGGAAGTAGGTGATGCACCGTGCATCACCCAAGTCCGGGGCGCCGGGCGGCGATATAGGTGGCCAACTGCACCGCCGGGTCAGTGTTATTGCGGGGGTGGCCATTGGGGGTGCAACTCGTCCCACGATGTTGCCCCAGCAAGATTCGTCGGGCACGTGGGAGCCTCACCCCTTGAGTAGGTGCACGCCTTACGTCAATCAGAGGAGGGTCGTTCCACTGGTGGATGTAGTTGGAGGCTAGCTCTCGCTCGTCAGCGCGAGGCTTCAGAGTCACATTGGAGCTGACACAGCGCGGGGCGGCGCGCTCGAAACCCTTCGGTCTATCCGTACGGGAGATGAGAACAACATGCACCCTTGGTATCTGATGCGCACGGCCAGCGAAATGCGGCGAAATGACGTTTGGCCGGATCTGTTGGCGTACCCACTGTGGTCACCGAGATGGTCGGCTATCGGCCACCCGGTATCCCCGACCGGCGGGGGACAGTGGCAGATGGGTTCACTCCGGCGCTTTGTCCGAGTGATGTTCAAAGGGGTGACGATTCGAGGTTGCCCCGCCGCTTGAGTGCAGGGTGAGGAAGTGTCAGCCCTCGAGGCCGCCGCGGATCGGCGACAGAGAGTGTATTCCATTGGTCAGGTATCACTCATCAGCATTCGAGACACTCACGAATCGCCATACATCAAGCAGCTTTCGTTGTTACCCGCTGGTAACAGGTGCCGAACCCGAAGGGATGCGTCGAATAACGTTGTGCAGTACGAAACCTGCACACGTTGAGACGGCTGATTGTGGTGCAGGACAAGTCCTACTACCGCCGGGCGGAACTCTCACCCTGGACTAGAGATAGCCGATTCGTGATGAGTGCAGCCGACCAGCGGTGGAGTCGGGGCGTAGCCACGGCACCGATAGGTGTCTTCAGTGCACAAACGTATAGAGTCCCAAAGCTATTGTCACACATCGCCACCAGGTCCCGTTCCTGGTCGCTCGCTGAGCGCCCTCCACTTCGAGTAGCCGGGCTGGCATCGCCATAGGGTGAGGACAAGACTGCGAAACCCCGCCGGAGCTGGCGGACGGCGGGGCCGCTACACCAGCAGTCGAGTATCGGTTGCGCAATGCGAACCCAACCAGCTACTAGGGTCCAGCTGACGGGCGGGACACCGACAACCTGCACATGGGATCAGCCGGTGCGGAACAGATCGTATGACGCCGACCACCTGTGTCCCAAAAGTGTGGCGTACGACACGCTCACTTTCTTGCGGCAAACGCGAAGGCTGCACTTGTATATCCGCGGGATCGGAGTCCAGACGGTGTGTTACGCCTACTCAACTAACAGTGCACGCCCGAACGCTCAGGTTGCCGTGAGGCGTTCAGCGCCCGCCTATCGGTACGACCTCGCCGGTGTCCTGGACCCCTCCACCGGCAGCATCGACCATCGTGCCGCCGCTGCCGGGGTCGCCTTCGTCGGGCAGGAAGTCCCGGCGTGGGATCCCGACCGACCGCGCAGGAGCTCTATGACCACCACATCGGAAGCCTCGAGCTTCACGACAATGTGAAACCCCTACCCTTGGCGGCGACCGCCCTGCTGGAGAAGCAATCACGACAGACCCCGGTGGGGAGGCTCTCACAGGGGCAGCAGCGCAGACTCCATCTCGCCATGCAGTTTCGCCTCCCGCCCCGTGCTGCTCATCTGCGACGAACCCACGAACCAACGGTCGGTGTCCCTGGTCGACAATCTCACCGCCGCACTGTCGGACACCCCGGCCGCGGTCCTTGTGGCTACCCATGACCAGCAGATGCTCACCGATCTCGCACATTGGCCCCGCTTGTGCCTGAACGTCGACCCCGCCCGGTGACATGTGTGCGATGCCCAGCGTGAGCATGCCGAGCAGCCATACACCTCGGGGGTGGCGCACCGGAAGACGCTGACCGCCGACGCCGCAACGCGCGGCAGACAAACACCGGGCGACGCTGAGTACGTCCCGGCCGAACGTCTCTCGGGCGGATATTCCGGCGCAGCAGGGGCAACCGTTCGAGGCGCGTCGGATGGCCGACCGACTTATTACCCGGTACCCCGCTCTCGGTGACCGGAAGGACACCCTGGCGAGGTGAACCCAGGCATCTGCCGCGCTGCGCCTGCGGACTTTCGTCCTGTCGATTACAGAGGGGGTTCGCGGAGCGGACAGCGAATCCCATGGCTCTGCCGTCGAATGTCGGTGTCGCGGGCTAGCGTCGAGTGGGTACCCGACAGCTGAGGAGCAGCGATGAGCGCGGTCACGACGAATCAACCACTCGGCACCCCCACCTGGATCGACCTGGGCATCCCGGATCTCGACCGGGCGATGACCTTCTACGGGTCGGTCTTCGGTTGGGAATTCGACGTCGGTCCCGAGGAGTACGGGCGGTACACGATGTGTCTGCTCGGCGGCAACAAGGTCGCCGCGCTGATGCCGAATCCCGACGAGAACGCCACCGAGTTCTGGTGGAACGTCTACCTGGCGACCGACGATCTCGATGCGACGGTCGCTCGGTCCGCCGCCGCGGGCGGCACGCTGCTGATGGAGCCGAAGGACATCGCCGACCAGGGTCGGATGGCGATGGTGCGGGATCCGTCCGGGGCGCAGTTCGGCCTGTGGCAGGGTCGGGCACACGTCGGCTGCGAGCTCGTGAACGAGCCGAACACGTTGTTACGCAACGACTTGGTGACCCCGAATCCCGGCCCGGCGCGGGACTTCTACGCGGCGGTGTTCGACTTCACCCTGGACGGGAACGACGACCTGCCCGGCGTGGACTTCACCTTTCTGCGCAGACCGGACGGGCACGAGATCGGTGGCATCGTGGGCGACCCGGCCGCCTCCGCGTCCTCCTGGGGCACGCTCTTTCAGGTCGTCGATACCGACGCGGTCGTCGCCGCCGCGCGGGCGAACGGGGGTACCGCGGACGATCCGACGGACATGCCGTACGGGCGGACCGCGGATGTCGCCGATCCGTTCGGTGCGACGTTCACGGTGGGTTCCCCGCTGCCGGGTGGGCAGGGGTAGAGGGGTCCGGTCCGGAGACTAGTGGTGTGTCTCGGATTTAGTTGATCTTTTCCAGTGCGACGCGGCCGCGCGCGACCTTGGCGAGGATGGATTCGGCGGTCGCGGTCCATTCGTACGGTCGGGGGTTTTCGTTGTGGGCGTCGAGGTATTCCTCGATCGAGGCGATGAGGTGCGGTACGGAGTGAAATACCCCGCGCCGCAGAGCTTTATCGGTCAGCTCTCGGAACCAACGTTCGACGAGATTGAGCCACGAGGAGGAGGTGGGAGTGAAGTGCAGGTGGAACCGGGGATGCTTGTCGAGCCAGGCCCGGACCTTCTCGTGCTTGTGGGTGGCGTAGTTGTCCAGGATCAGGTGGATTTCCAAGTCCTTGGGCACCTCGCGGTCAATGGTGCGCAGAAATCTCAGGAACTCCTGATGGCGGTGGCGCGGCAGGCACTGGCCGATCACCGTGCCGGTGAGGACGTCGAGGGCGGCGAACAAGGTGGTGGTGCCGTGACGCTTGTAGTCGTGGGTCATCGTCTCGCCGCGGCCCTTGATCATCGGGAGCGAGGCCTGGGTCCGGTCGAGGGCTTGCACCGACGACTTCTCGTCCGCGCACAACACGATCGCCCGCTCGGGCGGGTTCAGATACAGACCGACGACGTCGACGAGTTTGTCCTCGAATCGTGGATCGTTCGACAGCTTGAACGTCTCGACCCGGTGCGGCTTGAGTCCGCGAGCGGACCACACCCGCTGGACGGTGTCCTTCGAGACCCCGACCACCTCGGCCATCGTCCGGCAACTCCAATGAGTCTCGCCTTTCGGGCGGTAGTTCTGCGTCAGGTCCACGATCTCATCGATCTTCTCTTGCGGGATCGAGGGCTTGCGACCACGACCCTTGCGCACCTCGCCCAACCGCGCCATGCCGTCCTCGGCGAACCGCACCCGCCAGTTCGCCACCGAGCCCGGCGATACCGACAACGCCTGCGCGATAGCCGTGTTGGCCACACCCTCGGACGCCATCAACAGTGCCTTAGCCCGCACCACCTCACGGTGTGCACCCGACTGCGACCGCGCCAACGACTCAAGCAAAACGCGCTGCCCATCGGAAATCTCCAAGGCGGGTACCGGATGCCTCATATAGGGATTCTATCGAAGAGAACCAGAATTATTTGCGAGACACACCACTAGCTACTTCGACCTGAAAAACGAGGCGCCCCGGTGAGCATGATTCGGCCGTTCTCGGCCGGTCGGGATTGGGTTGGCCGCAAGTCCCCCCGATCCGCGTCCTTTCACGCTGCCAGGGTGCTGATCTTGACCAGGTTGTGCGCCAGGACCCCGTGGCCGACCCAGATCTGGGCGCCTTCGGTGCTGTCGATGCGGGTGCGGTCCCAGCCATATCCACGTTTGAGGGCGCTGATTCTGCCTTCGACTCCGGTGCGCCACTTGATTGTTCGTCGGAACGCTGGGCGGTGTTCCTCGGCTCGCCGGTCAGCTGAGGGTTTGCCCTTGCGGGGGATGACGACGTGGCGCACGCCGAGGTCGCGTAGGTCGTCTTCGACGGCTTTCTCGCCGTAGCCGCGGTCGGCGGTGACCGTGCGGGGTGGCCGGCCGGCGCGTGTGCGGACCCGATCCACGGCTGGTGCCAATTGGGGTGCGTCGGCCGGGTTGCCGCGTTCGACGTTGTGGTCCACGATCACGCCGTCGTCGCCTTCGACGAGCTGGGTCTTGTGGCCGAACTCGACCGGTTTGCCGAGCCGTCCCTTGGCGATGGGCCGGGCGTCGGGGTCGTGCAGGCTGACTCGCCGGGTGGCTCCGTCCGGGGTCTGCCCGGCCAGCCGCTGTCGGGTCTGCGCGGTGATCTGCCGGGTGGCGGTGACCAGGTCCTCGAGGTCGTCGATGGCGCGGGCCAGGCGTCCGCGCCGGCGGCCCGCGGCCCCGTCGTGCTCGCCCTGGGCCTTCCGGGCTGTGGCCTTGGTGCGTGCCCGGCGCAGCGCGTGTTTCGCGTTGGTCAGCAGCCGTTCGGCATCGGTGGCGGCGGTCTCGGCCAGGTCGGCCAGCTCCCCGGTGGTGCGCCGGACCGCCGCCAGGGCCTCGTCGCGTCCGGCGGCGCTGCGCGACCGCAGCTTGAAACCGATCGAGTGCGCCCGCTTGCCCGCTGCACGGGATCGGTCCCGGACCGTGGTGCGTGTCGCTCTACCGGCGGCCTGGATCCGCTTGCCGGTGGCCGCGATCCGTCGGATTGCCTTGGCCAGCAAACCGGAGTCGGTGGGGTAGGACACGTTGCTGGGCACCACGGTGGTGTCGGCCCGCAACGTGGTGGTGCGCAGCACCTTGGCCTCGGTGGCCTTGGCCAGCAGCGCCTCGTTCAGCCCGTCCACCGCCGCCGCGCCACAGCGGGTGGTCAGCTTCATCAACGTCGTCGGGTGCGGCACCGACCCGTCCAAGGGGATCCGGCAGAACCGGCGCCAGGTGATCGAGTCGCTCACCTCGCGGCACAGGCTTTCGTAGCCGAGCCGGTAGCGGAACTTGAGGAACATCAGCCGCAGGTAGGTCTCCATCGGCGTCGACGGACGACCGATCCGCGGGTCGAAGTACGGAACGAACGGTGCGAAGAACGCTGGATCATCCAACAGCGCATCCACTCGCTCGAGCTCCGCGGGAAGCCGCAGCAACTCCTGCGGCAGCACCGACTCGAACAACGACGGTTGATCGCCTACGGTACGGAACACGATGGCCTCGATCCCTTCTAGCCCAACGGGTTGAGGCCATTGTTCCGGTTCAGGACTGGCTGATCACGTACCGCCACACCCCGACTTTTTCAGGTCGAAGTAGCTATTCGGCCGGGCACCTCGGTGGCGGTCGTAACGTCAGCATCCGGGTTCAATGGCTCTGAAACGTCGTGGTCGTCACCGGATGGCGGGCGGGTTGCCCCTGCGCTCCTCGTCGCCGCCCGGGCCCCGCCTTACCACTGTATGTTTCCCCGCGCGCCGCACACCGGACAACGAGGCGGATCCTGCCCGTCGGTGTGCGGTGCTTAGGTGGTCTGCGCGTTCTCGGCCTGCACGCCTTTCTGCCCCTGGCTGACCTCATATTCCATGTGTTGTCCCTCGTCCAGGGTCTTGAAGCCGCGGCCCGCGATCTCGGAGAAGTGGACGAAGACGCCGCCGTCGGGGGCGGTGAACCCGAAACCCTTCTCGCCGTTTCCAGGTCTCGGGGATGTGGAAGTAGATCCACAGGTTGGCTCTCCGCTCGTTGCTTGCATTGTTGCATGCATCGTTGCGAGCAAAGATGCGAGCACGTGGTTTAATGGCCTTGAGCGGATGTTGCTCTGTAGCGACCGAGGCCGATGACCTAGCGGTCTGGTCGGCACACCTCAACGCGGAAAGGACAACTCGCGATGCCCAATCCCCGTGGTTCTCAGAGGCCTGACGTTGGGGTGGGTGATCGATCCGGGCAGCGAAGACGACTTCGACGATATGGAGGCGCTGCGCACCCGCGCCGCCGCCGAACTGACCGGGGTGTTGCAGGCCACCCTGACGCCGATGCTGAGCGCGGGGTGGGAATTGCGCGGCGATCCAGGGCATGTGGTGCACCTGTCCCGCAGCATCGGCAAGTTCACCTCGATGGTCGATGTGGTCATCGAGCCGTACGTGTGGACGTATTGGAACAAGGACTTCGGCTGGAACAACCGGGTCGGCGAGACGGGGATCCTCGGCTCGCCCACCGCCGGAACGTATCTCCCCGACGACGACCTACCGGCCGCCCGTGAACTCGGCCGACGGTTGGCGTGGTCCGCGAAACACCTCGGCGTACTCCCGGGGCCGACCCCCGCGCGCACCGGCGCCGCGATCGTCGACAAGATCAAGCGCGAACGCACCCGCTCGGGCAAGGGCCTGGTGGTGGCGACCGCCGGCCCGGTCCCGCCGCTGGACGGCGCCCCGCGCGGTGACCTCGAACCCGCCGTGGGTTGGACCCGCGTCCCCGACGAACAGGACCTCGAGGGGACGAGCCGGTTGGTGTCCATCGACCAACGCGCCGCCTACCTGGCCTCGGCAGGGATGCTCGAATTCGGATACGGACAACCCACACATCTGACCGGGGACGCCGCGGCCGCGGCCGCTGCGGGGGACAAGGGTGCCCCGTTCGGGCTGTGGCGGATCACCCTGCCCGCGGGGCAAACGTTGTCGCTGCCCGAGAAGCTGCCCCTGCCGCACCCACACATGCTGGCGGACCAGCCGGTGCAGACGTGGGTCACCTCCGTGAGCCTCGACGGGTTGTGCGCACCGGTCGCGGATGGGGGGATCGGCGCCGACCTCGACGACCTGGACATCACCGAGGCCTGGGTGTACCCGCAGCAGGGCCGGGTGTTGGACAAGTGGGCGAAGATCCTGCGCGAGGCCCGCAAGGTCTCGGTGGACACCGAGGACGTGGCGACGAAACGGTTCCTCGGCTCCTGCTACAAGGGCTACATCGGGCGAATGGTCAACCCGGACATGTGGACTGCCAAGCAGATGCAACATCACCACCAACCGCTCTGGCGGGCGGCGATCATCGCGCACTGCCGGTGGCGCGGCCGCCGGGTGGCGATGCGGATCGCCTGCGAACACGGCCGCTGGCCGGTCCGCACCGTCACCGACTCCTGGGTGTACCTCCTCGCCGACGGCGAGGACATCGCCGACCCGAGTGAGGCGTTAGGGAAGATGTCGGTGGAGAAGGACACACTGCTCACGGAACCACTCCTGTCCGCGTTGGCATCGGCTCAGGATGTGCACGAGGTGAATCTGGCGATCAGGGCGGCATTCGCCGACGACGAGTTCGCCGCCGACGAAGGGGAGGGGGCACTCTGATGGCCCTGCATCTTCCCAAGCCGCGCACCACGAAGCCGGCGCAGCAGGCGGTCGGTCTCGACGGACTCAAGGTCTCGGTCGCCAACGCCGCGACCAGCGGTGTCGAAAAATCAAAACAGGTCAAAAGTGGGGGGCTGGCCGGCCTGACCAGCAAGGTCTCGGTCAAGCAGCTGCGCAAGGAACTCGGCAACGAGGGCCTACGGCAGGCCGCGATCGACGCCGGCCGCACACCCCCCTCCGCGCGGACGTTGCGCCGGTGGACGCAACAAGGCCGGATCCCACACGCCGACGTCCTCGAGCGAGCCCAACGGCGTGCGGCGATCGAACGCCTCGGCGGCATCGACGCGGTGGCCGCGAAGATCGGCCGGTCCCGCTCCGCCGTCTCCCGATACCGGTCCGGGGAAACGAACGAGTTGCGTGCCGACGCCAGCAAGAAACTCAAGAACGTCAAGGCGCAGGACATCATGAAACGCGCCGGAGTGTTGCGGCCCGACGGAACACCGAAAAGAGCGGTCATCCGCGTCAAGGGCGGCGTCATGGTCCGCAACGGCGCCGACGAGGGCTACGACTACCGGGTCCGGACACTGGATTTCGCGAACTCCGACACCCCGTTCACCAATGAGGAATCCCGCGAACTGGCTGCCGCGCTGGCCAACGACGATCACGCCCGGGTCGTGGCACTGCTCGAGCGGCACGCCACCCTCGACTACCCGGAGAACAAGGGTTTCGACAAGTACAGCGACCAGTTCGGATTCCACTTCGACCACATCGAATCCGTCCACATCGACTGGATCTGATCTCAGCCGGACCGAACCACGGGCGGGCAAGTCGTTTCCGCAGGTCAACATCGCGGAATCGGTGCTGTTACGGAAGCCCTGCTATCTCGATTAGCGTTCCTCGCAATACCAGAAGCTCGGTGGGATAGGACAGCAGGAAACCCTTCGACAGACACCTGTCGTCTTCTGCGCTGCGTGAAGAGTGCCTCGATCAGCGCGGTGGCCGATGCGGTCTTCGCCGCGGTTTTCGTGGTCGCGTCGGCGGTGGCGGTGTAGCCGCCGAGGCGCACGGTGGCGGTGAACCGGGGTGCGTGCGCGGGCCCATCGGTGTGGAACCCCCACTCGGGCGGAGCCTGATTGTTGTTCTGAGCGAGACTCATTAACCAGGCGATGGGGTTGGACAGAGCCTTGGACTTCTTCGCCCCGTCCAGATTCAGGGCGACCGGCGCGGTCGTACAGTACGGTTCCGCAGATGGAGCGGGACCGGGATCCTCAAACGCCTGTGGGGGAGTCGTGGGCTGCGGGGATGGCTCGGTGGCGGGCCAGTCCGGTTCCGTGTCGGGGCGGTCGGTGCCGGTCAGCTGCGCGCGCACTGCCGCCCAGATGGCGGCCTGTTCGGCCGGCTTCTTCGCAGCCGCCGTGGCCCACGGTCCGCGAATGCTGCGGTGGGTGGCGCGGGCCGCGAACAGTGGATTGTGGTCGGCACCGTTGCGCCGGATCTCGAGATCGGTGGGCGGTTGATCGGGGTGGGCTTGCCGCCACACCGACGCCACGCTGGGACCCATCTCCGGATGGGTGTCGGCGAGGGTGTCCAGGACGCGGAGCTGAAGGGGAAGCCAGGTCGGGTCGGCGGCGTCGATCAGGACCGCGACGTCCGGGGCTGTCATCAGCTCGGCGTCGACACGGCGGGCGAGCTCGGCGGCGAGTTCGGCCCGAAGCGGTCCATTGGCTTCGGCTTTGAGGACCTTGTGGAATCGACGACTGTCCAGTGCGTTGAGATCGGCGGTGGCCGCCTGCTCGGCGACGATGCGGTGGTCGGCGTGTTTGAAGTGATTCTTCTTCGCCTCCCGGGCGGCGCGGGTGCGCCGGTTCAGGTCCGCGCCGAGGGCAGCGAGTTGCTCGCCGGTGTAGGGGGCGGGGGAGTGGTCGAGGTGCGCGAAGATGATCCGCTGGTTGATCAGGTCGGCCACCCGCCGCAACGGGGAGGTGACATGGGTGTAGGCACTCAACCGGAGACCGTAGTGGCCGTGCACCGTCCGGTCGTAGGTCGCGGCCCGCAGCGTCGACAGCAGTCGTCCTCGCAGTTTCGCGAACAGGTCCGGGTCCCCGGCCGCGGCGGCGATCTCGTGCATCAGTTCGTCGGTGCTGCCGGAGACCGGGTTGGTGCGGTGGTTGCGGAACAGGATCGGCAAACCCTGCTCCACACACCACAACGCCACTGCCTCGTTGGTCGCGATCATCAGCTCCTGCACGATGACGTAGGCGACGGTCCGCAGTTCGGCGGCGATCGCCACGATGGCGCCGTCCTCATTGGCCGCCCAGCCGCGGGTGAGGTCGTAGAACGCCAGCGCCCCGCCGTCGCGGCGGGCGCCGAGCAAGACTTGCGCTGCCGCATCCGCCGCGACCAACTGAGGGTGCAGCGAATTGGCCGGGTCGGTGAGAATCCCGGGGACCTCGGCGTGATCGACCGCCACACACCGGCCCAACGGAATCTCTCCGCGACCGACGGTGACGTCGACCAACTGCCCGTCGGTGGTGAGGGTGCCGGTGACCCGCAGACTGCTGCGCCGGGAATCGGCGGTCAGGGTGGCAGCCTGCTCGGCTGTCTCACCGAGCATCGGAATGGTGCGGCCGCGCAGATATCGGGTTTCCGCCCGCAGGAACGCCTGCTCGTCAGCGACCGACCCCAGTTCTACGACGTCGGCGACGCCGGCGATATGAACTTCGATCGCCCACCCGCGGCCGTCGGGGAGGGGGATGACGGAGAAGGCGTCGTCCCGGTCCCGCGCCGACACCGAGTCGATCATCAGCAGCGTCGACATGTCGGTGACTGTCGAAGATGTCATGGTCGCCGCACCCCCTTGGTTCTACAGGCCTCCGACGATAACCAATCTTCACCGGGCACCGTCAGCGACGCGCCCTTGCAACATCGCCCACGCATCCTCAAAACCGGATTCAGGTACGGTTTGTTCACCGCGGTGAACAACGGACAAAACGGACACCACCCGGTGTCGTCGGCCTGCGTGCCGACCCATCCGGCTGGTGAGCAGAATCGAATCACGCAGTGTGCGTCTTGCGGCAAGCGCTGCGGCTCGAAAAGGTGAGATCGGTATGACTTCTGTTCCTGACCCCACGCCCAACGCTGTCGGGGAACAACAACGGCGGCCCACGTTGACGCCGCGCGAGCTGGAGATCCTCCGCCTGTGGCTGCGGAGTGAATCGAAGACTGTTGCCGCATCCGACCTGGGAATCAGCCTGGGCACGATCAACACCCACCTGATCCGGATCCGAGCGAAGTACGCTGCCGCAGGCCGCCCCGTTGCCGACAAATCTGGATTGTTGATCCGGGCGCTGCAGGATGGGCTGGTGTCTCTCGCTGAGCTCTGACGCGACTGGTCCACGTCCATGCTTCAATAGGGCGCGAGCACTGCAAAGGGCCGACCTGTCGACCTTGTCCAGTGGCCGTTGCCGGGCACTCTCAGCCTGGCGCTTATTCCGCGACGACCGCGGGCGGCGGGCAGCGACGGGTGTTCCGTGACTGGTTCCGCCTGTTCGGCGTGCGGATCGACCGGCTGCGTGGTGTTAGCAGCCTCTCGGGTTCTCAGGGTGTCTCGGATCGCCGGGGCAAGGTTTGGTTATTGAGCCGTGCTGCCCGGGCATTCTCATGGGCGACTATTGCTTCCTGCCAGTCGTGATCGGTCACGGCGGCGTGGCCGCGGGCGACTGGGGGGTGGAACGCCGAGCTGCGCGGCGATCTGGGCCCACGACATGCCCGCCGTGAGGGCCTCGGCCACCGCCCTGGCGAGGAGATCGTCGGTCTGGTCGCCGCCGGAGACGTCGGCGTGACTGTCAGAGTCCACCGGAAGACCCAACCTGGCCCGCTGGATAGGCGCCCATCAATTGATCCATCCCCGTGACTGTATCGGGCGCTTCGGGGGTCGCCGACCGGTCAACGATCATCATCCGGTACTCCGACAGGCGTTCGACGGCGCACCTCTGCTTTACGACTGTGTCACCTGAGCTGAGGCACGCCACGCGCAGAGCTCACCGATCAGGCAAGTGACGGAGTCGGCAGCGCGGTCGATCCAGACGGCGTTCCCATCCCGGACTTCAGGTGCGAAAAGCAGCAAGGGGCTGCGGCTCGACACGGGCCACAGAACGGACTCGTATCCCGAGAGCCAGTCGTGAACTGCCTCGGCAATCACGGAGGTTGCCGTCGCGACGTCCGTCTCGTATGGGAGACCGAAACCGAATCCGCTTGGAATGTCCGGACCGTTGGCCCGGGTCTCGACGGTATTGAGCCCGATCGTCCATGCTGGGATCTCGTCCGTGGTGTCTTCGATTGTCCACATGAGTGAGCTGTACTTGTTGAACTCGGTAAAGCACTGAGTGTCCCGACCGACCGCATGGCACGCCTCGACGAAATGGCGAGGTGCGTCGCTGACATCGTCGGCATTGAGGTTAAGTTGCCACCTAGGCTTTCGCGGAACCTGTGGTTGAGGCCACGCCTGTGTCGCCTGGTACCGCAAGTCTTTCGGAGCTTCTGCGTCGGATTGCTTCCACTCGAAGTCGATCAGATCGCCGACATTCGAAGGCATCTTCGCTCTCGATTGCGGCGGAGGGTAGCCAACAGCCACCCGGGGTCTGGGACGAATCCACGACACCCGATCTCGATTGGCGGTCCCAACTTCGCACGGTTCCGCGGGTTCTCATTTTCACAATCATCCCAGTCCACGGGCCAGCAATTTGCGATTCCCCGCAAGCCGAACTACCAGGGGCCACTTCGGCCTACAGCGCGCCGGCGGACAGGTGTTTCCGTAGCGGATCGTGATCCGGTGTGTTGTGCTCTGCTGGCCACTGCTGTCGAGGAGGCTGGGAATGCAGGCTCCCGACCACTACGAAAGGACCTCTGCAGGCGAGCCAACCGCTGCATGACAGCCACGCTGATCTGAATCAAAGCGTTCCAATTCGGGTCGATCAGTGACACGTACGGCTGGCATAGAGATCGCGCAAGAGCGCGGCCTCGGCGCCATGATGGATCAGTTCGTCCGCGATGCGCAGGACAAACGACCGTCGGGTTGCCGAGCCGTATGGTCCGGCGGCCGGACCGATCGCCGCGGTCAGGTCGACGGATTCGAAGGTGACGAGCTCGCGGAAGGCGGCGTACGCCGAGTCCACCGAGGCCAGGGCATCCTGGGCGCAGTCCGCGCCGCCGTTATCGAGCTTTGCCTCCGGCGGCGTGACTGCGAGCCACGTCCAGTTGCGTGATTGGGTCAGGACTTCAGCGATGTGAAACAACCGCCAGCGAATGGTGATCTTGTCGTCGGCGTCAACCGGCCGCCACGACCACTCCCGATCGGTCAGTCCAGCCATACGGTTCCACAACCGTTCCCAAGTGTGGTCGAGCAGGTCCAGCACATCCTTGTCGGCAGTCTGCATGGTCACCACCCTGCCAGTGCGCGCAGGGGACCGCTCGGCCGTAACCGCTGCCGAAAGAGAACCCCTCAGCTGGGCATAGCACTAGAGGCGCAGCGACCGGCCATCGGCCTTGCTCCTGGTCGGGGATGAGGCGCACGATGATCCCATGACCAAGAAGCGTTGGGGTGACCTCGATCCACGTCTTCGGCAAGCATTCCTCATTGGCGGCGCCTTCGAGACGGGCCTGAAGATCGCCACGTTGATTGATCTTGCCCAGCGTCCTCGTTCGGCCGTCCGGGGCTCGAAGTCCTTGTGGGCACTCGCACTCGCCCTGGTGAACTCGGGTGGGATTTTGCCGGTCATCTATCTGTTGCGCGGGCGCGCCGGATGAAATGCATGTCACTCGTCAGAGCAACCCACTCCACCATCCCATTGACCGTCGGCCGGCATCCCGTTAGGTAATCGGTGAACGGCAGACTATTCAAGTGCGTCGGGCAGCCTGATTGCGCCCTTGAGGTAGTTCTCTTCCGCCCTGCACATAGCATTCGAAGTCCAGTCTTCGGTGATCGTGCTTGGACGACCTACTCGTCGTCCGTGTCGAGTTCGACGCAGTTCCACGTAGCTGTCCTGTCCGGCGGTACGTTCCCGCATTCGGTGAAAGTAGGCGGTCGCGACGGGTCGACCGAATAACCCCCGAGTGGGTTCGGGGTGCGGGTTCCTTCGCGAGTGATAACGGCGCGGCGAAGAACGCGGCCCCGCGTCGTCGGCACAATGTGGTGAAACAATTTCAGGTATCTGTCGTACATCAGACAGCCCGAGATCGCGGTGGGACCCTCTGGTTCTTTCCAGTCCGAGAGCAGCGCGGATACGTGTTCATTGTTGTTGCGGGCTACCCAGTCGTATTCGCCGGGGCGGATGGCGGCGACGCGCTCGACTTGCACGGGGACGTCCCAGCTCACCACTTCTGCCGGCAGCATCTCCGGTCGACACCATGCAGTCGCGGCTTCGATTTGGTCTCCTACGAGCAGACGCTCGTTTCCGGGTTCGACGTCGACCAGCATCCAGATCCTCACGCCCATCATCATGAACCGTTTGCACCCCGTTCCGTGGTGCCTCAGTCCGAGTGACCCAGTGCCGGTGGAGGAACCAGAGGGCGACCGCCTCCTCAGTGGCGATCATCAGCTCCTGCACGATGAGGTAGGCGACGGTCCGCAGGTTCGGCGATCGGCACGATGGCCTCGTCCTCGGGGCCGCCCAGCCGCGGGTGAGGTCGTAGAACGTGAGGGCGTCGCCGTCGCGGCGAGCGGTCAGCAAGACCTGCGCGGCGGCCAGGTGGCGGTGCAGCGGATTCACGATGTCCGTGATGGGCAGCGGGCGCCTACTCGACCTTTAGAACCAGTGACGGCGGCCACCGACGGCGCGGCCGGTGGCCCCGAGCAGCGCGAGGATGACTCCGATGACCAGCAGGATGATCCCGATGGTCCAGAGGATCGAGATGCCCGCCACGAATCCGATCACGAGCAGAATCAGTCCGAGAATGATCACGATGAACCTCGTCCCGGCGCGGTGCGCGCCCTTCATCCGCGTTTACCCGTTCGCCCTAATCGGAAAACAGATGGTCGACAGCGAGATCGCCGGGTTGGCCGTGACGAGGGTGTACCCCAATGCCCGGCAGGGGTCACTCATGGTTGTTCGGGTCACTGCAAGAAACGCAATCTTCCTGCGGGCGCCGGATACGAGGAGGGGCCGGTGGGTGATCAGCGGCTGTAGGCGACCAGGGTGGTCCACATCGTCTGCACCGGGGTGTCGTGCTGGTCGAGCATGATCGTCTTTGTGACCATGATGTCGTTGCCGGCGGCGTGGCGGAACGAATCGAGAAAGACGTCGCAGATCAGGCGGTCGCCCACCGCGATGGGGCGGTGGAACTGCAGGCGTTGATCGGTGTGCAGGATCTCGGCGGGGTCGTAGCCGGTGAGGACTTCGCCGAACAGGTGCTGCTGCGCGATCATCGCCACGATGGACCCGAACGTGAGCGGGGCGATCAGGCCGTCATAGCCCAGGCCGACGGCGGCGTCCTCGCTCCGGTACGCCGGATGGGGGTCTTGCAGGGATTCGGCGAACTCGCGGATCTTCTCGCGGCCGACCTCGTAGAAGTCGGTGACCCGGTAGTGATGACCGACCAGGCCCGCCGTCCGCTGCGCCCGGGTCGTCCTGGTGTCGTCGAGGATGGTGGCCACCGAGGGAGAACCTACCGGTTCGTATGTGCGCTGCCTTCCCATTCCTGGATGGCGCGCGTGTCGGATGGATGCGTGCGGCAACGGATCCCACCGCCCACGACCGGCGGTGGGCTGATGGGGGCCGGTTGTTCTCCCGGCCGCGGCCGGGATGGGAGTCGGAGTGGAGTGAATTGTGAGCAATCGAGAGGTACGAGGTGCATGGCCGGCACCGTCCTTGGAACGCACCCGACTACATAAGTTGTGGCATCTCTGCCTCCTGCGTCTCCCGTGCCCGACCTCGTACAGAAGATTTCGTGGTGGCAGTTACGGTCACCTGGTGGAGAAACCGCACCGCAACAACCCGGAGGACCGGCGCGGGCAACCCAGCGACGACCCCGCCGACCCTGACCTCGCCGCCTTCGGGGAGCAGGCAGACGACTTCATCGCCCGAGCGATAACGGACGCGTTGGCCGAGGGCATGTCGTGGGCACAGATCGGCGCCCGGCTCGGGGTCCCATCGCCAGCCCCGGACCACGACGATGAAGTGAGCGACCGGGACTGGCAGGAGGCAATTGTCGCCCACGAGAACGCTCGGGCGGCGCGGCGCAGATACGACCGACACCGGACGACACCGACCGCCTCGACGAGGACGAATACCGCGACAAGGAAACCCAGCACCGGGCCGAAAGCCATATCCCCGAATCCGACTCCATCCTCTTCCTCGAAGTGAACGTCACCGACTCCTCCGACTTCAGCACCGACCTCGTCGTCCACGGCCGTCAACGCGGCAAATACCGGATTCTGTGGGTCGACAGTCCCGCGATCCCCAACACAATTGCCGCCGTCCTGCTTCGAATCCGGGACATCACCGGCGTCAACCCGGATGTGTACTTCGAATGGACCGAAGGCAACCCGCTCGTCAACCTGCTCCGGTTCCTGTTCATCGGCGAAGGGGAAGTCGCCCCGGTAGCCCGAGAAGTACTCCGGCGAGCAGAGCCGAATCGGCAGCAGCGACCGCACGTGCATGTCGGTTGAGGTTCTGTAAACCCGGAGAACCGGGCGCATCAACGTTTCGAAACCCTGGCCCTGACGAACAGGGACCTCCAGGTTCCTCGCGGGGCGCTCTCTGTCACTGTCCTAAGGCTGCTGCTGACAAGACCATGCGTGTTGCGGCGACCGCTGGAATCCGCCAAATTTTGCTTGGGTTCGTGAGGTGACGTACCACCGTCCTCGGACGAGGTCCCCGGCGCGCGAGCATTTAGGATCGGGCGATGCCCCGGCTTTCCGCAGACGTCCGCCGCACCCAATTGCTCGAGGCGGCCCTCGCCGTCGCCGAGGACCGCGGAATCGGGGACGTGTCTCTGCGCCGGGTTGCCGGGGCCGCCGGAGTGTCCCTCGGGTTGCTGCACTACCGGTTCGCCGACAAGGCGAGCTCATCACGGCGATGGCCGATGCCCTGATCGGACAGATCAGCGACGGTTTGCGGCTGGCGTTCGGACAGATCGCTGGCGCTCCTCACCGCCCCGGCGTGGCCGGGCTGAGGCGGGTGCTGCAGACCGGGATCGGGGCCCTGGTACCGATTCTCGAATCCACCGCCGGACGGCAACTACTCACCTACGAGATCACCACCACGGCGCTCCGCCGCCGCGACACCGGAGACAGCGCGGGCGGGCAGATCGCCGACCGCCAATACCGCACCATGGATACCGAAGCAGTCGAGTTCCTCCGCCGGTGCGCAGAGCGGACCGACACCACCTGGCGCATCCCCGTCGCCGTCGTCGCCCGCTCCGCCCTGGCCGGGTTGGATGGGCTGGTGCTGCGGTGGCTGGTCGACCGGGATACCGATGCCCTGATCACCGGCCTCGACGACCTCACCGCAATGATCACCGTTAACGCGATCGCATCCCCCACCGATGCAACACAGGCGGTCCGTCCTGGTCCCTCCATCGTTGATGGTCAAGTCCCAGAACTAGTGCGGCACCGGCGGATATCGCCGCATCCTCCCGGTCCTCCACAACCATGAGCCCGGTCGGACCTGCTTCATGGCGGGACTGCTCGCTGGCTCGTCGAACCTTCTGCCTGCCACCGCCGCCACGCGGCGAGAAACCCGCGACCAGGATGTGTAGCCGCCGGACGGAACTGAATCGAGCGTTGTCCATAGACGACCTGGCCGGGGGCAGGTCGCTGATGTGACGCGGACAATGGAAGCAGGGCAACCCAGCACCGGCCGAAAGGCGAACCGATGAATCGGGCGGAAACCGCGGTCCGCCGGATCGACCGCTTCCAGCAACGGCACGCGATCCTCGCCGTGCCATTCGCCGTAGTGCAGAAGTTCGGCAACGACCAGGCCGGCGGCAAGGCCACCATCATCGCCTTCTACGGGCTGTTCGCCGTCTTCCCCCTCCTGCTGCTGTTCTCCACGGTCCTCGGGTTCGTCCTCGCCGGACACCCCGACCTCGAACAACGCATGATCAACTCCGTCCTGGCCGACTTCCCCATCCTCGGCACCCAACTCCGCAGCTCCACCCACCCGCTGCGAGGCAACGGCTGGGCCCTCGTCCTCGGTGTGCTCGGCGCCCTCTACGGGGCCCAGGGCATCGGGCAGGCCGCGCAGAACGCGATGAACACGGTGTGGAACGTGCCGTTCAAGGACTGGCCCGGGTTCGTCGGCCGCCGGGTGCGGGGACTGACGATCCTGGTGCTCCTGGGAATCGGGATCCTGGTCTCGACCACCCTGATCGGATACGCACCCCGCTTCGGTCCCCTGTCCGACGCCTGGGCCTCGGCCGCCGCTGCCGGGGTCAACTTCCTCGTCTTCCTCGTCTGCTTCACCGTCCTGACCTCGGCGACCGTGCGAGTACGCGACGTGGCCGTCGGGGCGGTGTTCGCCACTGTGTTCTGGGAAATCCTGCAACGCATCGGGGACTGGTTCGTCCGCTACACCATCAGCCACTCCACCGACGTGTACGGATTCTTCGCCATCGTCCTGGGCCTGCTGTCGTGGCTGTATCTCGGCGCCCGGCTGACCCTGCTCGCCGCCGAGATCAACGTTGTACTGCGCTACCGGCTCTGGCCCCGATCGATGACCCAACCCCCGTTCACCCCGCAGGACAAGACC
Organism: Rhodococcus jostii RHA1; assembly: GCF_000014565.1. NCBI lineage: Bacteria > Bacillati > Actinomycetota > Actinomycetes > Mycobacteriales > Nocardiaceae > Rhodococcus > Rhodococcus jostii. Next base: position 547,422 of record NC_008269.1, on the reverse strand, counting down.
GCGATGGTCCGACTGGCGAAGATGGAAGAACGACGCCCCGAGGAAACCGTCGACGTCGCATTTACCCCCGAAGCCGACCGTCGACCACTCGACGAACCAGGCAAGACCAAACCCGCCCCCAACCGACCCCAGCGACCCCCTCCCTGAACACCCGACAGAGCACCGACACCCAGAGCGTTACCCAGGCCATCACCAACTGGGTTGGTGGTCGACGGGGAAGGCCACACGCTCGGACGACAGGCACAGTCATCTCTGCGATAAGTCCAGTTATCGCACCGTCCCAAAGCCGTCCCCAGCGTCGGACACCAGTTCTCCGTCAACCTCTTTCGGTGCGGACGAGGTTCGCAAGCAGATCGGCGAGGAGTTTGTCGGCTTCGTCTTCGATGCCGGTGAGGATGTCGGTGACATCCTCAAGGTGGGTGTGGGCGTTTCGGCGGGCGGCGATGCCGCGGTCGTAGTAGCCCTGGTCGAGTTCGACATCGACCACGTCCGGGTCCGGCGCGTTCTCGTGTGATGGCGTCGAGGGCGGCCTGCCTGGAAAGACAAGCAGCGGTCGTGCTCTACGTGCTCGCGACAGACGCCATGCATCACTGAACCCACCTCGGCAGTACCACAGCATCGTCTGGGCCAAGGACGAGTCCAGCCAGTAGGTCGCCAGTAGTCACTGCAGCAGTGACTACGGGCTCAGGTGCTGTCGAGGCGGGGGAAGACGGTTTCCTCGACGAGCAGGTGGATGGCGGCGGCGATTGGGATGGCGACGAGGGCGCCGACGATCCCGAGCAGGGTGCCACCGATGAGAACGGCGACGACGGTCGTCAGGGCCGGGATCTTCACCGTTCGACCGATGATCCGGGGGACGAGAAGGTAGTCCTCGGCGAGGCGGAAGGCAACGAAGAAGATCACCGTGGCGATGCAGACGGGCAGGGACACCGTCAACGCGACTGCGGCAACGACGATACCGGCGATGGTCGACCCCACGACCGGAACGAGATCGAAGAGGGCGACGAACACACCGAGGAACAGTGCATAGGGCACGTTGAACGCGAGGAGCCAGATCGCGGTCGCGGTGCCGGCGATCACCGAGATCAGCACGTTACCGAGGACGTAGGCACCGACCTTCGCGAAGATTTGATCGCCGATGAGGATGGCCCGCGGCCGGCGCGAATGGGGGATCAGCCGGTACCCGGTGGTGCGGATAGCGGGCAGATTAGCCAGAAAATAGACGGTCAACACCGCCAGAATGAGGAACTTGCCCAGCGCGTCGAAGATCGCGGCGCCGGCGCTGACGGTTTCGTTGACGATGGTCTGGCCGCTGCCGTTCACGGCACTGGTGAGCCGGTCTTGCAGGTGATAGCGGTCGTTGAGTTTGCCCACCATGCTGGAGTGGTCCTGGAGTTGGTTCAGGTAGTCCGGTGCTCGGTCGATCAATTGTTCGGTTTGGGTTACCAGTGGGGGGATCGCGACCGCGAAGAAGCCCGCCGTGAACGCGAGCGCGACGGTGAAGACGACGGTCACCGCCAGCCAGCGTGGCAGGTTGTGGTCGACCAGCCAGGAGGTGATGGGGTCGAGTCCCAGGGCGAGGAACAGTGCCAACCCGATCAGGATGAGGATCGACTGTGCGGTGATGAGCAGGTGCACGAGACCGTATGTCAGGGCGACCCCGGCGGCGCCGGTGGCGCCGATGAAGAAGGGGGAGCGCCGGTTGAATCGGGCGCCTGGGCTACCGAGGGGTTGGTCGGGGGTGCTGATCCGGGCGGCGATGGCTTCGGCTGCGGGGACCGGATCGGTGTTTTCCGACCCCTCTGGGTTTGTTGGTGGGTGGGGTCGGCGGTCGGCATCGTCGGGGGAGCCGAGCCCGGGCAGCGTGGGCATGACTTCCTGATCCTCCTCGAAGTGGGCGCCGCTTGCGAGCCTCGACGCGGCCGGCGGGCGGGTGCTGATCGAGTGCCGGGAAGCCGGTCGCGGCGAGGTCAGGTGCGGGTGTTGCGGTTGAGCCAGCCCCACCCGGCGGTCAAGGCGAACAGCACAATCCCGATGACCGCAAGCCACAAAAATCCTTTGACCACGAGGCCGAGGACGACGAACACCAACCACACCACCAGTAGAAAACCGATGAGAGCGAGCATCAGTTCATCATCGCACCCCTGGGCAGGCGCTGCACCGGGGCATTCCGCGACGCCTATGCCCGAGGTGCGGCGGCGGTGCTGGAGTTCGACGACCGCTCCCTTAGTGGGTGCTGCAGTCCGGTGCATCGGCATGTGCTGGGTGGTCACCGCTCCGGATTGGCATCGACGTTGGGTTGACCCGGTGATGTCCGATTTCCGGCCTCGCGGGTTGAGGTGGTGGTGTACCGCGTCGAGTTCGTCGATGTGCTGGGAGTTATGAGGATCGCAAACGGTGGTTCGCATGAGCATGCCGACGCTCGTCCTGCACGCTCGCATAGGCGGACAATGGATCTTGACACAGTCGCGAGGCTTCACTCTTTCTTGCAAAGGAACACCGATGACTGACACCGCCGTCGCTGTAGCAGCCCTCCAAGTGACCGAGTACTGGGTGGTCGAAGTGGACCGCCACGATGGGGCGTGTTGCACATTCGGTCCGTTCACTGCCGAGGCGGCTTGGGCCAGAATGGAACACCGGAGCGCGCCTACCAGGTTCGCCGCCGTCGTAGGGAAGAGATGAGCGTCACGGACAGCGCTCGGATGGGCGAGAATGCGTCCAGGGAAGGCGAGGGGCAATGAAAGTGACGTTATGTCACGTGGTCCTGGTCGTCGCGGCAGCGCTGGCAATTTTGCTCGCGTATGTAGCAATTGCGGTGTCCTGGGCCTCATACCGACGTTGAAATCGTCCTTCTCGTTGGCCCGAGAATTCGAACGTCTGGGCGGGGTCACTGTCCGGCTGCGGGAATCGGCGGCCGCGCCGCCCGTAGACGTTTTGAGCGTGACTCGGGGTCGTGAGACAAGCGCCTGACGCGTGTCGGTGCGGGTTATCCCGTCACGATGGGGATCGTCGCCTGACACGGATGCCGTACACCGCACTCGTCCGGATTCAACGCTGAGAAGACGCTGCAGTTGGGGCCACGCAATACCCCACCCGCCGCAACCGGAACCGTAATCCACTGTGGACCTGAGACCGGTCGGTTCGGTTCTTCCGTGCCCGGTATCGAGCGGCGAAGGTGGGTGCCTGTGCAAGAGCGAGCGGTAGCCAGACGCGACGGTCTGTATCGATCGGCGCGGCTGAGGTCCATGGCTGCTACGGCGAGATCGAACATTGTGGAGGTTCTCTCTGCGCACGTTCTGGGCCCTGTTCGAGGTCGGCGATCCGGACTGTGTCGTGATCGTGGGCGGCGTGTGCGCCGAGATGGCCGGCGCCGCGTGAGAGGCGCAGGCCTGTGACCAGGTCCTGCCGTGCTTCGAGGCCGTTCGGGTAATGCGTTCACCCCGGATAGAGCTGCATCGCCGGTCCTCGGAGTGGGGACCGGCGATGCTTCGGGGAATAGAATCTTCTCGTATCGGGAACCGCTTGTGCTGACTACTTCTTGGCGGCCGGCGGCTGGTTCAGCAAGGTCATGAACGGCTGTGCGTTCGCTCCCAGCGCGCCGAGACCGCCGATTGCGGTGCCGGCGAGCGATGCTCCCGCGCCGACGAGCAACGCCCCACCGATGCATCCCGCCACCGGTCCCGCTCCGAAGAGCAGCGCGGCGGGCGCGGAAACGACACCGCCGGCGATCGCGCCGAGGAGGCAACCGCCGACCAAACCGCTCGCGGCGCCGAGGAATCCGCCGACCGCCGCGGTGAGGGTGATGTTGTCCTTGACGTTTGCGACAGCGGCAGGCAGGTCGACCTGCTGGAGTGGGAGGCTGACCGGGGTAGCGGCGGCCGGGCTGGTGTCGGTGGTGAGGGTTGCGGTGTGTCCGTCGATCTGAGCGGCGACCGGATGGCTGACGCCGTCGACGGCGATCGCCAACGGCACCGAATCGACGAGTGCTCCTGCGGCGTCACGTACTACGAGGTGATTGTTCTCGTTGCTCAGCGAACCGGCCGCGGTATCGACGATGACCTGGTTCCCGTTGCTGGTGACGTTCCATCCGACACCGGGGGCGGGGGCGGGATCGGCGTAGGCGGTGCCGGCCACGATGCCCATCGACGCGATGGTCATGGCTGCGACAGCCATCAACTTGGTCATCTTCATGCGTGATTGTTCCTTTTGCTGGGAGGGCGGCGCCGACTGCGACCGCTTCGAGGATGCACGAGAACCCTAGGGATGCAACAAGTCTGCTTTCTAACCGGAAGTGAACAGAATCTGAACAGTGCCTGTCGCGTCTGGGGATGCGCCCTGTTTCTCCCACGACGAATGGGACAAATGGGTTATGTTGCATGGTTTGTGTGCGGTCGTCGATGTACTCGGGATGGTCGGGCGTCGTGGTGCGGTCGGACGGTATCTGGGCGACTCCGGTGGTGTCAGTTCGCCGATAATCCCACCCAAGCGGAGGGTGAGTTCCGGGCCTCGCTCAACACCGTGGTGGTGAATCGAATCGGATGAGTGGGGCAACCGTTCCCTGTGAGCATGCTGAGACCGGCACCGACCACTCACGCGGGCGTCGGGGATGGCTTTTCTGTTGTCTGGGCGGCGGGGGATCATGCCACGGCGCATCGGCGGTCTCAGTGAAGGTCGGTCAATAGTGCTGTGAGAGTCTGTGTCTCGGTCGCGGTGTCGGGTGTGCTCGCCCGCACTGCTTTGAGAACGTTGTCGATCCGGCCGTCGAGGACGGTCCAGGCGGTGGCGTCCAGGGGGCGTAGGGTCGCCTGGTCGTCGTCCCACGCGGTTTCGAGGTCTTTGATCCGGGCGGTCGCGCCGGTCTGGTCACCGGCCTGCACTTTTGTGAGTGTGTCCTCGGCGATGGTGCGGAACTTCGCGACCTCAGCCGGCGGGAAATGTGCTGTCACCTCACCTGGGGTGAGTTGCGTGGTCACGGGCGCCTCGCCGGTTTCCTCCTCGCTCGCCGCGGTTGCGTGCGGCTGCCCGGCGGCCCAGACGAGCAGGGCGCCGGTGGCGACGGCAACTACGGCGTAGTACCCGAGCATGAGCCGTTCGCGGGCCGGTGTGGTGGTCACGGTCGGGGTGTGGGTCCGTTCGTGTTCTTCGATGACGTCGCTGCGGGTGAGGGTGAGGTACACGACGGTGGCGAGGATCGCGAGAAGGAAGATCGCGCTGGTCAAGGCGGTACCCACACCGAGTCCGTGATCGGTCGACGGGGATGCGAGCCAGTCGCCGAGGTTCGCACCCAGCGGGCGAGTCAGAATGTATGCCAGCCAGAAGGAGAGCACGGGATTTGCGCCGAGTCGCCAGCCGATCGCGATCAAGACGATCAGGCCGGCCGGTAGGAGTACCGAGGTGCCGGGTCCCCAGCCGGTGAGCTCGAGTATCCAGTCACCGATTGCTGTGCCCAGGGCGAAGGTGACCAGGACGGCGAGCCAATAGAACAGCTCTCGCGGTGTCGTGACGATGCTGTGGATCGACAGTGTCCGCTCGCCGGCGAACCACACACCGAACACGATGGCCAGGACCGCCGCGAAGGCGCTGGTGCTCACCGCGAGCGGGACGCCCAGGTCATCGGTGAGGATGTCGGTGTAGAGGGTGCCGGTCACGCTGAGCACGACGACCGCCAGCCAGTAGACGAACGGCACGTACCGGGTCAGGCGCAGCTGCCATCCCAGCACCGCGACGAGGATGACCGTGAAGATGAGCGCGGTGGTGTTCAGGCCGAGACCCAAGGTCATGTTGATCCAGTCGGCGAAGCTCTCACCCACGGTCGTGCACAGGATCTTGATGATCCAGAACCACACCGTGATCTCGGGGACCTTGCTCAGCATCACGCGCCGGGTCTTGCTGGCAGATCTCGTCGTCTCGGTCACAACCCTGACCGTAGGGAGATCTTGCTGAAGGCACGCTGAGAGTCGGTGACGGCCACAGGACGAAAGCGGGACGAGCACGGCAACACCGTCGTGCAGTCGGCGCACGTTGACCTGCCCGACACATCGCGCCTGCGGGTCCCGCAGCTGCTCAGCCTGCTGCCACTGGGTGGGACGTAGGTGGATGGTTCTCAGCGTGTCCACAGCATCGTCCGCGCACCCTGATGGGTGGATGCACCGCCGGTGGGAGGCATCGATGATCAGTGCACGAGAACGTTGCGTGGCCACGCTGTCGGTGGGTGCCGCCGTATTTGTTGTCACGGCGACCCTGGTGACCGGCTGCTCGGGTGCGGGCCCGGCCCCTCCCGGCCCGGATGTGGCCGCGCCGGGTGACATTCCGGACGATCAGGTCTTTGTCGAGGTGAACCCGTTTCCCGGGTTCGCGGTCAAGGTGCCCGAGGGGTGGGCGATGACGGCGGCGGGGCCGGCGGTGACGTTCACCGACAAATTGAACGCGATTACCGTCGATTCAGAGTTCGCGGTGACGGCCCCGTCCGAGACCGCGGTGCACCAGGACGTCGATCAGCAGTTCGCTTCTGCCGCCGGATATGTGGCGGGCACCGTTACGTCGGTGACCCGGCCGGCCGGCACTGCGGTGGAGGCGACCTACCGGATCGCCGGGCCGAACAATCCCGTCTCGGGGAAGTCCGTCACGGACGAGGTGGAGCGGTACGAGTTCTTCCGCGACGGCCAGCTGGTGACCTTGACATTGTCGGCTCCGGTCGGGGCGGACAACGTCGATCCGTGGCGCACGGTCACCGATTCCTTCCGGTGGACCTCGTGACCGCCGACCCCGGGGGTGGGGTGATCACCGCCGTGGAGCTCTACCGGTTCTACCGCGCCGCCGGCGAGGAGACGCTGGCGTTGCGCGGAGTGTCGCTGGGGATCAGCGGCGGTGAGATGGTCGCCGTCGCGGGCCCCTCGGGATCTGGTAAGTCCACGCTGCTGGCGTGTCTGGCGGGCCTGGACGAGCCCGACGGCGGCATGGTGCGCGTGCACGGCGAAGCGCTCAGCCATCGACCCGAGACCGTCCGCGCCCGACTCCGCGCCGACCACATCGGGGTGCTGTTTCAGCAGGACAACCTGTTCGAGCACCTGACCGTAGCCCAGAACGTGCGCCTGGTACGCCGACTGGTTGCTCCTGCCCGCCGGGTGCCGGTGCCTGATCTGCTGTCGCGGCTCGGGCTCGCAGCGGTGGCCGATTCGTATCCGTCCTCGCTGTCCGGGGGCGAGACGGCCCGCGCCGGGCTGGCGGTCGCCCTGGCGAACGATCCCGCCGTGGTCCTCGCCGACGAACCGACCGGGGAGCTCGATCCCGCTTCCGAACATGCGGTGCTCGAACTCCTGCGGGCGTGGTGCCGGCGCGGGGCGGCGGTGCTGGTCGCCAGTCACAGCCCGGCGGTGCGGGCGAGGGCGGACCGGGTGATCGAACTGGTCGACGGTCGGGTGCTGTGATGAGCACCCTGCCGGGGAGTGCCGCAGCCGGGCCGGTGCTGCGGTGCCGGGATCTGAGCAGGGTCTTCGGGTCCGGGCGCACCGCGCGGGTGGCGGTCGACTCCGTCAGCGCCGACATCGACCGCGGTGCCCGCATCGCCCTGATCGGCCCGTCCGGCTCGGGGAAATCGTCCCTGATCCACCTGTTCGCGGCCCTCGACGCCCCCAGCGCGGGGCACCTTTCCTGGCCGGGGCTGGGCGCCGATCCCCGCCGCGACCGCACCCGCATCGGGGTGGTCTTTCAGGCTCCGAGCCTGATTCCGGCCCTCGATGTCACCGAAAACGTGGCGCTCCCGCAGGTTTTGGCCGGCTGCTCGGACACCGCGGCTCGGGCGCGGGCGAGGACCGCGTTGGCTCGGCTGGGGCTCGAACCGCTGGCCGGGCGGCTTCCGGAGGAACTGTCCGGTGGGCAAGCGCACCGGGTTGCGCTCGCCCGCGTGCTGGCCGGCACCGCGCGACTCGTTCTGGCGGACGAGCTAACCGGGCAACTCGACCACCGCACCGGCGCCGAGGTCCTCGACGTGCTGTTCGAGACCGTCAACATGCTCGGCGCGGCCCCGGTCGTGAGCACCCATGACGACACGGTCGCCGGGCGCTGCCCGGTCCGGTGGTCGATGCGCGGCGGCCGCCTGCAGATCCGGTCACCGACCACCTCGGTCCCTCCCACGCCATGAGCACAAGCCTGGCCCTGGCAGGGATGTGGTTGACCGGCTTGCTGCGCCGCCGTCGCGGCAGACTCCTCGGCGCCGCTGCCTGTCTCGCGATCGCGGTCAGTCTCCTCACCGCCCTCGGAGGGTTCCTCGCCGCGTCCAAGGCCACCATGACCGACCGGGCCGCCCGGGCGGTCGCCGTCGACTGGCAGATCCAGGTGCAGCCCGGCGCCGATCCGGGCACCGTCCTCGATCAGATCCGGTCCTATCCGGGGGTTCGGGTGGCGGACCCGGTCCGCTTCGGTGACAGCGCCGGGCTCTTCGCCGCCGGCGGGGGCACCGCCGTGAGCACCGGGCCGGCGGTCATCGTCGGTATCCCGGATCGGTACCGGCAGCATTTTCCCGGCACGATCCGCACCCTCAGCGGAGCCGACTCCGGGGTGCTGCTGGCGCAGCAGACCGCATCGAATCTGCGGGCGACTGTGGGGTCGGTGATCACCGTCCGGTTGCCCGGCGGCGGCACCGCCGCCGAGACGGTGGCCGCGGTCGTGGATCTGCCGCAGGCGGATTCACTGTTCCAGACCGTCGCCGCCCCGGCCGCCGCGCAGCCGCAGGCACCCCCGGACAATGTGCTGCTGCTGCCTATCGCGGAGTTCGACGCCCTCTTCGCCCCCGGGCAGCGGGACGATCCGGCGGTGGTGCGTGCGCAGGTGCATGTCGGCCGGGACCGGAATCTGCCCCCGGATCCGGCCGCCGCCTACGCTGCCGACATCGGCGGCGCCCGCAACCTCGAGGCAACCCTCGCCGGCGCCGCACTGGTGGGGGACAACCTCGACGCCACCCTCGACGCGGCCCGCCAGGACGCCCTGTATTCGCAGGTGCTGTTTCTGTTCCTGGGTCTGCCCGGTGTCGCGTTGTCCGCGGTCCTTGCCGCGGTGATCACCGCCGGCGGGGCGGCACGTCGTCGCCAGGAGTTGGGGTTGCTGCGCGCCCGCGGTGCCGGTGGCGGGCAGCTCACCGCTGTGGCCGGGTCCGAGGCGGTGGCGGTGGGGCTGATCGGCGGTGTGGTCGGCGCCGGGGCCGGCATCGTCGTCGAGCGCGTGGTGGTGGGGTCGCCGGTGTCCCTGTCCTGGTTGCTCTCGGCCGCCGCGGCGGGTGTGGTGCTGACGGCGGTCACCGTTCTCACTCCCGCCCTGCGTGATCTGCGGTTCTCGACGGCGGCCGCTGCCCGCGCCGCGATCGGCCGCACCCGGCGTCCGCTGTGGCGGCTGGCCGGGGTCGACTTCCTCGCGCTGGCCGCGGCGTTCGCCGTCTACCAGGTCACCAGCCGCGCCGGGTACGCCCTGGTGCTCGCGCCGGAGGGGGTGACCGCGTTGTCGGTGAGCTATTGGACCTTCGCCGGACCGGCGCTGCTGTGGATCGGGACAGCCCTGCTGACACTGCGACTGGCCGATCTCACCCTCGGTAGGGGCCGCCGCTTCGGCGCAGCCCTGTTGCGGCCGTTGGCGGGCCCGCTGTCGAGCACGGTAGCGGCGATGCTCGCCCGCAATCGCCGCGCACTCGCCCGGTCGGTCGCGGTCGTGGCGTTGGCCGGGATGTTCGCCCTCTCGACCGCGGTGTTCAACAGCACCTACCGGCAACAGGCCGAGGTCGATGCCCGATTGACCAACGGCGCCGACGTCACCGTCACCGAACCTCCCACCGCCACCATCGGATCGGACCTCACAGGCGAATTGCGCCGGATTCCCGGCGTCCGAGATGTCGAACCGCTCCAACACCGCTTCGCCTATGTCGGCGCGGACCTGCAAGACCTGTACGGCGTCGACCCCACCACCATCACCGGAGCGGCGCTGCTGCAGGACAGCTACTTCGATGGCGGTACCGCCGCACAACTGATGGACCGCCTCGCTGCCCAACCGGACGGGGTTCTGGTCAGCGCCGAAACCGTGGCGGACTTCCAACTTTCCCCCGGCGACCCGGTGAAGCTGCGGATCCAAGACGCCGCCACGACGGCATTCGAGACCGTGCCGTTCCGCTTCCTCGGGGTGGTCAAAGAGTTCCCGACGGCACCGAAGGACAGCTTCCTCGTCGCCAACGCCGCCTACCTCGCCCAGGTGACCGCGAACCCGGCGGTCGGCGCGTTCCTCATCGACACCGGTGGGGCGGACACCCCGGCGGTGCGCCAGGCGGTGTCCGATGCACTCGGTACCGGGGCCACCGTCACCGATATCACCACGGTGCGTGGCACTGTCGGATCCACTCTCACTTCCGTCGATCTGCGGGGGTTGACCCGACTCGAACTGGGTTACGCCGCGGTCCTCGCCGCGGCCGGGTCGGCGTTGATGCTAGCGTCGGGGTTCGCGGAGCGTCGGCGCACCTTCGCGATTGTCACCGCGCTCGGCGGCACCCGGCGTCACACCGCGTCGATCGTGCTCGCCGAGGCCGCCGTCGTCACCGCCGGCGGGGCAGCACTCGGGGTGATCGGCGGTGTGGTCCTGTCCCATCTGCTCGTCGCGGTGCTCTCCGGGGTCTTCGACCCACCCCCGGCGACACTCGCAGTGCCCTGGGCCTATCTGACCCTGGTGGCCGCGGCGACGGCCGCGGCCATCGCCGCCGTCACCGCCGCCGCCGCGGACACGGCCGCCCGGTATCCGATCAGCGTGCTCCGCGAATAGCCGACCCGACCCGGCTGCGCGACAGGTGCGATGTCGCTGTTCCGGCCCCGCGCTTGATCGAGGCGTGTTCCACCGGACGCTCACCAGCCGGGGCGAGCCCGATCCGACAGCCAGCTACTACACCACTCAAAGCGGAGCCGCAGATTCTCCACCGGCAGGACCGCAGCCTGTTCTGGTACCGAATGTTCCCCTGCGCCAGGGAATGATCTCCGACTGACTGGGCCGCCGACGAGGTCCGCGTCGCTGGCGCCCAAGTCGGTCGGTGCCGGGATCCGGATTTTCCACCGCGCCCGGGGAGTTGGTGTACTGCGCCACAGGCCAGGTGAGGTGTGAAGGGCCCCCGCCACCACATCTAGGGGGCAGTGAGCGGGGGCCGAAGTGTGCCGCCGTATCGGTTGCAGCGACTGCAGCACAGCCTGAATCCTACGCAGTCACGGTGGGCGAACAGTGACGGATTCTCGTCTTCTCAGAGACGTCTCAGTTCTCAACATTCTCTCAGCGGGACTAGGGCATACTCCGCGCAAAATCGCTGACCACCGGTTCAGAGTGCTTATGAAATCCTCTCTATCGCAACCCCTTTGTGTCATTTCGGGGCACCGTCTAAGCCGCGAACGATCCGCCGAACTTCCCCAACCGGGACACGGCCGGTGCCTGACTCCCCACGCCACTCGACCCGCCTGGCCGGCGTGACGCTCCGACCATTGCAGTGTCGTTGCAGAGTGTCGTGCAGTGACACACCGGGTTCTGTCAATCGTCGGTGGTGAACGGCCTGCCGCGCTGCGCGGTGTCGACGTCCGTTACAACCAACGGACAGACGAAATGCGTCCGTTCCTGCCTTACAACGGACAATCCGGTCTTCTCTCAGCGATTTCACAGCACCCGCGTCATACCATCGCGCGGGATCGCCCTGTGGACGTAGTCGCGGTGCAGACCAGAAACGGAAGGTCAACCGCTGCAGCGGTGTAGGTCGACGGGCAACCGACTGACCCTGATCGGACAAACCTGCTATCGGAGACATCGGTGATGAATGTGCTGCTGGTGTTGCTTCTCTTGCCTGGCGGCCGTCGGAGGAACAGCTGTCGTTCGACGCCGCTTCGCCAACCGGTGAAATCGCCGATTGCACTCGCGACGCGACCTGCCCGCGGTAATCCACACCTCCGCTCGGACCGCCCACGCAACAGCAGGCCGACGCGACTGTCGGTCGCGTCGGCCTGCTGTTGTCATTTCTCGTGTCGTCGCAGGACCAGTAGTCGCTGGACGGCGAAGACTAATTCAGCTTCTGCGGCATGCCATACGTCGTGACGGTGTCACCATGTGAAGTGACGGCGGTGGCGTACGGCCGGATGGTGACCGCACCGAGCGCACCGGAGATGGAACCATGGACTCCCTGCATTCGGACCGACGCCGCCGGTCCGTCGAATGACTGGTTCTCCAGCAGCGGGACGGTGGTGATGCCGCCCGGTGCCAAGTCGATGTCGAGTTCCTGCGATGGGATGATGTCACCGGCGAGCCCGACGTTGCTGCCCGCGTGCAGATCTAACGTGGGTGTTGGGACGAGTCCGAGATCGATCCCGTTGCTCGAACCGATCACAAACCCCAGCCCGGGTGAATTGAGGACGATAGTCGCGCCGCTCAACGCGATCGGATAGCCGATCTGGTAGCCGACGGTGAGCTTGGTGCCCTTGAACTCTGCCGCGTTCGGGCCGGTGATGTTGACCTCGGCGTAACCGTTGTGGAAGAACTCGACACTGGTGGGAACACCATCCAGCGGCGGGACCACCTGATACGACGTGTCGCCCTGCAGGACTTCGATCCGATTGCCCCGCGCGTCGACGACGGAGCTGGAATTGTCCACGCCGGCCGAGGCGGTGCCGTTGCCCAAGACTATGGCGAGCACGGCGATTCCTGCGACTGCGACTGCGCGGGTGAATGATCTGTACCCAAAGCGAGATGTGCTGATTTCTGTCATGCCGACCCCATTCAGTGTGCTTCGAAACAGAGATGAAGAAGTATGCGAAGCGTATCCACAGGGGCGCATCAAATCTCAGTATTGATAAGAAGTTCGCGACCTATATTTTCGGTGTCCGATCGGTGGCACGGCGAGACCCTGCAGGGGCCCATAATGTTGCTGGGCAACGAGATTCGGTCCTAGCAAAGTGCGCATGTCCCGTGGACATGCGGCTCCGGCTCACGTCGGCTCCGGCGCGCGACGGAGACAGATGGCTGTGTCCTAGGTGAGCTGAGGAAGCCTAGCTTTTCCATGCTGAAAGAACGCTGAGAACGAATCTCAGCTTCATGCGCGATTCGAGTGGATGCAACTCGTGCTGCGGTCCGCCGCAATCAATACGGAGGCACCCCCAGGCAAGGTGGGGGACCGCACTGGTGGAGTCCGCGTCGCACACCATCGACGTTCATCGCACACCCCTACAATGCGGCCGTGGATCGACGCCAATTCCTCACTCTCGCCGCGGCCACCGTTGTCGGCGCGGCCGGTTGCAGCATCAGCAATGCCGAAACCCCGGGCACCGCCGTCCCCGATCCCGCTGATCCGGGCGTTGCACCCACGCCGGTAGCATCCCCGCCACCGGCGGTACTCCCGCCACCGCCGGCCGGGTCCCGAATCCAGTTACCCGGCGGCGGCACCCTGACAGCGTTACCCGGCAACGGCGACCTCCTCGCGCTCACCGTCGACGACGGCGTCAACAGCGACGTGGTCCGGCTCTACACCCAGTTCGCCCAGGACACCGGGGTCCGTCTCACCTACTTCGTCAACGGCCAATACGACTCGTGGACCGACAACGCCACTCTCCTGCGACCACTCGTCGACAGCGGTCAGATCCAGCTGGGCAACCACACCTGGTCCCATCCCGACCTGACGACCGTGTCGAAGAGTCGGATCGCCGACGAACTCACCAAGAATCACAAATTCCTGAAAACGACGTACGGCGTCGACGCCGCACCCTACTTCCGGCCGCCCTACGGAAAACACAATGCCACCGTCGACTCCGTGGCCGCCGACCTCGGCTACACCGTCCCGACCCTGTGGTACAGCTCGCTGTCGGATTCGTCGCTGATCACCGAGGACTACATCCTTCAGATGGCCAACCAGTACTTCACCCCGCAAACAATCGTCATCGGGCATCTCAACTACCTGCCGGTCACCCACGTTTACCCGCAACTCGTCGAGATCATCCGGAACCGAAACCTGCGCACCGTCACCCTCAACGATGTGTTCGTCAAACCCTGAAGTGACGTGGCCATTACGCGGACCCGTGCCCGATCCCGACACCGCGGCAGAAACCGATCTCCCCACACCGGGGCCGGCACCCACTCACCGACACCTACGCCTGTTTCACACCGCAGTCCCGGTCAGGGTCGCCGCCGCCGCAGCACCGGGGGGTCAGGTTGTGAGCCCCAGCCGGGCGGCCAGCCAGTCCATCTCGGTGGCGAGTGCGGCGGCCCACACCGCGAAGTTGTGGCCGCCGCGAACCTCCGTGTAGGTCACGTCCATCCCCGCCTGCCGGGCGGCGTCACAGGCTTTACGGATCGACGGTTTGAGTTCGTCGTCGTGGCTACCGACCACGAAGACACCGGCCGAGCGGGGATAGTGATGTTCGGCAAGCAGATCGAGGGGATTGACCCGAGTGAACGCGGCCTGATTGCCTCCGAACGCGGCGTCCAGGGTGCGTTGATGATCACCGAGGGTGGGCTCCGGGTCTCCGGAGAGGTCCAGGAACGTCGGATATGTCTGGGGGTAGTTGGTGGCCATCTGCAGCGCGCAGGTTCCGCCCAACGACAGGCCGCCGATCGCCCACCCGCCGGGGTCGGGGTCGACCTGAAGATGGGCCTTGGTCCAGGCGGGCACGTCCTCGGCGAGGTAGGTTGCGGCATTTCCGAGTGGCGAATCGACGCAGAGCGGGTTTCCCCAGGTCGACCCGGTCGCGTCGGCGACCACCACGACGGGTCCGAGCCCGCCGTGGTCGCGGGCGTAGTTGTTCATGGTGGTGCCCAGCCTGCCTCCGGTGAGCCAGTCTCTGGGCTGGCCGGGTTGACCGGCCAGGAGGACGAGAACCGGTAGCTGCGGTCGTGGATCGCTGAAATAGGCCGGAGGAAGGTAAATTTCGGCGCGCCGAGCGGAGAACCGGGAACGGTCCCCGGGGATGGTCACCGAGGTAATCTTGCCAGAATGCGGCATGTCCGCCGGCGGCGTCCAGACGGATTCGAGGGGTCGGCCCGCGATCGGTGTCGGTACGGGCGGGGGAACTGCCTGGAAGTCGATGCGGGTCACATGCTCGAACCCCATGGCCGCGCCGACCGTGGGATAGGCCGCGAAGAACAGGTTGATCTGGACCGCGCAGGCTGCGACCACGGCGACGGCGGCAACCACCGACACCGCCGCCGCCCATACACGGCGGGGGGCGGTGAGAATGCGGGAGATAAGCAACGTCACCGCCCACAGGGCGAGGGCCGTCCACAGGTAAACGGTGAGGGGTATCGGGTCGGGAAGTGGCCGCCACACTCGCTCCACCCAGAACCAGAGGAAACCGGTGAGGACTCCCGCGGCGGCGGCGCACAGCGGTATCGCCCGGCGCCGTAACCACCCCGCCCGCCCGGTCAGTAACCACACACCGCCCGCCGCACCCGTGGCGGCGACCACGAAGGGGACCGGCCCCGACAGCAACGACAGATCGGTCAACATGTGCCCCTGCAGAATTCCTGAATTCTTGAGATCTCGCTACCAACCGTTCTACTCGTGGTCGCAGACCCAAGCCCGGAACCGCTTCTCCGCCAATAGTGTGAAGGACATTCCAGACCGCCCGCGGGATAAAGATGAAGGGCGCCCAGTCGACCTGTGGAATTCCTGAGAATTCGGATTCGGCTGTGAGGGCCCGGCCTACGATGAAGGTGGACCGAGCCTCGATCTGTCCTCGAACCGCCACAGCGGATCCCGGACATCCACGCGACGGTCACGAATACGCCAGGACGACATCGGTCGAGAGGTGCCCTCTGTGACGGTTTCATGGCCGTCCCGAAGTATGGGGACTGACCATCATGAACACGAACACGAACACGACCGTCAGGAGGGGCTCACGGCACCTCCTCGCAACACTCGTGGTTGCCGTCCCGCTTGCCGCGCTGGCAGCGGGAGCGGCATCGGCTGACGCGACGATGACCGCAGTTGGCGGACCGGGCAAAGTGACCGTGACCGCCAAGGGTGACAACACCGCGCGAGACTGTGATGTCGGGGTGCTGGATCAATCGAAAAGGTCGATCGCTTCGCAAGAGGTCAGTCTGGCGCCGAACAGGACTCACACTGTGACGCTCACCAGCATTCCTGCAGGAAGCTCCTACACCGTCATCATGCGCTGCGGTGGCCAGAAAGAGACTTGGGTCGAAGGCGTCGCAGTCCGCCCTGCGCCCGATCCGCATTGAACCGAGATGCGGAGGGGTCTGAGGCGTGACCGACACACAGAGCGATCACTCCGGTTCAGCGGCCAGGACGATCCGGTGCACACTGAGTTGGTGGACGCCGCTATCTCGTCACGCCTGCGACCATTTCCGCGGGCAGCGTGGACGTATGTTCGGCGGGCACCCGGGACCTATATCTGGCTGGCGATACTGCTGGTGACATCGGTGGTGATGAGGAACCTGCCACCGGAAGTCCTCGCCCGGGTACTGGGCGATCGATCGACCAACTTGCATCATCTCGCCGAGGATCCCGTTCGGGTACTGATCTCGAGTGCCTTCTGGCTCGCCGGCGGCGGATGGATCACCTACTTCATTTCGTTCAACATCTTTCACGTCCCGGCGGAGCGCTGGCTGGGGACCCTGCGGTGGTTGGGTGTGGTGGTAATCGCGCACGTCGGCGCGACATACATCAGCGAGGGGGCGCTGTACTGGGCCATTCGCCACGGCCACGCCCCCGCGTCGGCGGTCGACACCCTCGACATCGGTGTCAGTTACGGATTGGCCGGAGTGATCGCGGTGCTGACCTACCGCATTGCCCCGCCCTGGCGTTACCTCTATGTCACAGCGGTGCTGGCGTTCTTCGCCGTCCCGCTTTTCGTAGACCTGAACTTCACAGCGATCGGACACTTCACCGCGGCACTTCTCGGTCTGGGGTGCTATCCGCTGGTCCGCTCACACAGGAGCACATGGTCCCCGGTCGAGGCGGTCCGCCGTGTCCGGAGAAGGAGGGCGGTCTCGTGAACCCGGATAAATCGCCGCGTCCGAGCGGATTGCCGTGTCGGCGCGGGCGCGCCCGGGCATCCGGTCGCCGACAACGGTGCCGTGGGCGTGTGCATCGCAGCGGTCCGTGTGTTCAGGGTAGGCGTTGGTTGAGAACGAGTGCGGTGCCGGCCGCCACCGCGATCAGGATGGATCCGAGAATCAGCCATGGTCGGCTGGCGTCGCCGAGGTGGGTTTCGTAACCGATCTGCTGTTGCAGATTCTGGTAGCTGGCCTGAAGTTCGTCCGCGCTGGTCGCGGTGAAGAACGAACCGCCGGACAACTCCGCGATCCGTCGCAGTGACTCGTCGTCGACGGGGACGGGGATGTGGCTGCCGTTGAGGTCGATCGCACCGTGAGTGGTGCCGAAGGAGATGGTGGAGATGGGGACGCCTTGCTCCTTTGCCAGGCGGGCTGCGGTGAACGCGCCGCGCGGATCGTTCAGGTCGGTGGGCACGGTTTGTTTGCCGTCCGATTCGAGGACGATCCGGGCTGGCGGCGGCGTGCCGCCTCCGCCGACTACGCCGGCGAGGGTGTCGATCGCCTGCAGAGCGGTGAAGATCGCTTCTCCGGTCGCGGTCCGTTCGGCGAGTTGCAGATGGTCGAGGGCGTTGTCGGTTGCGGTGTGGTCGGTGATCGGTGAGACCAACATCGACGCCGTCCCGGCGAACGCCTCGAGTCCGAGGTTGATGCCAGGGGTGAGGTTGTCCGCGAACGTTTTTGCGCCGGCCTGGGCTGCGGCCAGGCGCGAGGGTGGCACGTCGGTTGCGCGCATCGACAGTGACACGTCGATCGCGAGGATCACTGTGGCACGGTTGCGTGGAACTCGGGTCTGCGCCAACGGTCCGGCCATGGCGACGGTCAGCAGTAGCAGCCCCGCCAGAAGCAATGCCGGTGGGATGTGCCGCGACCACTTGGGCCGGGTGGGAGCGACGGTCTCGAGTAGTTCCAGATTGGTGAACCGCAGTGTGTGTTTACGTCGCAGGCGCAGTACCCACAGGTAGCCGATCGACAGCGCGCCGACCACGGCGGCGAAGATCAGCCACCCCGGTGTGGCGAGGCCGGAGAACCTCATGTTTCACCTCCGACATCTGACACCGCGGATCCGGAGGCCGTCATCGGCTCGGAATCCCTCGCGAGCCGAGCGACGATCGGCATGGCACCATCATCACCGGCCGGGTGGTCACGTGCCGCAACTCGACGGGCCGAGGGTGGCGAGCGCCCCATTCCGGCGGATCATCCAGCAGCCGGTACGAACCCGGGCTCGGAAGCCGCTCCGAGAGGGCCGGGTGGCACCGAAGAGGCGAACGCCGCCAGCAGTGCGTGCCCCACGGTCACACAGGTCGCCGCGACCAGCACTCCCGCCACCACCTCGGTCAGGGGCATTCCGACATACAGTTGTGCACCGGCGAGGGCGACGACCGCGATCACCACGGCTGCGGCCAGCACCGCCCGGAGGGTGCGACTGCGGCCGATACCGGCAATCACCGCCGCCATACCCAGCACCGCGGCGGCCCCGGCGAGATTCGACAGCACCGCGTTGTCGGTGTCGACCGGCTGCCACACCGGGGCAACTGCCCGGCCCGGCCCGAGCACGGTGCCGAGGGCCGCGCCCGCGAACACGGCGCCCATCACCGCACCCAGCATGATCGACGCCACCGGCACCGGCCAGCAGCGCCGGATCAGGACCATCCCCGCCACCGCGGCCACGGCGACCGCGACCGCCGGGGCGCCGAGCGCGATGCCCACGGTCGCAAGGTGATCGAGTCCTGCACTGCGGTGTGCCGCCAGCACGGACATGATGGAGCGGTCGGCGGCGGTCAGCCACCCGCCGTCGCGGATGTGAACGCAGACAATGCCCAGCGCCAAGGCCAACCCCGCGGTGCGCAACCCGCTCGCCTGCCCGGACCCGGTGACGACCATACCGGCGACGAACACCGCAAACGCGATCCCGAGGACCGTCAGAGCGATCTCCATCGTCGCGGCCTCGGTCACGACCTCGGTGACCATCTCCCGAACGAGGGACACAGTGCCGGACACCCTTCCAGTCTGGTGCGCGGGTGCTGTGGAAACGCTGAGAGCGGGTAGCGCAGACGGACTTTCTGTGTTCTGCTCTGGTGTCGTCGGGGGAGCGTGGGCACCCCTCGCTTCCCCGGCTCGAGGGATGCACGAAAGTCCATCGCTCACCGCAGAGTATTTCCCGGGTCAGTCGCGCATGTGGTCGTGCCAGTCGCCTCCGTCGCCGCCGTGCGCGATCAGAACAATCGCGGCGATCGCGTAGAGGACGATCGCCAGCAGCAGCAAGCCGCCGAAGATCCACAGGGACAGTTGCCCGAGCTTGCGTACCCGGCGGGAGGCGTATTCGGCGCCGTCGATATCACCGTCCACCCATCTGGGGTAGACCTCGAATGCGTGGTGGAAGGCCGAGAATGCCAGCGGCCAGAAGAACAGCAATGACGCCACCGCCCAGCCGGCGTTGCTGGTGGGTCGCGACCGGACCGATGGGACCGCGGCTGCGTCGGCGGCGGGCCCGCTTCGGGTGGGCCGATCGTCCGGTGCGGGCTCGGATGCTGGATTGACCATGGTGACTCCGTATCCGTCATAAGGGCATCCGTCATAAGGAAACCCGCTTCGACGGTACGTCTGCCGCGCTGAGGATTGGCTGAGAGCTGCGAACGAGGTACCGGCATGCTCGGGCGGTAAACCGCGGCGGTGACGGACCCGCTGTGACACTTGCCGCCCCGGCCCGTCCAACAGGGACGGAAGGCTTCTCTGCGGCCGCAACACCATCGGTGTCGGGTTGCGGCCGAGGAACGCCGGGGACCATGCGCCTCTCGTGGCCGAGAATTCACCCTCCCGGGCCGGCCGGGTGTGATCGCCGTCCCGCTCTCAGCGGCTCCACAGCAGCCGACACTGATACTGCGGGTGTGAGAGAAGCAGTACAACCCCCGGTGTCATTGGTGTCGGCGCACGGTGCACCGATTCATTCCAATCTGGTCGGGCGGGCCCACGAGGTGGTTGCCGATATCCATCAGGGCGGTGCCACGACCCTGGCCTTGGCCGTGCTGGTCGGGGGTGCGGCGTTGTTCCTGGGTGGGTCCGTCTGGCGGAGCCTGCAGGGTGATCGCCGGGGTCCGGCCGCGGCGGCGATCGCCGTGCAGTGCACCGGATTGGCCGCGGTGTTCGCCGCGTTGGCCTATCAGGTCAGGGCCGGGGGCTGGGTGACCGGTGCGGACCCGGCGGTGCTGAGTTGGTTCACCGGACACCGGTCGGACTGGGTGACCGGGCCGGCCATCGCGGTGACCGACGCCGGCGGTCCGGCGGGCACCATCATCGCCGCGGTCGTGATCGGCGCGGTGCTGTCCCGGCGGGCCCGCTCACCGATCCCCGCGCTGATTCTCATCGGGACCGTCGGTGCGGCGGCACTGGCCTCTACCGTGACGAAATCCGTTGTCGGGCGTGCTCGCCCCCCGATCGTGTCCCAGGTGTTGCTCGAGACGGACCATTCGTTTCCGTCCGGGCATGCGACCGGGGCGATGGCGTTGTTCACGATGGCCGCCGTGATGTTCGGGTACGCCCTGTCGCCGACCCGTCGTGCCCTGTTGCTGAGCTTGGCTGCGGCGGTGACCGTGGTGGTGTCGGTGACGCGCCTGTACCTCGGTGAACACTGGCTGACCGACGTGATCGGCGGGATGCTCCTCGGTGGCCTCGCCGCGGTGATCGGCGGGGCGCTCTACACGACCTGGATGGACCGGACCCGCGCCCGGGTGGCTGCGAGTACGGACGAGAACTACACGCACTCGGGTCGCAGCGACCCGACGACGATGGGATACGCGGCATGAATGTGGCACTGGGACTTGGCTTACTGGACGCGTCGACGCTGCTGGGCACCTTGGGGTTGCTCGGCGTCCTCGGCGCCGTGGTCATCGAAACCGGTCTGCTCGTCGGGTTCTTTCTGCCGGGCGACTCGTTGCTGTTCACAGCCGGTGTCTTCGCCGCCCAGTCGCATCCGTTCGCGCCGTTGTGGCTGCTGCTGCTCACCGTCCCGGCCGCTGCGATCGTCGGTGACCAACTCGGGTTTCTGATCGGCAGACGGGCCGGGGACACGGTGTTTCATCGGCCCAGCGCCAAGCGGATCGGCCCGAAACAACTCGAGCAGTCGCGGCGGTTCTTCGACCGCTACGGGCCGCGCACGATCCTGTTGGCCCGCTTCGTTCCCGTCGCCCGCACGATCGCACCGGTGATGGCCGGCGCGTCCGGGATGTCCTACCGCACCTTCGCCGTCTACAACGTCATCGGCGGCATTGCCTGGGGCGTCGGGGTGCCGGTCCTCGGCTACCTGCTCGGCGGAATCGCATTCGTCCGCGGTCATATCGAGGTGATCCTGATCGCCGTCGTGCTGGTGTCGATTCTGCCGCTGGTGATCAACGGACTGCGGGCCCGGCGTCGAGGACAAGGTGCGGTCCTTCAACCGGACAGCATCCCGACGCCCACCGGCGAGCCGGGCCAGTGCGCCCGTTCCGGCGCACCATATACCCGACGCTCCTGACCGCATACCCGACGCTCCTGACCGCGTGAGCGCCCATCAGAGTGTGAGGGGTTCCGCGATGGTTCCACTTCACCGTCGACGGGGAACGCCAGAGAACCCCGGTCGGAATGAGAATCCACCTCCGAGAACCCGCCTCGATTGGCGGTCGATCTCGGTGCACCAGCCGGACCGGAGAGCGCCGGGAGCAGGAGGCGATAACGCGAGATGGAAGGTGACAGCTCGAGCCATTGCTCAATGGCCTGCCTACTCGGGGGATGTACCCGAGGCGGTCAGGACCCGGGCGGCGATCGCCCGCATTCCGGCGGTGGTGGGGTGCAACGA
This sequence comes from Rhodococcus jostii RHA1, assembly GCF_000014565.1. Classification (NCBI taxonomy): domain Bacteria; kingdom Bacillati; phylum Actinomycetota; class Actinomycetes; order Mycobacteriales; family Nocardiaceae; genus Rhodococcus; species Rhodococcus jostii. The sequence continues at coordinate 525,533 of NC_008269.1, read as the reverse complement.
CTCGGCGAAAGACTGCGGGAGCAGGCCTTCGAACCATCGCTGTTCGGGTCCGGCGCAGGCATCGTGTCCGATGGCGGGGTTCGCAACGTCCACGAACCGGGCCCCGGTGGCAGTGGCCGCGGCGGCGAGAACCTGATTCATCCTCACGAAGAAGCCTGAGATCCAGGCTGCGTCGGCGTCGCTGGTGGGAATGTTCGGCCAGCAACCGTGGGCTCCGAAGATACCGCCGTGACCGACGAGCAGCACCCGGGCCCGCGGGGCACGTTCTTCGATGGCGGCCAGTGCCGCGGACACCTTCGGCTCCAGCGCGGCGAGTGCGGAAGTCATCCCACCGATGGTCTCCGGGTCGGTGCGACAGTGCGCATCGGTGCCCGGGACGGTGGTGTAACACGGTGCCACCAGGGACTGCCACGCGATGTCGTTGCCACCGATACCGACTGTGACAAGCGTGGTGTCAGGTCGCAGGGCATCGATCTGCGGTCGTACCGCACCGGTGGCGGTGGATTGGGACGCAGTGGTGAGATTCTCAGTTGTCGCTCCCGAACACGACACGTTGGTGAAGGAATCGGCGTGCAGCGCCCGGGCCACCACCCCCGGATATCCCTCGACCGACCGGAAGCAACCGTCGTGCAGCGAGATCGGCGCCAGGTAGGGACCCGCGGCGCGGGAATCGCCCAGGGCGACGTAGCGGACCGTTCCATCCGGCACCGGGTCGGCCATCGCCGGGTCGGACCACAGGACGGCGAGCGCGGCCATGCCCCCCACCAGAGCCGTCCGCATGGTCCGCGCCCAAATCAGTGTCCAACTCCGGCGTTGCGGTGTTCCCACACCGTCAGTATCTGCCCGCGCCGCTGTGATGACGCTGAGAGGAGCGCCGACCCATCGAGTGTCCGCCGCTGCGGCCGTTGTAGTTGGCGTCCCGGAAGGACCAGATGGCGGATGATGGCCGCATGAGATCCGTACCCGAGTGGCTCAGACCGTCGCTGTGGGGGCTGGCGATCCGGTCCGCACTGGTCGCCGGAGCGGTCGTGACCATCGCCCTGGCGCTCGGGGCGACGGCGCTGCTGTTCGTACTGGACCGGTCCCTGCTCTCAGGCCTCGATGACGCCGCGACCGCCCGAGCCCAGGACATCACCACCAGCCTGCGATCGGACCCACCCGCGGACCTCGACGCTCAGCTATTCGACACCACCCAACGCATCACCCTCGTTCAGCTCGTCGACCCGGCCGGACAGGTGGTGCGGACATCGGACACCGACCCCGGCACCCCGGCGACCGATGTGCGGCCACCTGCCGGTGGTCCGCCGGTGCCGGGACTGACCGGGCGGCCCAAACACGGTACGGATTTGCGGATCACCGCGCAGGGCGCGCGCGGCATCGGAGGTGACTACACCGTCCTGGTCGCGGCGAGTGAGGAACCGGTGGAAGCCACCCTCGCCACGGTGGGTGGGCTTCTCGCCCTCGGCGGTCCGGTCATCGCCCTGATCGCCGCGGTGGTGACCTACAAACTGGTACGGCGCTCCCTGCGGTCGGTCGAACACATCCGCACCCAAGTCGCCACGATCTCGAGTACCGACCTCGCCGAACGGATTCCGGTGCCCACACCCCGGGACGAAATCGCGGCGCTGGCGCGGACCATGAACGACATGCTCACCCGACTCGAGGCCGGGCACACCGCGCAACGCCGATTCGTCGGCGACGCATCACACGAGCTGCGCAGCCCACTGGCCACCGTCACCATGGCGTTGGAACTGGCCGACGCCCGCCCGGAACTACTCGACCGCGAACTCGTACGGGACACCTTGCTGCCCGAGGTCACCCGGATGCACCTGCTGGTCGACGATCTGCTGCTACTCGCCCGCGCCGACGAGCGCGGTCTGCCGCTGCGGCTCGGCGACGTAGACCTCGACGACGTGGTGAACACCGAGGTCCACCGCGCCCGAGGCGAGACCGGTAAGGCGGTCACCGCCTCGTTGACCCCCGTGCGGATCCGCGGCGACCTCACCCAGCTCGAGCGTGTACTGCGCAACCTCATCGACAACGCCGTCCGGTTCGCGGCACATGCCGTTCACGCGGAGGTCTCGCGGCGCGGGAACACCGCGCAGATCACGGTGTCCGACGACGGGCCGGGCATCCCGCAGTCCGACCGAGCCCGCGTCCTCGAACGCTTCGTACGACTCGACAACGCCCGTGAACGCGACCGCGGCGGTTCCGGCCTCGGCTTGGCCATCGTCGCGGAAATCGTCTCCGCCCACCGAGGTTCGGTGCGGATCGGGGAGAGTGCGCAGGGCGGGGTGCAGGTCGTGGTCACCCTGCCGGCGACTCCGGCCGAGCCGTCGTGAGCCGATATCCGACGCCGCGGACCGTATCGATGGTGTGCGCGCCGAACGGCGCGTCGATCTTCCGGCGGAGATAACCGATGTACACCTCGACGATATTCTCGTCACCGTCGTAGTGCGCGTCCCACACGTTGCGCAGAATCACGCCCTTCGTCAGGGCAGTGTCCGGGTGACGCAACAGGAACTCGAGAACCCCGAACTCGCGGGGCGTCAGGGCCAACTCTTCGTTACCCCGCATGACGCGTCGCCGCGCCGGGTCGAGGCTCAGATCACCCGCGGTGAGCAACACCGGACGCGCTGGTGCGCCGCGGCGCACCAGCGCGCGCAAGCGGGCGACGAGAACCACGAAAGAGAACGGTTTGACCAGGTAGTCATCGGCACCGAGATCGAACGCGTCGGCCTGGTCATACTCACCGTCCTTGGCGGTCAGCATCAAAATCGGAGTCCAGATCTGCTTGGCGCGAAGTGCACGGACAATCTCGTATCCGTTCATTCCCGGCAGCATGATGTCGAGAACGATCACATCGAAGGTGTCCTCGGTGGCGCGCCAGAGACCGTCCTCACCGGTGGCGGCGGTGACCACCACGAAACCCTCGAGTTCGAGGCCGCGGCGCACCACACTCGCCAACCGGGCTTCGTCCTCGACGACCAGCACCCTCATCAGACTGTCACCTCTTGTCGCACCCGTTGCTCCTCGGTCGGTGTTACGGGGCGGAGTCGGAAGTGGTGATGACGTCGCCCCAGGCGGCGCGTGAACCCGATTCGCCGATTCGGTAGACCTGAACAATGGTCGCTGCTGCTACGACGATGGACAGGGCGGCGACGACCAGTGTGAGCGCCCGTGACGGGTTGCTCTTTCGCTCGCGGAGATGGACCGCGGCGACGGCCAGGGCGGCCACGAGAAGGGCGGCGGAGAAGTAGATCATCGTGTCGCCCAACTCGGTGTGGGTGTGCACGGCAGCCGACCCAGCGACGTGTTTTACGAGCCATTCGCCGGCGTCGGTGGTCAGCGGAGTCAACACGGTGATCACGGCGGCGAGGACGAGGGTGAGCCAGACGAGCCGCCGTCGGGCGGGCGGCCACACACCGCACCCGATGACCAGGAGCGCCGTCAGTGGAGCCAGGACCACGATGAAATGAACGAGCAGCACGTGGACGGGCAAGCCGCTGACAGTGGACATGACAACAGTATCGCGGGCGGCGCTGAGAAAGCGCTGAGGCCGGAGGAACCTGCCAATGGAACCATGCCATCGACGATCACGACTCGGACCGCGCCGTGCGGAGTGGGCGGCAGACCTGGGTCGTGCAGAGTTCAGAGCGTGATCTCCGCGAGGACGGCCTGCAGACCGTCGATGAACGACCGGACGGTGGAGGCATCGAACAGGTCCGTCGAGTACACCAGCTCGGCGTCGATGCCGGCGGGTTGCCCGCCGGTGTCGTGGCGTTCGGTGAAATGGAAGTGCAGGTCGCATTTCGCGATGCCGAGGGGCCGAGGGGTGATCTCGAAACGCAACGTCTCGGCATTCAACGTGGCGGGAGTGAAGTTGTTCAGCGACAACGCGACCTGGAAGAACGGATGCAGAGACGATGAGCGGGGCGGATCGAGCACCTCGACCAGCCGCTCGAACTGCACCTCGGACTGGGCGAGGGCACGCAGTTCCACGTCGCGGGACTGGTCGATGATCTCGGCGAAACTCATGCCCGGGTCGAGGCGGGTACGCAGCACGATGGTGTTGACGAACATGCCCACCACGTCGTCGAGCGCGGGATCCCCGCGGCCCGCGACGGGGGTGCCGATGGCGATGTCGCGGTCCCCGCTCAGGCGCACGAGCAGCATGGCCACCGCCGAACGCAGCGCAGTGAACAACGAGGCGTGCTGATGGTGGACGAGGGTCAGCAGGGCGCGGTGAGTGCGTTGATCGATCTGAAAGCTCTCGCGTCCAGCCCCGTATGACCACTTGTGTGGTCGCGGGCGGTCGGTGGGTAGCGGGAGTTCGCCGGGAAGACCCGCCAATTCCGTTTTCCAGTAGGCAATTTGCCGCGATGCGAGGCTCTCGGGGTCGGACTCGGCGCCGAGGAGTTCGCGCCGCCACACACTGTACTGCGAGTACTGCACCTCGGCGGGTCCCCACACCGCGGCTGCGCCCGCGGCGCGGGCGGTATACGCGACGACGAGATCGCGCGCCAACAACGCCAACGACCAGCCGTCCGCCGCGATGTGGTGAATGACGCACGCAAGGACGTGCTCGCGAGGGGTCAGCGCGAAGATCCCAGCGCGCAGCGGCGGTTGCTCGCGCACATCGAACCCGGTCTCGAGGAGACGCGCTATCGGTTCCTCGGCGTCCCGGGCCGGGATCTTCACGGGGGTGAGATCGGGGAGGGCGTCAGCGACGTCGAGCACCCGCTGGTACGGCCCGGTGGGGGAGTCGGGGAACACCGTTCGCAACGATCGATGGCGCTCGAGAACATCGGCGGTGGCCAGCCGCAGGGCATCGGTGTCGAGTTCCCCGACCACCCTGACCGTGAAGGGAATGTTGAACAACGCGGGTGTAGTGACGGTGCGGTCGATGAACTGTTGCGACGGCGACAACGGCACGCGATCGGGCACCGTCACGGCACGCAACTGCGGTCGGGGTGCACGTTCGCCGTCGGGGTGGCCGGCGTCGGTGACTACCTGCGCGAGCGCCGCCACGGTGGGCGTGTCGAAGAGTTCCCGCACCCCCAGCGAGGTGCCCTGTTCGGCGTTGATCACCGCGACCACCCGGGTGGCCGACAGAGAGTCTCCGCCGAGGTCGAAGAACGAATCGTCCGCCCCCACCGCGGGCACGGCGAGTATTCGGGCGAACACGTTGGCGACACTGCGTTCGGCTGCCGTCGCCGGGTCACGGCGAGATGCCGGGGAGGAGCCGAACACGGGCGCAGGAAGGGCGCCGCGGTCGAGCTTCTTGGTCGGCGTCAGCGGAACCGCGTCCAGGACCATGATCGATGCGGGAATCATGTAGTCCGGCAGGAATTGGGCCACTTCCGTTTTCAGAGTTCCCGGTGTGGTTGCCGCCTCGGGTCGAAGCATGATGTAGGACACGAGAACCGGGTCACCGGCCGGGTTCTGCTGCACCACGGTGGTGGCGAAGGTGACGTCGTCATTTCGGTGCAATGCGGCGTTGATCTCGCCGAGTTCGATGCGGAACCCGCGGATCTTGACCTGTCCGTCGGTGCGGCCCAAGAATTTGAGGGTCCGCTCGCCGGTCCAGCGGACCCGGTCGCCGGTGCGGAACAGGCGGGAGCCGGGTTTGCCGAACGGGTTGGCGACGAACCGTGATCCGGTCAGTGCGGGCCGCTGATGGTAGCCGCGGGCCACCCCCGCGGTGGCGAGGTAGAGCTCGCCCGCCGCGCCCGGCGGCAGCGGGCGCAGTCGGTGGTCGAGCACCACGGCGCTCACCCCGCGCATGAGGGATCCGATCGTCACTGCGTGCTGCGCAGTGATCGGGTCGGTCAGGGTGACGCTGCAGGTGGTTTCGGTGGGCCCGTAGGCGTTGCGCATCGTCCGGCCGCCGGCCCAGCGCCGCACCAACTCCAGCGGGCACACTTCGCCGCCGACCAGCGCGAGCTGTATGTCGTCGAGCCCCGTCGGGTCCACGGTCGCCAACGCCGACGGTGTCGACAGCAGATGGGTGATGCGTTCGTCGCGCAGAAGCGCCGCCAATTCCTGCCCGCCGTACACCTCCGGCGGGGCCACCACCAGTGTGGCACCCGAGATGGCTGCGGCGAGGACCTCGACCAGCGCGGTGTCGAAGCTGGGGGAGGCGAAATGCAGGACGCGCGAGCGTGCGGAGACCGCGTAGTTGTCGCGGATCTCCTGGGCCAGATTCGCCAGACCCTGGTGGGTGACGACCACACCCTTGGGCCGGCCGGTGGACCCGGAAGTGTAGATCACATACGCGGGGTGCTCGATGAGCAGCGAACGGACACGGTGTAGGTCCGCCACTGCCGCACACCCCGGCCCGGGATCACCGCACGTGGCAGTGTCGTCGTCGAGGATCAGCCACCGGACGTTATCGGGCAGATGCCCGATCTCGGTGGACACGGTGAGCCCGACCGCGGCGCCGCAGTCGCCGAGCGTGTACTCGATCCGATCGGCCGGATGAGTCGGATCGACGGGCACATACGCGGCGCCGGTCTTCGCGACCGACCACAGTGCCAGGACCGACTCGTACGACCTCGCCGCCGCTACCGCAACCAGGTCTTCCGGTCCGATTCCCTGCCCGATCAGGGCCGCGGCGACCTGGTTGGCGCGGCAGTCGAGTTCGGCATAGGACACCGCACGTCCACGGTCGCGGACCGCGATGGCCTCCGAATGGGACTCGACCATCGCGGTGAGAAGTCGATCGAGCGTGATCGGATCGCTGTCCGGCAGACCGCTGGCCGGCACGAACTCTTCGCGTTCACCCGGGGCGAAGACGTCGAGATCGGCGACCGGGAGATCCGCCGCGGTCGCCGCGGCGAACGATGTGAGGAAGGTAGTGAATCGGCGGTGATGGCTGGCCAGCTCAGCTTCGTCATACAGTGCCGGACTGCCCTCGAAATCGATCCGGGCAAGCGAATCCGACAGCCCGGGGTAAATGTTGACCGCCAGATCCGCGGTCGGCCCGGTGGTCAACACCCGCACGCGGCCGGTCACCGCGCCGAGGGTGATCTCCTGCCTGAACAGCATGAGGTTGAGTACCGGTCCGAAATGCGCGAGACCGTTTCCCTCCGAGCCCATCTCCCGCCCAATATCCTCACGGCGATACCGTTGATGGCGCAGTGCTGCCGTCAACGCGGCTCTGGCCACCCCGATCGCGCCGCCCACCGTGGTAGCTCCGATTCCCTCGAGCCGCAGCGGAAGAACGTTCGATACCGAACCACCCGCCGCCCGGAGCCGGGCCGATGTGCGTGCAGAAACGGGCAGTGACAGAACGACATCGTCGGCACCGGTCAACCGGGCGAGATACGCCGCGAAGGCGGCCACGATCAGCGCCGTCGGATTATGGCCGGTCCCGGGCGCGAGTCCCCGGGTCGAAGGCTCCAGAGGAAGGGAATCCCCGGTCACCCGAACCGTGGCGCCCGGTGCAGCTGTCTGCGGGCTGAGGCTGACCACGGGGGGAAGCTCACGCACCTGGTGTTGCCAGTAGTCACGATCGCGACCGAACCGGGGGGAGGCGCGATAGTCCGCATCCTCGAGCAGGATCCGTTCCGGGTCGATGACCTGGCGCTGCGGCGCGTCGATGCCGTCGATGGCGGTGACGTACAGTTCGGCCGCCCGGCGCATCGACATCATCGCCGCATACCCGTCCAGCGCGATGTGGTGGGCGCGCGAATACCAGTAGTAGTGCTCGTCAGCCAGGTGCAGGATGTGCGAGACGATCAGCGACTCGCCGTACATGTCGATGGGCGCGGCGCTCTCGTCCCGCATCCACGCCTGGGCCGCCTCGATGGAGCCGCCACGAAAGTCGACAATGGGCACCGGTTTCACCGACGTGGTGCCCAGGAGCTGGTGCGGGTGCCCGTCGACGTCGACCAGCCGGATGAATCCGCCGCCGAGTTCGCGGCGTGCCCGCTCGCTCGCCCCGGCCAACCGTTCGAGGTCGACCGGCCCGCGAAGCTCCACATACTGGGCGATGACGTACGGGACGTCGGGGGTGAGTTGCTGGGCGAACCAGATGGAGCGCTGCGCCGCCGTCAGGGGGATTACTTGTGCGTGCCCCGGCTCCGGCAGGTTGGTACCGGAGATCACATCCGCCTCGCGATTCGCGTCGTATCTGGTCCGTCACTACTCGCACTGGTCGGTGCCGGGGATGAGGTGTCCTCGGCTCGAGGCCATGAGCGGGCAGTCACGGTCCGGGCGCCGGAACCCGCAGGGCCCCTCACCTGACCGCCCGCAGCACGACAAGCTCTTCACTGCGCTGCCCGGGACCGATCACTCCACGCTGGGTCAGCATGTCCCGGCGCGCGGCGAGAACCGGGCCGAAGGGGACCTCGACCCGCGACACGACATCCACACGCAGACCCCGTTCTTCGAGCATCGTCTGGGACTTCCCGATCCCACTCAACGAGGACTGCACGAGCAGCAGCACCCCGCCGGCCTTGAGAACGTCCGGGACCTGCACGCAGATCCGGTCGAGTACCGCGCGACCGTCGGTGCCCGCATCCCAGGATCGAGCGACCCCGCTGTAGGGCAGCCCTGCAGTCTCGGCGGGGACGTAAGGCGGATTGGACACCACCAGATCGAAACGTTCGCTGCGGACAGGCTCGGTGAGATCGCCGCGCACCACTCGCACCGAACGACGGTGCAGCCGGGCATTGATCCACGTAGTAGCGAACGCGCGCCGCGACACGTCGACCGCCGTCACCCGCCCAGCACCCTGCTTGACGGCGCAGACACTGAGCACCCCGGTTCCGGCACACAGATCCAACACTCGGGAATCGGACCCGAGAGTCTCCTGTTTCAGAGCCTCGACCAACGCCCATGAATCATGCTGCGCGGGGTATACGCCCGGGAGTCGCACCAGCACCGGAGCCTCCTTTTCACTGTCCAGACTCCGCTCCAGAGGTCGTTCCGAGCGCCGATGGAACTTATACAAACTCCACAACATGCGCTTGACCACCCACGCCACGGCGTGAGCACCAACACCCTTTGACCTCGGCATTTCGTCGACGACCCTCAACCTGACGCCCCAAGCACGGCTGTGGTTCCAACTGTCGCGGAAGATCGTCTCCAAGAAAACGATGCTACATACAAGATGCCAAACCTCACCATCTGGATCCTGATGGACCACGGAACAGGCGGAAGGGTGATCATCGACAACCCGGACGGAACCCGCCCGAAAATTCGTTGCGGCTCGATTCCGACGCTGCGGGGCAGGGATTTTCGCTGTATCCACGGAGATGGCTGACCGACCATACGCGATCCTCGTTGAGAATTCGCTGAGAGCGAGCCCGTTACCGGACATCCCGGGCTAATCGGACAATTTGAACCAAACAGAATGTGCGGCAACACACCTCGCTGGTCGTGTCCAGTTTGTTTCGTTCTCGCTGGCCATGCATTCGCCGCCGTCCGTCCATCGAGTGCTACCCGATGGACGCCACGCTGTCCCGGTATCGGAGGTTCGCGTTCGGGCGGCTCTCATATGTCGTACGCCACGGCCTGCCCGAGGACGCGGATGCCGACACGGTCGCCGGGGGTGAGGGCGGTGGCGCCGAAGCGGCGCACGGTGACCCGTTCGGGCACCTCCCCGTCCCCGGTGTCGAGGCGGATACCGAGCAACATCTCGGACCCGAGGTACTCGACGTCGACGACCGTCCCGGACATACCGGCACCATCCGTGGTCACCTCGATCTGCTCCGGCCGCAACATCACTCGGGCGTTGCCGTGGACGCCGTTCGATGCCACGGCCACGTCGCCGAGGGCGCAGTGGGCCCGACCACCGTCGACGTGCGCCGACAGCACGACGGCGTCGCCGATGAATTCCGCAGTGGCGACGTCGATGGGGGTGGAATAGATTTCGCGCGGGGTGCCGATCTGGGCGAGCCGGCCCGCGCTCATCACCGCAACCCGGCCGGCGAACGACAACGCCTCGGGCTGATCGTGGGTGACGAGGATGGTGGTGATCGCCGCCTTCGCGAGGACGTCGGCGACGATCCTCCGGGTGTTCGCCCGCAGGCCGGCGTCCAGCGCGGAGAACGGTTCGTCGAGCAGCATGAGTTCGGGTTCCCGGGCCAGCGCCCGCGCAAGTGCCACCCGCTGCTGCTGCCCACCCGACAGCTGGTCGGGTCGCCGGACCGCGAAGGACGGGTCGAGCGAGACCATCTCGAGTAGCTCGGCGATCCTCGCCGGGGTGCGGGCCCGGCGGGGCAGCCCGAACCCGACGTTCGCGCCGACCGTGGCGTGCGGGAACAGCGCACCGTCCTGGGCGACGTACCCCACCGACCGCCGGTGCGCGGGCGTCCAACCACCACCCGCGACGACCCGGCCGGCCAGTGCGATGGTGCCGGCGTCCGGCTTCTCGAAACCCGCGATCAGGCGGAGCAGGGTGGTCTTGCCGCAGCCGGACGGGCCGACGATTGCCGTGGTCGATCCCGGCTCGACCGCGAACGCGACCCCGCGGAGGATCGTCGCCCCGCCGAACGACTTGTCGACGCCGTCCACTTCGAGTGCGTATGTCATAGTCCCGCTACCTTTTTCGACTGGGAGAAGAGCACGTACGTCATCGGCAGCGACAGCACGATCATGATGAACGCGTACGGTGCGGCACCGGCGTAGTCGATCTCGCTGCTCAACGACCAGAACTGCATGGACAGGGTGCGGGTACCGGTCGGGGCCAGCAGGAGGGTGGCGGTCAGTTCGTTCACGATCCCCAGGAACACCAACGCCCCGCCCGCCGCCGTCGCCGGGGCGGCCAGTGGCAGCGTCACCCGGAAGAAGGCCGACAGCGGAGAGACCCCCAGCGACTGCGCCGCCTCCTCCAGCCCGACGGGCGCCTGCGCGAGCCCGGCCCGCAGATTGATCAGCGCGCGCGGCAGGAAGAGCAGCGCGTAGGCCGCGATCACGACGGTGACCGTCTGGTAGAGCGGATGGAGATAGCGGATGGAGACGGTGACCAACGCCAGCGCCACCACAATGCCGGGCAGCGAACTCGAGATGTATGTGCCGCCCTCGAGGAACCGGCTGAACCGGCCGCGATGGCGGATCGAGATCCAGGCGATCGGGAACGCGAGCACACACGTCACGACGGCACCGGCGATGCCGAATCCCAGGGTCTGGACCAGCGCGGCGGCAACGGTATCCAGTTCCCAGACCGTGCTCCCGCCGATGACAAGCCAGCGCAGGACACTTATCACCGGGACACCGACGGACGCCGCGATCAGCACCCCGAGGAACAGCAGCACGATCGGCGAATACCGCCAGCCGAGCTCGGCGGGGACGGCCCGCCGCGCCGCACCCGACCCGATCCGGGCGTACCGGGCGCTGCCGCGGACGACCGATTCGGTCACCAGCAGGGTCAGGCACAGCAGCACCAGGACCCCGGCGAGCATGGTCGCCGCGGCCCCGTTGAAGGTGGACTGGTACTGCTCGAAGATCGCCGTCGTGAACGTGTCGAACCGGATGAACACGAACGCCCCGTATTCGGCGAGAAGGTGCAGCGAAACCAACAGCGCCCCACCCGCGATGGCCAGGCGCAGCTGCGGCACCACGACGCGGAAGAACACCGCCCACGGGCCCACGCCGAGGGCCCGCGCCGATTCCTCGACGGCCGGGTCCAGCCGGCGCAGCGTCGCCGCCGCGGGTATGTAGACGAGCGGGAAATACGACAGGGTCGCGATGAGGACACCGCCGTGCAGCCCGCCGAGGGAGGGAATCGCCGTCACCCACGAATAGCTGTTCACGAACGCCGGCACGGCCAGGGGCGCCGCGAGGAGCACCGCCCACACCTTCGCCCCGAACACCCGGGTGCGCTCGACGAGCCAGGCGGCCGTGACACCGACGACGACGCAGATCGGCACCGTGACCACGACCAGCATCACGGTGTTGGTGAGCAATTCGCGGACCCGGGGCCGGAACAGCAGTGCCGACGCGGTGTCCCAGCCCGTGTCGACGCTCGCGGCGATCACGTACCCGAGCGGGATGAACGATGCGGCGACCACGATCACCGCGGCAACGGCCAAGGGCAGTGGCATGCCAGGCCGGGCGGTCGGGCGACGCGTCGTGTCCGCGTCCCCCGACCGCACGCGGCCGATCAGTGCGAGATTCAGAGCAAACCGGCTTCCGTCATCAGTTCGGTGACCTGCGGGCTGTTGAGCTTCGCGGGGTCGACCTGCGGGGCCTGGAGTTCGGCCAGGGGAACGAGCTTCGGGTTCGCCGGCACGCCACTGCCGACGGTGTATTCGAACGACGTCCCGGTCTGCAGGACCTCCTGCCCCTTCTGGCCGGTGACGAACTTCAGGAACTGCTGCGCCGCGTCCTGTTTCGTGCTGGACTTCAGGACGCCGCCACCGGATACGCTGACGAACGCACCGGGGTCCTCGTTCTTGAAGTAGTGCAGCGCGACGTTGTTGCTGTTCTCACCGGTCTTGGCCTGATCGCCGAACCAGTAGTAGTGATAGATGACGCCGCCCGGGATCTCCCCGGCGTTGACGGCCTTCATCACCGCGCCGTTGCCCTTGTAGGTGCGGACGTTGTCCTTCATCCCGGCCAGCCACTGCCGGGTGGCGTCCTCACCCTTGAGCTCGAGCAGTGCGCTGACGATGGCCTGGAAGTCGGCCCCCGAGGGCGAGGCGGCCCAACGGTCCTTCCACGCGGGGTCCTGCAGATCGAGCAGCGACTTCGGCAGCTGGTCCTGGGGCAACATGTCCTTGTTGTACGCGAAGACAGTGGACCGGGCCGCGATGCCGGTCCACTTGCCGCTCGACGGCCGGTACTGGCTCGGGACCTGGTCGAGGACGTCCTGGTTCACGTCGGCGAACAGCCCGGCGTTCTCGACCAGCGTCATCGCGGGGGAGTTTTCGGTGAGGAACACATCGGCCGGCGACTGGTCGCCCTCGGCCACGAGCTGGTTGCCGAGCTCGGTGTCGCTGCCGTTGCGCAGTTCCACCTCGATACCGGTCTCCGCGGTGAAGGCGTCGGCCCATTCCTGGGTGAGCGACTCGTGCTGGGCGTTGTAGACGGTGATCTGGTTGGCTCCGCCGGAGTCGGTGCCGCTGTCCGAACCGGAGTCCGAGCATCCCGACACCGTCATCACCGCGGCGGTGGCCAGTGCCAGCCCCGACATCAGTCCGATCCGCATCCTCATCGTTTGTCCGTCCTCCTCCGCAGCGGGACCTCTCCCAGCCACCTCCAGGAAAACGATGCTACATACAGGATTGGCAAACCTAACCATCCGGATCTTGGTGGACCGTGGTGACAGGTGGAAGTGGTAGGCCCGTCCAGGTGAGGAGGGGTATGAAGGACCGGATGCGGAACTGGGTGGATGTACCTGTGCACGAAGTAATGGGTCGGGCGACCCTGCGAGCAGCGAAACTGAGCACCGGGCCTTTCCCATTCACAGGCACCGCCCGCCTTCTTGAGAGGGTCCAGCGAATGCCGCGTGCATGAACAGCATGGTCGGTGAGGCTGCACCCGGGGGTTCCCCCCTGAGTGAGGACATCGTGAACACTGGGTCGTGAAGGTCCCAGAGGAAGAGATGTCACTGATGGCGATGAAGGCGTACTCGGCGGAGTTCAAGGCCGATGCCGTCGCGCTGTACCTGTCCGACCCGAGCCACACCTTTGAGGGCATCGGCAACGACCTGGGAGTCAGCCGCGAGACCCTGCGCAACTGGGTGCGGGCCGAACGCAAACGCACCGGTACCTCCACGGCCGAGCTCCGGGCCGACGGGGCTGCGCGGCCGGCATCCCGGGCCGGCGAGGTATCGTCCGAGTCCGTGTTGGAGGAAGAAAACAAGCAGCTCAAGGCCCAAATCCGGAAGCTCGAAACCGAGCGGGAGATCCTGCGCAAGGCCGCGAAGTATTTCGCGGGCGAGACGAATTGGTGAGCCGCTTCCAGTTCGTTGACGACCACTGCGACACCGTTCCGGTGAAGTGGCTGTGCCAGATCCTCGAAGTCTCCCGCTCGGGCTTCTACCGGTGGCGGACCTCCGGACCGGCCCGGGCCGCCCGTGCCCGCGCCGACGAGGAGCTGGCCGAGCGGATCCGCGCTATCCATGCCGACTTCGATGGCACCTACGGTGCCCCGCGCATCACGGCCGAACTGCGCGAGGCCGGGATCGAGGTCAATCACAAGCGGGTCGAGCGGGTGATGCGTGAGCACGGGATCGTCGGGGTGCACCTGCGCAAACCGGTGCGCACCACCGTCCCCGATCCGGACGCGGCCGCGGTGCCGGACCTGATCCGGCGGGACTTCACCGCGAGCGCACCGAACACTCGATACGTCGGCGACATCACCTACCTCCCAGTCGGTGACGGTGAATTTCTGTATCTGGCGACGGTGTTGGACCTGGGCTCGCGACGGTTGGCGGGGTGGTCGATCGCCGACCACATGCGTACCGAGTTGGTCACCGATGCGATGCGGGCGGCGGCGGCCTGTCGCGGCGCCGCAGGGCTCGAGGGGTCAATTTTCCACTCCGACAACGGAGCCCAGTATGCATCGGCCGAGTTCGCCGACCTCTGCCGCGAGCTGGGGGTGACCCGGTCGCGGGGTGCGGTCGGAACGTCGGCGGACAACGCGGCCGCCGAGTCGCTGAACGCGACGTTGAAACGGGAGACGCTGCAGGGGCGGAAGCGCTGGAACAGTGCGGGTGAGGCCCGCGCCGCCATCTTCCGCTGGATCACCCGCTACAACACGCGAAGGAGGCATTCCACCCTCGGTCAGATCTGTCCGATCGAGTTCGAGCAGCGATCGGCTACGCTGGCCACCGCTGCATAGGAATTGGTGTCCACATCTCGGGGGGAACGCCCCCCTCCCACATCTTGTGGCTCTACCGGCCAGGACTCGTTTCCCGTCGGCAACCCACGCCCACATGTCAGCGGGGCCCCAGCCCAGACCTCCATATCGTCTACAGGACCCAGGTCCCGTCTATCCGGCCGCCAGCCTCAGCACCCGGCCGTGGTCGGTGTCGGCGACGTACACGTTTCCCGCAGTGTCGATCGCCACCCCCGTGGGACCGCTGATGCCGGTGAACGGCAGCTCGGTCTGGGTGGTCGATCCCGCCACCAGCTTCAGCACCCGGGCGTTACCGGAGTCGGCGACGTACACGGTGCCCGTTGTGTCCACCGCCACTCCGCTTGGGTCATAGAGGTCGGTAAAGGGCAGTGCGGTAGCCGAATTCGACCCACCCGCCAACATCATTACTCGACTGCCCAGGAACTGAGAGAAGAACACATCCTCAGCGGCGTTCAACGCCACCCAGTCGGTCTCGCCAGTGAAGGGCAGCACGATCTGGGTGGTCGACCCGGCCGCCAACTTCAGCACCCGGCCGTCGCCCCGGCCGGTGCCGGTGTCTGTGACGTAGATGCCCCCCGAACCGTCCACCGCCACCCCTCGGGGGTAGCGGAGGTCCGTGAAGGGAAGTGCGGTAGCCGAATTCGACCCGGCCGTCAACTTCAGCACCCGGTTGTTATCGTGGTCGGTGACGTACACGCTTCCCACGGTGTCCACCGTAACCCCCTCAGGTTGGCTGAGGCCGGTGAACGGCAGCACGGTCTGGGTGGTTGACCCGGCCGCAAGCTTCAGCACCTGGTTGTTGTCGTGGTCGGTGACGTACACGCTTCCCACGGTGTCCACCGCAACCCCCTCAGGTTGGCTGAGGCTGGTGAACGGCAACTGGGTCTGGGTCTCGGTCTCGGTCTCGGTTGTCTGGGTTGGTGTCTGAGTCTGCCGGTACACGACCACGCCGACGGTGGCCACGGCCAGGAGGGTCAGGATCACGGCGATCACCACGGTGGACGTCCTGCGCCACCAGCGAATCCGCGCTCGGGGGTGTTCGAGCCGCTCGAGGTCGGGTGCGTGTCCGAAGGGTTCGGCCGATGCGGCGGGATGTGCACGCGCGGGTTCTGTCTCCTGCCGTCGCGCGGTCGGTGCGGCGGGCTGGGGGCCGGGTTTGGGCCCGTGCGGCCCGGGCGCCGGGTACCGGTCCGTCTCCGGCACCTCCCGCACCAATGTCGGGATGTCGGCCTGTGGCGGCCCGAGTGCGTGCTGCGCGGCCGCCGCCAGGGCCCCGCAGCTGGGGTAGCGGTGCTCCCGGTCCTTGGCCATCGCCCGCGTGATGACCGCGTCGAACCCGGTCGGCAGCCCGGCCCGCAGGGCGGCGGGGCGTGGGATCGGCGAGTTCAGGTGGCCGGCCATCAGCTGAGCCAGGGTCGATCCGGGATACGGCTGCTGCCCCGTCAGCAGGCGGAACAGGGTGCAGCCGAGCGAGTACACATCGGCCCGGGCATCGAGGGGGATGCTCGCGAACTGTTCCGGAGCCGCGTACTGCAGGCTGGCCACCAACATCCCGGTCTTGGTCAGGTGCTGGGTGTGCTCGAGGGCCTTGGCGATCCCGAAGTCGGCGAGCAGCACCCGCCCGGGATCACCGGGATGACCGGGCCGGGGATGTTCGAGGAGGATGTTGGCCGGTTTGACGTCTCGGTGCAGCACCCCCGCCTCGTGCGCATAGTCCAGCGCCTTGGCGGTCTCGGTGATGATGCGCACGGCCCGGGCCGGATCGAGGGGAGCACCCTCGCGTGCCGTTTCGGCGTCGGTGCCGTCGACGTATTGCATCGCGATCCACAGCCGGTCGCCCTCCCGGCCGCGGTCGTAGACGGCGACGATGTTCGGGTGTTCGAGTCGGGCGGCGTGGTCGGCCTCGAGCTCGAACCGGGAGCGGGCGTCGTCGTCTTCGGCCAGGGCCGGGTGCAGCACCTTCAGGGCGATCCGCCGCGGCAAACGCGGATGCGCGGCCGCGTACACGGTGCCCATTCCCCCGACCCCGAGCACGCGTTCGATGGTGTACCCGGCGAACACCTCACCCGGCCGCAACGGGCCGTGCTCTCCCATGCCGTCACCACCTCACCCGGATGTGTCGCCGCTTCCAGTCAACACCGGACACATCCACCATGTCCGGGCATCGGCCGCCCTCGTCCGCGGGACAGGGCGCAGAAGTCTCGCCGGAGTGGCGCTGACCGGTGCCAGGCTCGCGTCGAGTTCGCGAGTCCATCACAAGACTTTGTTCAGAATCCGACAAGCGGCATGCCAGATCCTTTTCTTACCCGCCGAGGCACTCACAGAAAAGGACCCGCCATGTTCCCCGAGTTCGTCAAGTCCGCCGCTCGCGTCGCCGCCGACACACCGGCGCCCCCAGTCACGGGTTCGATCATGAAACACACCGGTCTTCGTGCCGCTGTGTGTGTCGGCGCCACGGTTCCCCTGGTGCTTTTTGGCGATGGAATAGCCTCCGCCGCAGGAACCGTTGAGATGTATGGCAATGCCGGCGAGGTCGAAGTATATGTAACCGACGGTACGCCAGGGGAGAACTGTCTGGTCGACGACAACGGTTACACCTTTGGCGGCGTAGTGGATGATGCAGGTTTTCTGGCAATCCTTATTCCGGCCGAGCCCGGCGACCACCAGGTGACTCTGGCGTGCGACAGCAGCGGAGGCTACGGCCAATGGGTCACGGTCACACCCACCGGACCCGGCCCGGGACCGGCCCCAGCACCGGCCCCAGGACCCGCCCAGGGCTACTTCGTTAACATCTATGGCGGCCCCGGCGGTGCCGACATCTTCATTGCCGGCGCGGCGCCGGGAGAGACATGCGTAGCCACCACCGACGCGAACGAGGCGCTCTTCCTCGATGGCGTGGTGGATGATACCGGCTCTCTCACCTTGTATTTTGGTACTCCACCCGGCGAGCAAACCGTGACCGTGGTGTGTGACAGCAGCGGAGCGGTCGCCGCAACGGTCACGGTCACCTGACGGGTGGCGCCCTACCTGGGCTGGGCGAAACACTGAGCTACTGCGGCTGTACGCGCTGCTCAAGCAGGGGTCGCAGGGTGATGTCGAGGGCAAGCGGCCCGGGCGGTTCGACATGGTCAACCGCGCCAAGTACGACGCCTGGGCCACGTTGGCGGTACGAGCAGTGCCGACGCCAAGCAGGGCTACGTCGACCTGGTAGCCCGGCTCACGCAGGGCTGAGTTCGGGGGAGGCTCCGCACCGCCGCCGAGATTGGCGGCACGGCGTCATACATGCCCTCGGCTGTCGACTTCATCCGGTACACCGGGTGCACCGGATGCCTCATGCTCATGGTTGAGGACATGCGGGATGACGGGTAACTGCGCTGAGCGACCTCGGTTCCTAGGTGTGATCGATTCCCCTCAGACCCCAGGCGGCTTTTGATTCTCTTTCTCGATGATTGCTGTACGAGGTGTTCACCGGGTACACCATCGAACGCGTGGTGGGTGTCGGGGGAGGCGCACGGTGTGGCGCGCGAATCAACGCGGTCGCCGGTGCGGATCGCCCTGCAGGTGCTGCACCGTGGACGCCACCGGTGGTCGGTGCGTGCCACCGCGTGACGACCCGTTCGTTCGCTGAATCTGGTGGGCGCACCGCGCCGTTCGATGGCCGAGTCCGGCTGTTCGGATCTCGAGGGGCTCCGGAAGGTCGGGGTGACCGTTCGCGCCGGGACCTGCGCTCCCGGGTGTGAAACCGCAGGTGGCGGGCATCGGCGAGTCACCGACTGGAATATGATTTGGTGTATGAACAAACCGGGGGTGCACGCGATTACCGTCCGCATCCACGGTGTGGACCGGATATTCGACTCTGGCGAGCCGGTCACGATCGGCCGGGCACCCGAGGTCGGCCTGACCGTCGACAGTCCCTGGGTGTCCCGGGTCCACGCGGAGCTGTCGTGGCAGGGCGGCTGGGTGTTCACCGACCGGCGCAGCACCAACGGGGTCTTCATCGACGGTCGGCGTGTCGTTCAACCGGTGCGCGTGGACGAACAGGTTCAGCTGCGTCTCGGGGATCCCGCCACCGGGCCCTTGGTGGTGCTGACCCCTCATCGGTCACGACGTGAGCGTTCACCGACGCCCGCGCACACGCCGACCCCCGTTGTGCACAAGACGGTGATGGCGAGCACCACGCAGCGGCCTCCGGTCCGGCATCGTCCGTCGACGGCGCCGATCAGTGCACCCACCCGTATTCCACCGGCGGGTCTGACCATCGGTCGTACCGGCGAAAATCAGATCGTCGTCGACGATGTACTCGCCTCGCGACGCCACGCCCGGCTCGTCCGAATTGGAGAGGGCCTCGGCATCGAAGATCTCGGCAGCGTCAACGGCACCTTCGTCAACGGTGCCCGAACGCGGAGAACGGTGCTGTGCGAGGGCGACATCGTGACGATCGGCAAGGTCGACCTCGTCGTTGCGGGCGGGAGCGTCCGGCATCGGCAACGTGCCCCCGCGGAGACGGGCCTGAGTCTGCACGGCGTGGAGTTCGTCGTCGAGGGCACCAAACAACTGCTGGTCGACGTCTCGATGGGCGCCGGGCCGGGTTCGTTGACCGCGATGATCGGACCGTCCGGTGCCGGGAAATCGACGCTGGCAAGGGTGATCGCCGGCTCCGCCAGTCCCTCCCGCGGCGCGGTCACCTTCGAAGGCCGTAATCTGCACGCCGAGTACCCGGCGCTGCGCACCCGAATCGGGCTGGTCCCGCAGGAGGACGTGCTGCACCGCCAGCTCACCGTTCGCCAGGCGCTGCGCTACGCGGCCGAGTTGCGGTTACCGCCGGATACGACGGCCGCCGACCGCGACCGGGTGATCGCCGGGGTACTCGCGGAGCTCGCGCTCACCGAGCACGCCGACACCCGGGTCGACCGGCTCTCCGGCGGCCAACGTAAGCGTGCGTCGGTGGCGCTGGAGCTGCTGACCGGCCCGTCGCTGCTGATCCTCGACGAACCGACCTCGGGCCTCGATCCCGCGTTGGACCGGCAGGTGATGGCGATGCTGCGCCAACTCGCCGACGCCGGTCGGGTGGTCGTGGTGGTCACGCACTCGGTCACGCACCTCGACATGTGCGACCAGGTGCTGTTGCTCGCTCCGGGCGGGAAGACCGCCTATTGCGGACACCCCGCCGGAGTCGGAGCCGCACTGGGCAGTTCGGACTGGGCGGAGATCTTCACCAGGGTCAGCGCGGACCCGGACGGCGTGTTCGCCGCATACCGGGCGCGGGAGGCACGGGGGTCGAGGCGGCCCGCCCCTGCGCCGCCCCGAGTCGGACCACCCGGCAGGCCGGCGCACACCAGCACCGGCAGACAGATCTCCACGGTGGCGCGCCGCCAACTTCGGCTGATCCTCGCCGATCGCGGCTATCTCACCTTCTTGGTCGTGCTCCCCTTCGTCCTGGGCGCGCTCTCGCTCGTGGTCCCGGGTGAGGCGGGCTTCGGCATGGCCGGCCCGGGCGCACCGACGGAGCCGGCGCAGGTCATGGTGCTCCTGATTCTCGGCGCCTGTTTCATGGGGTCGGCGCTGTCGGTACGCGACCTCGTCGGCGAACGCACGATCTACCACCGCGAACGTGCAGTCGGGTTGCTGCCGGCCGCGTACCTGTTCGCGAAGAGCATCGTGTTCGGCCTCGCCGCCCTCGTACAATCGATCGTGCTCGTGGGCATCGTGGTGGCAGGTAAGGGGGCACCCGGTTCGGGTGCGGTGATCCCCCCGGGGAGTGTCGAATTGCTGGTCGACATCGCCCTGACGGCGTGCTGCTGTGTGATGGTGGGGCTGCTGCTCTCCGCGCTCGCGAGGTCGAGTGACCAGGTGATGCCGCTGCTGGTCGTGACCGTCATGGCGCAGCTGGTGATGTGCGGTGGGCTGATCCCGGTCACCGACCGAGCCGTGCTCGACCAGCTGTCCTGGTTGTTCCCAGCGAGATGGGGCTTCGCGGCCGGGGCGTCGACGGTCGATCTTCGGGCACACGTCGCGACGGTGCAGCCAGATGAGTTGTGGCAGCACACATCCGAGATATGGTTGCTCGACGTTGCGATTCTGGTCGTCCTCGGCGCGGCGCTTGGGTTCGCGACCCTGCGTCACCTCCGCCTGAAGTCTTAACTTAAGCGATGACAGACCGACACGCACGCCGCCAGAGGCGACGTCACACGCAGCCGCTGAACTGAGCGCATCGGATATGGGCGCTGCGACCTGCGCGTTTATCATTTGTCTCACGGTATGGCCACCGCAATCTGTCTCAGTTTCCTGGCATTTCTTCAGAGGACATCACGATGCGGGCCGTGCCGATGCGTACTGAGCCGAGCGAACGGGACGCCCGCCCGTGATACCCAGACGTCAGGAGTGGTTGGGGCACAGCAGGTCCGGGCTCGCTGCCCATCCGTGCCGCTCGAGCCAGGCCAGGGCCGAAGTCGGTAGATCGTCGGCCTCGGGATCAGCGGGCCGTCGCCGCAGCGGTGGCAGCAGACGGTCAGCACGTCAGCGACGTACACGGCCCCCGGCTATCCCGCCACGCCCTCGGGATTGTTGAGGCCGGTGGAGGGCAGCTCGGTCTGCGAGTTCGACCCCGTCGCCAGCTTCACCACCCGGTGAAGGGCAGCTCGGTCGGGGTGCTCGACCCCGCCGCTAGCTTCAGTACCCGGAGATTGCGCCAGTCGGCGACGTACACGGCCCCCGCGGTGTCCACCGCCACCCCCTCGGGGTAGTGGAGGCCGGTGAAGGGCAGCTCGGTCGGGGTGGTGGACCCCGCGGCCAGCTTCAGCACCCGGTTGTTCCAGTCGGCGGCGTACACGTTTCCCGCGGTGTCCACCGCCACCCCCCAGGGGTAGCTGAGGCCGGTGAACAGCTCGGTCTGTGTGCTCGACCCGGCCGCCAGCTTCAGCACCCGTTGTCCTTCACGGCGGCCTCGAGGGTCGGGTACTTGCCCTGGACGTCGTCGGGGGTGATGAGCTTGTTGCCGACCACGGACCGAATCTCCGCATCGAGCCGGTTGTAGTCCCCGGGCCCCCACGGGCTCAGCGGTGGATGGGGATCGGTGTTCATCACGTCGATGTCCTTGATCTCGACCACGACCATGAACGGTAGGTGGCC
Organism: Rhodococcus jostii RHA1; assembly: GCF_000014565.1. Classification (NCBI taxonomy): domain Bacteria; kingdom Bacillati; phylum Actinomycetota; class Actinomycetes; order Mycobacteriales; family Nocardiaceae; genus Rhodococcus; species Rhodococcus jostii. The sequence continues at coordinate 503,591 of NC_008269.1, read as the reverse complement.
CGGGTTCCGGTCCGACCATGCGTTGAGTTCGCGGAGGCATTGCGTGAATTTCACGCACGAGGTCTGCTGATCGACCTGCGGTACGTGAAAGACCTTCATTCCCGGCTCGTTCCAGGCGGGGTCGGCCATCCGGGTCGGCGCTCCGACTTCGGCGAGCATCGGGGCGTCGGCGTAGCGGCCACCCTGCGGGTCGGCATAGACGTCGAAGACCATGTGCCGCACACCGAGGTTGTCGAGCTGCTCGGTCAGGGGCTTGTGCCGGTAGTCGAGCGCAGCGGTGATCTGCGGAAGCGTGTAGCCCGGGAAGCTGGCGGCCACCGAGGGCGGCAGGCCCTGCGGTATCAGCCCGGTGTGGTAGCTGTTGTGGGTGCCCATGGTCTGCATCTGGTTCATCCGCAGGGTGTCATCGAGCGGATAGGGATTGTGTCCGCCGCCGGGCGGAGCGGCGCTGCCCGTCGGAGCGGCGACTCCGGCGAGAAGCGAACACATCGATGCCGCGATGGCAGCCCTGATGGTCCATCTGCGCCTCGACGAAGGACGTGGGAAATGCATGACTCTCCTTTGAGTTGGTTCGAAGACTGTCTGGGTAGGTCGACGGGACACCCGCGGTCTCCCGCCTGCCGGCAGGAACGCGAGATGCTGTGCGGATCTCGGGCGGGAGGTGTGGAGTAGCGCGGACCACGTATGCACCTCGTGCGGTGCCCCTCAAGCCCTGGGCAACGCGCTCGGGACGGTTTCAGCAGTCGGGGACGAGGACGCAGCGGGCACCGGTGAAGATCGTCGGCATGCACTTGTTGCAGGGATGCACAGCGATTTCGTGTAGGCGTCGTCGGCGATCCGGTTGACCAGGTCCGGCTCGCGCAGCAGGGCCCGGGCCATCGCGACGAACTCGAAGCCCTCGGCCATCGCGGTGTCCATGCCGGCCCGGTCGGTGACCCCGCCGAGCAGTACCAGCGGCAGCGTCACCGCCGCGCGGATCTGCCGCGCGTGTTCGAGCATGAACAGGTCCCGGTAGGGGTAGGTGTGGAGCATTCGCTTCCCGACCAGCTGCACCCCCGACCGCACCGGCTGCGGCATCGCCGCGGCGAACTCGCGGATCGGCGCGTCCCCGGTGAACAGGTACATCGGGTTGAGCAGTGAGCTGCCCACCGTCAGCTCCAGGGCGTCGAGGCTGCCGTCGGCCTCGAGCCACCGCGCGACCTGGATGGCCTCGTCGATCCAGAAGCCGCCGGGCACCCCGTCGTCCATGTTCAGCTTGGCCAGGATCGCGATCTTGTCGCCGACGGCGCCGCGCACGGCGCGTGCGGTGTCGAGGACCATGCGGGCCCGATTCGCGAGCGAACCGCCGTAGGAGTCTGTGCGGCGGTTGAGCTTCGGGCTCAGGAACGAGCTCGCGAAGTAGTTGTGCCCGAAGTGGATCTCCACCGCGTCGAATCCGGCCTCGACGGCGAGCCGGGCGGCGGTGCCGTGCGCCCGGGTGATCCGGGCGATGTCGGCGGCGGAGGCGGATCGGATCATCCGCATACTCAACGGGTTGAACGACCGTGACGGTGCCAGTGCCCGATACCCGGTGGACTTCTCGTTCGCGACCGGCCCGGCATGGCCGAGCTGCGCGGACGCCGCCGCTCCCTCGGCGTGGATCGCGTCAGTGAGCCGCCGCAGGCCCGGCAGCGCCTGCGGACGCATCCACAGCTGCCCGTACTCGGTGCGCCCCTCCGGCGCGACCGCACAGTAGGCGACGGTCGTCATGCCCACCCCGCCCGCCGCCGGAGCGCCGATGGAACTCGATCAACTCATCCGTGACCAGGGCGTTCGGCGTCCTTCCCTCGAACGTCGCCGACTTGATGATCCGGTTGCGCAGGGTGATCGGGCCGAGCTGTGCCGGTGCCAGCGCATCGGGGTGGTGCAAGGTCATCTCTGTTCTCCGATTGACGGTGGTGCGGTAAGTCGGGTGCTGGGTATGCCAGTCGAGGCGGGATCGGGCTGGATCCCAACACACCCATGTGTTACAAAATATGAATGCAAGATTTCAAATCTGCGGGTGATTCTAAGCACACTCCGCTGGCCGTCTCAAGAGTCGGCACCGGGAAAACGCCGACCCCGCCGGTGGTCGAGCGGAAGTCGCCGCCGACCGAACGGGTCGTGCAGATCCTCAATCTGCTGGCGGACACGCCGCGCGAACGGCTCACGCTCACCCAGGTCTCGGCCGCTCTCGATCTGAACAAACCCACCTGCCTGGGCATCCTCACCGCGTTGACGGATGCGGAGTTCGTCACGCGAGATGCGGCGAAGTCGTACGGCCTCGGGCCGGCGCTGCTGCGCCTCGGGTCGGCCGCCGAATCCGGGCTCGCCAATCTCGATCTGGTTCGCCCCTTCGTGACCGCGCTGCACGATCGCCTGGGTATCAGCTGTGTCCTCAGCGCCGCGCACGACGGCCACATCGTGATTCTCGACAGGCTCGGCGCCGCGATGGCCGGGGACCGCCGCGACCTCGTCGGCGAGCGATTGCCGCTGGCGCCGCCTCTCGGGCTGGTGAACATCGCGTGGGAGCACGACACGGTGGTCGACGCATGGCTGAGCCGGCCGCCGCTGCTTCCCCTGGTGGCCGGTGACGAGGCGGCAGGTGACGAGTCGGTCCGCGCCATCATCGACGGTGGACGTCGGCGCGGCTACATCATCGAATGCCTACGCACATCCGGTACGTCGACCGTCGTGCTCGCGAGCCTCCTATCCTCGGGATTGCCACAGCGCATCATCGACGAGCTCTGCCGGCATCTCCCGCCGACCGACTGGTCCGAGTATCTGCTCACCGAGCCCATCGATGCCACCGCCACCATCCCGGTCGCCCACATCAGCGCGCCCATCTTCGATCGGCACGGCAGTCAGCAGTACACCCTGACCCTCGTCCCCGAACGCGTAGACGCCACGATGGCCCAGTGCACGCAATGGGCCACCGCCCTCGTCGACTCGGCACAACACGCGAGCATCGCCCTCGGCGGCCGGTAAGCGATCCTTGGGTTCGTGCGGTGATCGCAACACCACTGATCAAAGGGTGTTGCACATGGCGAAATATTCTCATCGGATGGTTCCGGAGATCTTTCAGACGTTCTGGTCGGGGATGGCGGCGGGTGAGTTCATCACGGGCGCGGCCGAGGCGGCCGGCTCGTATCGCAAACAGGGTGCTCGGTGGCTTGCGGCCTGTGGTGGGGTGCGTCCCCGGCGTGGCCGCAACCTGAAGGGCCGGTGTTTGACGTTCGCGGAGCGGGAAGAGATCGCCATCGGCATCGCCGCAGGTCACACGCTTCGTGAGATCGCGAAAGCCCTGAACCGGAGTCCGTCGACGATCTCACGCGAGATCGCCCGCAATCGTGAGCCGTCGGGGCGGTACCGAGCCAGATCGGCGCACGCAGCCGCCTACCATCGGGCCTCGCGGCCCAAGCCGTCCAAGCTCGCCACCAATCCGCCGCTGCGCGAGACGGTCGAGAAATCCCTGACCGAGCGCCATTCACCCGAGCAGATCGCGGGCCGCCTCCGACTCGATTTCCCCGACGATCCACAGATGCGGGTGAGCACCGAGACCATCTACCAATCGCTCTACCAACCCTCGCGCGGCGGACTCGAACACACCCTCACCCGGTCGCTGCGGACCGGACGTGGGCTGCGCCGACCCAGTCGGAAGGCCGGCCAGCGCAAGAATCGGATCCCCGACATGGCCAACATCGCGGACCGCCCCAAAGACGTGAAAGACCGTGTAGTACCGGGACATTGGGAGGGTGATCTCATTATCGGCAAACGGAATCTGAGCGCATCGGCACACTCGTCGAACGTTCCACCGGCACCGTCATGCTCGTTCATCTGCCCGACGGATACAAGCCCGAGCAGACCGCACCCGCGTTGACCGAACAGCTCGAGACGCTGCCCACGAGCCTGCGCCGAACCTTGACGTGGGACCAGGGTTCGGAGATGCGGGACTGGAAGAGCGTCAGCGCGGCCACCGGCATCGACATCTACTTCTGTGATCCACACGCACCCTGGCAGCGCGGGACCAACGAGAATACGAACGGCATTCTCCGTCAGTACTTCCCCAAAGGTTCGGACCTGAGTGTGCACTCGAAAGCAGACCTGGAGTGGGTCTCACGGCAACTCAATGAGCGCCCCCGGAAACGGCTAGAATTTCGCACACCCATCGAAGAGATGGAACGACTGCTGTTGCGATGACCGCCAGAATCCGCCGAACCATGACCGGGACGAACCGTCCGACCGTTGAGCCTTCGACCCGTCCCGTGGGTGATCGCATTCCTCGGCGGAGGCGGAGGCGGATCAGATCGGCACAATCGCTTCGTCGAGAGCTCGAGCCGGTGGAATCTCCAAGACGACGCGTGTCCGGTCGAGGCCGATGGTGGGCCATCGGTACTCGATTTCGAGGGAGGTGCCGGTGGGACGCCCATTGATGACATGGGAGAACTCACGGACGTAGTGTCCTTCCTCCGTGTGCGGATTCTGGCTCGACCTCTCCGTGTAAATGTTCAGGTCGGGCGACACCACCCACGTACTGAACCCACCCTCGGACGTTCCAACCAAAGGCAGATCGGCGGCACCGTAGGTGGTGCGGAACTGGGCGGAGGTGGTGCGGAACTGGGCGGCAAGCTCCGCTGACTTCAATCCCGAAGCGGAGACGGTCAGCGCCATATCCATGACATTCCGATACGCGATGAGGTATCGAAGTCCCACGCGGTAGCCGTTCGAGTCGGATAGCAGGAGCGGTCCGTGCGCGATTGCACCCAGTTCCGGGGAGACGGGGTTGTCGATCCAACTGAACTGCGACATCGTTCGAGTATGAACGGGCAGATCTTTGCTCCGGGTGACAAAGTAGTTCTGTCCCGTGGGTGTGGTCACCTGAGTAGGCCCCAGTTCGGCCACTGATCGTCACGAATTCCGGCCCCGGCTGAGGTGGCCGGTGGTTGCGGACGGGTGGTGCGGCGTGTCGGCACGAATCTTGGCCCCACCCGGGTTCGGATTCTCCTCGTTGGACGTGTTTCAGCGAGGGAGGACCGGTGAAGAGATCGGGTTCGCGGATGGAATTATTCGAGCAGATCCGCCGTGATCGGCGGGATTCGGAATTGTCGATTCGGGAGTTGGCCCAGCGGCACGGGGTGCATCGACGCACGGTGCGGCAGGCGTTGGCCTCGGCGGTGCCACCGCCGCGCAAACCGTATCGCCGCCGGGTCCGGCCGGCGATCGATGACTGGTCCGAGCTGATCGATTCCTGGCTGATTGCCGACCAGCAGGCGCCGCGCAAGCAGCGACATACCGCGCGGAGGGTGTGGCAGCGGTTGGTCACCGAGCACGGGGCGACGATGTCGGAAGCGACGGTGACCCGGTATGTGCGCCGCCGACGCAGCGAGTTGGGGCTGGTCGAGGTCGAGGTGACGGTGCCGCAGACCCACCTGCCGGCCGCGGAGGCGGAGGTTGACTTCGGGGAGGTCTACGCGGTCATCGGCGGGGAGATGACCAAGTGCTGGATGTTCGTGATGCGCCTGTCGCATTCGGGGCGGGCCTGTCACGTGGTGTTCGGCACCCAGGCGCAGGAGGCGTTCTTCGAGGGACACGTGCGGGCCTTCGAGTGGTTCGGCGGTGTGCCGCATCGTATCCGCTACGATAACCTCAAACCTGCTGTGGTGCGGGTGCTTCGGGGTCGTGACCGGGTCGAGTCGGACCGATTCGTCGCCCTGCGCAGCCACTACGGCTTCGATTCGTTCTTCTGTATCCCCGGCCGGGGTGGCGCCCACGAGAAAGGCGGCGTGGAAGGCGAGATCGGCAGATTCCGGCGCCGGCACCTGGTTCCGGTGCCGAAGGTCGCGTCGTTGACCGAACTCAACGAGAAGGTCGCCGCCGCGGACCTGATCGACGACACCCGGGTCATCGGGGGCCGACCGATCACGGTGGCCGCCGCGTTCGCCGACGAGCAACCCGCGTTGCTCCCGCTGCCTGCTGAGCCGTTCGACTGCGCGCGACTGTTGTATGCGCGGGTCGACACCCATGCGCGGGTGTCGGTGCGGCAGAACTTCTACTCCGTGCCCGCCCGCTACGCGGGCCGGCGGTTGCCGGTGCGGCTGAGCGCGGGCCGGGTCGAGGTGCTCGACGGGTCTCGGATGGTCGCGGTTCACGACCGGGCCTTCGGCCGGTTCACCGAGGTCCTCACCCTCGATCACTACCTCGAGGTGTTGATCCGCAAACCAGGCGCCCTTCCCGGGGCGACCGCGTTGGCGCAGGCCAAGGCGGTCGGGGCGTTCACCGTCAGCCACCAGCGGTACTGGGACAGCGCCCGCAACCTGCTCGGTGACCGCGCCGGCACCCGCGCCCTGATCGACGTGCTGCTCGCGCACCGCGGCCTGGCCCCCGAAGTACTGCGCCAGGCCCTGGACCGGTCCATCGAGACCGGGTGCATCGATCCCCAACTCGTCCTCATCGATGCCCGCCGACTGGCCCGCACCGATTCCACCCCCGCGGTCCCGATCGGAGTGCTCACCCGTTACGACCGTCCCGTTCCGTCGTTGACCGCCTACGACACCCTGCTCACCGGAAGCTGAGGTCTCACATGGTCTCCTCCGATGCCGCAGCCCAGGCCGCGATCGGCGCGGCTACCCGCGAACTGCATCTGCCGACCATCCGGACCGAAGCGGTCCGGATCGCCGAAATCGCTGTCCGAGAACAACAATCACATCTGGCGTTTCTCGCCGAAGTACTCGCCGCCGAGGTCGACGACCGCACCGAACGACGCCGGACGCGTCGACTCAACGACGCCAAGTTCCCCCGCATCAAACGGCTCGCCGACTTCGACGTCGATGCCGTGCCGGGCATCTCTGCGGGCACGCTCGGGCATCTCGCGGCCGGCGGCTACCTCGACGCCGGCGAACCGGTGGTGCTGCTCGGGGATTCCGGCACCGGCAAATCACACCTGCTGATCGGGCTCGGCCTGGCAGCCTGTGAACAAGGCCGCCGAGTCCGCTACATCACCTGCGCCCAACTGGTCAACGAACTCGTCGAGGCCGCCGACGAACGGATCCTCTCCCGCGTCGTCGCCCGCTACGGGCGCCTGGATCTGCTGCTGCTCGACGAACTCGGCTACGTCCAAATCGATCCCCGCGGAGCGGAAATGCTGTTCCAGATCATCACCGAACGGGAGGAACGAGCGAGTATTGGGATCGCATCGAATTTGCCGTTTTCGGAGTGGGGCACCGTCTTTCCCGATCCACGACTGGTCGCCGCGATCGTCGATCGCATCACCTTCAACGCGCACATCCTCGAAACCGGCACCCAATCCTATCGACTGCGCACCAGCAAGACCCACCACCGAAAACGCGCCTGACCCCACCAGTGGGGCCGCAATTCATGCCGATCAACGGGGCCAGACCACTTGACGAAACTCAGTCCCGCTAGCGAAGACCCACGCGGTCAGGGATCCGCCAACGGCAGTGCACTAGTAGTACTTTGTTAGGTTGGGAAGGTGTGGTCACAGAGTGGGCAGGTACCGATCCAACGGGCAAGTGCGCGTTGGAGTTCGCGGAGAACGGCGTAGAGGCTCAGTCCTGCCCAGCTGCTTTTGGGTCGGTGAGTCGGAGGGTGGTGAGGAATAGGTGAGCGGCGGTGACCAGGGTGGCGTGGTGATGCCAGCCCAGCCAGGAACGACCCTCGAAATGATCCAGTCCGAGACCGGTTTTCAGCTCCCGGTAATCGTGCTCGACGCGCCAGCGGAGTTTCGCCAGGCGCACGAGTTCTTTCAGTGGGGTGTCGGCGGGCAGGGTGGAGAGCCAGTAGTCGGTCGGTTCGTCGGCGCCGGCGGGCCACTCGGCGAGCAACCAGAGCTCGGGCAGGGTGCCGTCGTCGGCGCGGGGAATGTCGCGGTTCGCCGGGCGGAGGCGCAGTGCGGCGAACCGCGAGCGCATCGCCGCGGTCGGATTGGTCGGGTCGGCCTTGCCGCCGCGGCGCCAGGTCACCGTCCGCAGGGCCTTCCGTCCGGCGGCCAGGACCAGGTCCTTGCAGCTGGCGGCCGGTCCCGGGTAGCGCGGGGCCGGTTGCCGTCCGCGCCCGCTGTAGGGAGGTGTCTCGGGGACCGCGTCGCCGGGAAAGGCGCTGGTGGACCCCTTGACGGCGACGACGTAGTCGATGCCCCGCTCGGTCAGCGAGAGCCGGAAGGCGGTGGCGTCGCCGTAGCCGGCGTCCGCCACCGTGGTCGGCGGAATCCGGCCCCACTCGATCAGCTCGTCGATCATCTCGATCGCCATCTCCCACTTGGTGCGGTGCTGCTCCGCGTCGGGGATCGCGGACCGCTTCCTGCGGGCGGCGATCTCCGCGACCGCATCGGGATCGGTGGTGGACCGATCGTCCCAGCTCTGCGGCAGGAACAGTCGCCAGTCCAACGGGGCCGACGCGGCATCGGTGGCCGCGTGCACGCTGACCGCGATCTGGCAGTTGCCGACCTTGCCGAGGGTGCCCGAGTACTGCCGGGCCACACCCGGCGAGCGGTCGCCGTCCTTGACGAACCCGGTGTCGTCGATGACCCACGCATCCGGGGCGATCAGATCGCACGCTTTGCGGGAGAGGGTTTTCCGTACCGGAACCACGTCCCACGGCGAGGTCGTCACGAACTGCTGCAACTGTTGATGGTCGACCTGCAACCGCTGCGCCATCGGCTGCATCGACTTCCGCCGGCCGTCGAGCATCAACCCCCGCGCATACAGCCCCGCCTTCTCCCGTTGATCCTTCCGTGCCAGCGACGAGAACACCTCACCGACAAACGTATCCAACTGTTCCCCGACCCGGGCGAGAGCGGCTGTATCCATGCCCGCATGCTCTCGAGAAAACCACGAAAACTCGAGCCGACACGCCGAGCTAACAAAGTACTACTAGGGCACTAGCTCATCGGGAGCGGGTCTAATAGCCCTCGTCGTGTTATCTGACCGTTGAGTCCCAAGCACCACGCCGCCGGCGTTGCGCGTTCAAGAGATGGGAATCAGCGATGTACATCGGGTATGCACGAGTGTCCACCGATCAGCAAGACCTGACCGCACAGCAGCACGCACTGCTCAAGCTCGGCGTCTCACCGGAAAGGATCTACGTCGATCACGGCTTGACCGGAACCATTCGTCAGCGGCCCGGTCTGCAGAACGCCCTTGCAGCGTGCCGAAACACCGACACTCTCGTGGTGACCAAGTTGGATCGCCTGGCTCGTTCGTTGCCCGACGCCCGGGACATCGTCGACGAGCTCACGTCCCGGAACGCGTGCCTACAGATCGGAGCCTCGTTGCACGATCCGACCGACCCGGTCGGCCGCCTGTTGTTCAACGTCCTGGCGATGGTCGCCGAGTTCGAGGGCGACCTGATTCGGGCACGAACGAGGGAGGGGATGCGGATCGCGAAGGCGAAGGGACACCTGAAGGGCAAGAAGCCGAAGCTCAACCCACGCCAGGAACGGCACCTGGTCGAGCTTCACACGTCAGGCGAGTACTCGACCGCTGAACTGGCGGATTTGTTCTCGGTGGGCCGGTCGACGGTGTACCGGGCGATTAAACGCGCCCGCCGACCTCAACACGACGGTTACTCAGTTTCCAGTACCTAGCGCTTTCAGTCCTTTCGAACGTTCGCCGGGCCGGCCGCACCGGCGGACGTTCGGCTATCGGACGTGCCGATACCTGTCGGCTCTTAGACTGTGGCGATGGGGGCGCGCACCGAGATCGATCCCGCTGGAGTGGCATGAGCTGGTTGATGCGTGAGGATCAGCGAATGGTGGAAAAACTTCTTCTGCAGGGCGTTATCACCCTCGCCGAGGCGCGTCGGCTTCGAACACCATCTGCTCAGGATCCGTTTCTCCGGGACGCCGTCGACAACCTCCTGATGGATCTGTCCGGCTACCCACTCAGAGAAGGCGGGCCACGATCCGGGTTGGACCAACTCGAGTACTTCAGCAAAGCCATCGCACGGGAGCAAACCGAGTTCGCCCATGGTCTCGATACCCGAGTCGGTCGAATCGTTCTCGAGGCGACGTCGGGTCTTACCCATGAGAACCGTGCCGAACGTCGATGGGCGATTCTCGATCCTCTCGGGGCGCCGCGGATGGACCGGCGGGAGGCCGGCATGAACGTCTGGGTGCGGCTCCTGTCTTCCCGTGTGACGGACGGCCTGCTTCACCCGGCTCTTTGTGCTGGGCAGATTGCGGGCGTGGGCCCGCTGCCTGCGGATGATGCGTACAACTCGCGGGAGGTGCAGATCAACCGCGCTGCTCCGGGTTTGTACAAGACGTGGGTGTCCGATCCCGGCACCCGTGACAGCCAGGAACACTGCATGCGGGATCTGTTCGAGTCAGTCAGTTGGGATCGTTCGTTGTCCTGAGTGCCCGCGATCCCTTTCACCGATCGAGGATCCGTCACCGGTCAGTATTGGCGGACGAGTTCGGGGTGGCGGGCACGGAGATAGAGTCCGCCGAACGTCGGACATTCGTCGGCGATCCACGTCCACGCTCGCTGGTCCCACTCGGCCAACTCGCTGAGGGCGTCCGCCACCGTGGTCGTCCCGTTCGAGCTCTTGCGTAGTACGACGGTGGGGTCGTCCCAGTCGATCGCGGCGGCCCTCGTGTCGAGGGGACTGTGTCGGGCGATGATGTCGGCGTCGATCGTCTCGGAGAACCGTCCGTGCTGGATCGCGCGTTGAAAGTCGTTGTGGACGGCAGTGGCGATGTCCAGCGACGCGACGAGCCAGGTGCGCGGCGCCGCGGTCGAGGCCACCAGTACGGCGGCAACGGGTATCGGGTCGCGCCCAGTTGATGAGCAGACGCCCCCGAGCACCACGGCGGTGTCGTCGTCCTCGACCACCGCAACGGGAGCACCGTCCACGCCCAGGCTGTAGCTCCCACTCCGGTAAGTGAATGCGGGATCGCCGCTGTGCGAGAGCAGTTGGTCGAGTAGTCGCCCGGTGGATCGCCGTGCGATCGTCCATCGATCCTGGCGGGCGATGCCGTCCACAAGCTGGCTGACGGCACCGATGACGTGTTGGCGTCGTGGATCGGCGAGTCGATTCCTCATGGGCGCATCACCGCCAGCTCCATGAGGACCCCGGTCTCGATGCATCCGGTGGTGTCGAGGTTGTTGGCGAACCACTTGGGACTCGCGTGGATGCGCCGCAGCAGCCTCGCGTCGGGGATCGGTTGCCACTGGCAGGCGGTCTGCTGGTATTCGGCGATTTCCAACTGTAGGTCCACAACGAGTCCCGTCGTGGGGTGTATTCCATCGGGCACGGTCGGCCCGTGACGGGTGCCGGAGAAGTAGCCGAACACGGCGTCTACCTGCGGTGCGTCGGTGGTTGGCCAGTAGGCCTCGATCCCGCCGGCAGTGATGAGGTGGGTCCGTCGGCTCCAGCGGGCATCGTCAGGCAGGGACCTCCCTCGTTCGGATGCCGACTCGATGAAGGTCAATGCACACGTGTCGTATCCGACTACGGGAGGGATACCGCAGCATTCGATCTCCCAGTTCTCCACGAACACGGAGATGAGGTCGACGCGTGTGGGGACTGGGGTCGGTTCGGTGAACCTGTGCATGTCAGGCCCCGAGTACTCGGGAACCGCGGCACGAACGCCGCGGACTCGGGGTCACCTCCGACCACTATCACGGACCAACAGGCATCCGGTCAAGGATCGGCAACCGGTGTCGGAGCCGCCACCGCGTGCTCAGGATCGGAGGGACCACGGCCGCCAGCGCCCATCTGTCGGCGGCTGCACCGGTCTGGCACGCAGCTCAGCGGCCTGTGCCGCGGACAGTCTCGTCTTGTGCCGCTCCGAACCCAGCCTTCGCCGTCCCAGGAATGCTCAAGGATCGGCCGGAATCTACCGGTGATCCGTTCGGACAGCTGCCCGGCAGTCAGCGCCTCGGAATACTCGGCCAACTCCCGCAAGACGTCCTCCGCGGACTCATCACACGCGTCACACCCGCACGCGGGAAGCGCGATGTGCGCCCATGCGCCCGCGTCGAGATACAGACCAGGAAACGAAGTGAAGGTGATCGCCAACGGCGCCTGGTCTACGCGAATAGGAGTGATCTCCACCAACTCCACCAACTCGACTGTCGCCGACTCCGACGGCGGCGCGGGACCACGGGCGACACTGACATCGAACCGGCGCTCCAGGTCGGCGATCAGATCCTCGGCAGCCGGAAGCAGCGGGGCGAACCGTTCCGGGTTCGTCACCCGCCCGTATGCCTCTGCCGGTGGATCTTCCACCACCGCTCCGTTCCTGTGCCGATTGCGGCATTCGCTGCCAGTAGGTCCATCGTCCTCGGCAACTCAGATCAGCGGCAACGCAATTACCTGGCACAGATCGAGTAGGAACCCTTAGGCGTCGGAACCCGGCGTCTCAGGGGAACCGTCACCGACGCGTTCCGGAAGTGGATCTTTGTCCGGGCGGATTCTTGGAGCCCGACCCCGAGCTCCCGGCGGACCACTGGGTCGGTGAACCCCCTGTCGCCTGCAGGTGCGGAGCCCGGTTTGGGTTCGGTGTCAATGGTGGGAGTGGAGATGTCCGTCAGTCGGGCGGGGGCAGCAACTGTGCGGCCATGCCGCGATAGATGAACTCGGCGTACTGTTCCACGCTCCAATGTCGGGCGAGGACGAGTAGCTCGTAGATTTCGGGCGCGGTGTAGGTGAACAGCACGTCGCGGGCATGTTCGAGCGAGATCGTCGGCGGCAGGTGGCTGCGGAGACGTCGCGCGTTGTGCGTCATCCGGGCGAGGCGTTGGGTATTGATGTCGTCGAGCAGTGAGGCCATATCCGGATCGGTCGCTGCGGCGGCGCGGACGAGCCCGATGATCGGCGTCACCGCAGGTGCAACCTCGGTGGCCAGGGTTGCCCAATTCCGAAGCACGACCTCGGGGTCGGGCTCGGAGGCCGACATATGGTCGGAACGCTGCGGAGCCGGCACGGGGCCGGTCCCGGTCAGTGCCGCGGCCTGGATCTCGCGGATCAGGCCGGGTTTGCCACCGAACGTCTTGTAGATCGTCTCGACCGAGACGTCCGCTGCGGTGGCGATCGCCGCCACGGTCGTGGCGGCGTAGCCATCACGCAGAAACATCTCCCGCGCGACGTCGAGCACCTTCTGCTGGCGCATCCGCGCCCGGCTGCGTCGGAGGCTGGCGTCGTAGCGTCGCGGAGTCTTGACTGGGTCGGTCATCGGGGCGGATACTCCTCATATTGGATACACCACACTGTATCTAAAATTTGACGGAGTGCGAGATGCCGACACCTGAGCCCGACCCCACCCTGGCGATGCTCCGCCGACTCGAAAACGCGGTCAACGCACATGATCTCGACGCAGTAGTGGACTGCTTCGCGTCGGACTATCTCAACGAGACGCCGGCGCATCCGGCGCGCGGATTCACCGGCAGCGAGCAGGTGCGACGCAACTGGACGGAAATTTTCGGCGGCGTGCCCGATTTACGGGCCAGGGTGCTGCGCTGGGCGGTCGACGGCGACACCATCTGGGGTGAGTGGGAGATGGTCGGCACCCGCCGCGATGGGCACCCGCATCTGATGCGCGGAGTGATCGTGTTCGGTGTCGACGACGGTCGCGCGAAATGGAGTCGCTTTTACCTCGAACCGGTCGATGACTCGCCCGTCGGAGTCGAGCCCACCGTCCACGCGCAAGTCGGTGCCCGATGATCATCCTCGTCGCCGGGGGCACCGGCCGCCTCGGCTCGCTGGTCGTGCACCGGCTCGCCGCGCGCGGACACCAGGTCCGCGTTCTGACCCGCGATCCCGCAAGCGCCGCAGCGACCGGCCTCGCCGCCGAACGTGTACAGACCGTGACCGGTGACGTCCGTGATGCGCCATCACTGCGGCCGGCTGTTGACGGGGTGGACCTCGTCATCTCGGCGGTGCACGGACTGATCGGCCCGGGCCGGGTGAACCCGGCGGCGGTGGACCGCGACGGCATCATCAACCTTGTCGACGCCGCACGCGCCGCAGGTGCCGAGTTTGTTCTCGTCTCCGCAATCGGCACGACTGCCAACCATCCGATCGGCTTGTTCCGGATGAAGGCGGTCGCCGAGCACTACCTGCAAACCAGTGGCGTCCCGTGGACGATCGTCCGGTCGACCGCATTCGCCGAGCTGTACCTCGACCTTCTCGCGCAGTCCGCCGGTCGATCCGGCCGGCCGGTCCTCTTCGGTCGCGGCGATAATCCGATCAACTTCGTTGCCATTGACGATGTCGCCGCGCTGATCGAACTGGTCGCACTCGACGCCAGCACCCGTGGCCAACTGTTCGAGATCGGCGGGCCCCGAAACCTCACATTCGGCGAACTTACGAAAATCCTCGGAAATCGGATCGGCGACAATGCTGTCCGCGCCCGGCATGTTCCCCGACTCGTGTTGCGCGCGCTCGCTGCGACCGGTCACCTCTGGCCGACCGCACAGGCGCGACTCGCCGAACTCGCCCTCTACATGGACACGGCCGACATGACATTCGACTCGTCACCGCTGCACGACCGATACCCGCAACTCCCGGCCACAAACATCGCAGCAGCACTCAGCCCGTAGCCCCCACCGCGGAGCCAGCCGAATTTGCCAACCAGAGACAAACACCCCTCGCAATCGACAACAACGCCCTCCCTCAGGCGAACGTGTGGACTGGCGGGCGTTCCGGAAGCAGAACCGCTTGCGGCATCGCTCCGCCGAGCGAGCCGGCTCAATCGGCAAGCCCGAGAAATACCACAAGTGCGCGGTCCAGCCGAACCAGATCGGCATCGGCGAGTTGGCCGAGGCGGTCGCGTACATTTGCCCGCGGCATCGTCGTGACCTTGTCGACCATGATTTGACTTGGCTTTTCGATTCCGGTGGTGTCGGTCGGCTGCACGGCGATCCGGACAAGTGGCGCCTCGACGGGATTGGTCGTCAACGGGCACACCGTTACCGAAGCGGTCGAGTCGAACCGATTGTCCTGGACGATGACCACGGGTCTCGGCTTGCCGGTGTAGGCGCCACGCGCAGCAGCGATGTAGATGTCGCCCCGCCTCACTCGCCGGGCTCCGCCTCATCCCAATCGACTGAGATGGCATCAACGAATGCCTGGTCATCGGCTTCATGCTCGCTCGCCGCGACGGCAGCCGACTGGCGGTGAGCTTCCGCGACAAACTCCGGAGCCCGTACGTCGGGCACCCAGATCTGAACAGGCCGCAGGCCCTGCTCGCGCAACCGCCGGCGATGCTCGCGTACCCGCTCTCGTGTGCTCGCCATCCGCCAATGTTACATGTAACGGGTTCAGTCGACAACAGACGTGCGTCCGCTGGCCGATCGTCATCCGGGTGTTAGTCGTGTCGCTCGGTGAGGAAGTATCCGAGGGCGAGGACGGGCAGGACGGCCCCGGTCAGTGCGGCGGCTGTCCATCCGTGGTGGGCGTAGACGAATCCGCCGAGTGCTGAGCCGACTCCGCCCCCGACGAAGAATATGGCCATGTAGAGGCCGTTGAGGCGGGCACGTAGTTGGGGTCCGAGGCTGTAGATGGCGCGTTGTCCGAGCACTACATTGGTCATGACGCCGAAGTCGAGCAGAATTGCCGCACCGACGAGGATTGAGAGCCCGAGGGCGGATCCGGCGGGGGCGAGGGCCGCGGCCAGCAGTGCAATCAGGACGCAGCCGATGGCGATCCGCGTCCATGATCGGGTTCGGTGGCGGTCGGCCATTCTGCCGGCGATCGGTGATGCGATGGCTCCGGCGGCTCCGACGAGGGCGAACAGTGCGACTCCGCTCTGGGACATTCCGAACGCGTCGCTGGTCAGCAGCAGCGGAACGGCGGTCCAGAAGAGGCTGAACGCCCCGAACAGGCAGGCGTGGTAGAGCGCGCGGCGGCGCAGGACCGGGATGTCGCGCACGAGGCGAGGTAGGGATGCCAGCAGTGCGCGGTAGCCCGCGGTGTGTTCGGGGCGCCGGGCGGGCATCGTGAATCGGATCGCGGCGCCGATCATCACGACGAGGAGGGCGGACAGGACGTAGATGGCCCGCCAGGACCACACGCTGGTAATGAGGCTCGCGGCAGGGCGGGCCAGCATGATTCCGATGGTGAGGCCGCCCATGACCGTGCCGATGATCCGGCCGCGCTGGTGTTCGGGGGCATAGTGCGAGGTGAAGGGAACCAACACCTGGACTGCGACCGCGGCGAGCCCGATGAGTGCGGAGATCACCAGGAAGGCAATCGGCGCCGTGACGAGGGCCGCTGCGATGAGGACCACCGTTTCGGCGGCCAGCAGGACCGTTACCAGGGTGCGGTTCTCGTAGAGATCACCGAGGGGTACGACGAGGAGAAGTCCTACGCCGTAGCCGATCTGGGTGAGGGTGACGATCAGCCCCGCTGACTGGGCAGGTAGGCCCAGAGATGCGCTGATCTCGCCGATCAAAGGCTGTGAGTAGTAGAGATTGGCGACCACCACTGCGCAGGCGGTTGCGATCAGCAGCACGAGCCAGGTCGGCATGGCCGTACGGGTCTCGGTGGCCGGGGTGGTATCGGCTCGGGACATCGAGATTCCTCTCGGCAGCGACAAGTGTGCACGCCGTCGGACAGTTATTCACGGTGTGGTGCGCGCACTACGCATCTAGAAGGCACTCAGGTCGGTGCAGGTGACTCACCGGCAGGCAGCGCGATCGGCGGAGGTCGCCGGGGGTGGGGGACAGGCTCTTGGTGGGGTTACCTGAACATAGGCAGATGGGTGCGGCCCTGGCCGCTTCCGTTGGCCGTTCGCATCGCGTCGAGCAGCGATTTGACGTCGGCGGTGTGGGTCGCGGTGTCGAAGACGAACCAGACGCCGCGGGCGGGTACCGTGCCCGGGTTGTAGAACAGGTGTGGTCGGCTCGAGTCGAAGCAGAACGAGTCGCCGGGGCCCAGATCGTGTTCGTCGAAGTCGAGCCGGAGCCGCAGCGTGCCTTCGAGGATGTACGCGAACTCGGCTCCGTCGTGGCGCATCTGTTTGCCGTCGACCGAGCTGGAGGCACCGACCTCGTAGGTGACGTAGAGCGGTTCGATCTCGGTACGACCGCCGGTGGCCAGCCGCTGCCAGGTGACCCCGTTTTCCATCTCGAGGACGGGATTGTCTGCGGCGCGTTGGATACCGGCCGCGGCGTCGCGGTCCGCGGGGAGCTCGATGTCGAGTCCGCTGCGACCGGAAAGGATTTTGTCGAGGGAGACCTCGAGCACGGTCGCGAGACCGAAGAGCGTTTTCACCGACGGCTGGGTTTTTCCGTTCTCCACCTGCGAGAGCAGGCTGGTGGAGATGCCGAGCTGATCGGCGACCTGGCGCAGTGACAGTTTCTTGTCCAGGCGGGCCCGCTTCAAGGCCACGCCGATTTCCTCTTCCACCACTGTGCCCCGTTCTGTGTGTCTGACGCTCGATATCCACTCTGGCTTAACTCCGGCGGTGGTGCAACACCGCAGTTCATCGCCCGATGTTGACATTCACACTACACGACTTGCATGATTGGAGTCACAGATTTAAGCCAGGATGAATTATCGAGTTGGTCGGTCTGGCATCGTGATGAACCTGCGCTACGCCGCAGGATGCAACCCACCCAACCCCCTCTGGAAGGAAGATTTGATAGTGAGCAAGATCGAATTGATCGCGGGAACGTGGACGACCGCTGGTGACGCCGACGCCGGCAACGCGGAGAACGATCGCAGTCCGCACAGCTTCCAGGAGCGCATCGAGGTTGCCGCGAAGGCCGGATTCACCGGCGTGGGCATTGGTTACCTGGATCTTCTCGACGCCGAGCAGCAGTACGGGTTCCCCACCGTCAAGACCATGCTCGCCGACAACGGCATCGCTCACCTTGAGCTCGAGTTTCTGGAGAATTGGTTTCTCACCGACGAGCGCCGGGCGGCCGCGGACGAGATTCGCGCGAACATGTTCCGGGCCGCCGAGGCCCTCGGCGCCCGCCACATCAAGGTCGGCGGCGACTTCAGCGGTGGTGAATTTGATGCGGACTACATGGCGGCCGAGTTCGTGAAGCTCTGCACCGACGCTGCAAACGCGGGTACCACGGTGGTGTTCGAGCCGATGCCGTTCGTGAACGTCAAGACCCCGCAGCAGGCACTCGAGTTCATCGCCAAGGCCGATCATCCTGCTGGCGGGTTGTTGATCGACATTTGGCACGTCGCCCGCGCCGGCGTCGACTTCGACACTCTTGCCGACATCCCGGCGAAGTACATCTTCGACGTCGAACTCGACGATGCTCCATTGACGTTCGAAGGTGACCTCATCGCCGACACCTTCAACGGTCGCCGGCTTCCCGGTGAGGGCGAACTCGACGTCCAAGGCTTCGTCGACGCCATCGGTAAGACCGGCTACGACGGAATCTACGGCGTGGAGATCCTGTCCGCCGAGTACCGCAAGCTCCCGATCGGCGAGGCCGTTCCCGCCGCCTATGAAGCGTCGATGAAGTACCTGCGCTGACCTGGCCGGATACCGATCGAATACCGAAAGAAGAGGACATCGCAATGGCGCGGTTGGATCAGAAGGTAGCTATCGTCACCGGCGGAGCCCGCGGTATCGGCCGCGCCACGGCGGAACTGTTCGCCGAGGAAGGCGCGAGGGTGGTGGTCGGCGACCTGCGCGAGCCGGAACCGTTCGATCACCCGAACATCACCTTCACCCCCCTCGACGTCACCCAGCTCGACAGCTGGCAGGGGCTCGTCGACTCGGTGGTCGCCCAGCACGGGCGGATCGACATCCTGGTCAACAACGCCGGCCTCGTCGGCTCCTACGAGGCGATCGCCAAGATCGACCTCAACGACTGGCACAAAATCATCGCGGTCAACCAGACCGGGGTCTTTTACGGCATGCGCTCGGTCCTGCCGACGATGCAGGCCCAGCACGCCGGCTCGATCGTCAACGTCTCGTCGATCTGGGGCATCGTCGGCGCCGCCGGAGTCTCGGCCTACCAGGCCAGTAAGGCCGCGGTGCGGATGATGAGCAAGAACGCCGCCCTGTCGTACGTCGACGACGGCATCCGGGTCAACTCCCTGCACCCGGGTCTGGCCAGCACCCCGATGATCGACGCTCAGGACGAGGCGATCACCGCCGACGTGATCGCCGCCACCCCGATGAAGCGTGCCGCCAATCCCCGCGAAATCGCCTATGGGGCACTGTTCCTCGCCAGCGACGAGGCCAGTTACGTCACCGGAATCGAACTGCCGGTCGACGGCGGCTACACCGCACCGTGAAAGGAGTTGAACCGATGACCGATCGTGGACTGTTCACCGAAGGCCGCTCAGCCGAGGTGGTGATCGACAGCCTCGGAGCCGACACCGATCCCCGGCTGCGGCAGATTCTGACCTCCCTGATCGAGCACCTGCACGACTTCGTCAAGGACGTCCAGCTCACCGAGTCCGAGTGGGAGAAGGGCATCGAGTTCCTCACCCGCACCGGGCACACCTGCAACGACGTGCGTCAGGAATTCATCCTGCTCTCCGATGTCCTCGGGGTATCGATGCTGGTCGAGACGATCAACCACCGCGCCCTCGATCACGCCACCGAGCAGACCGTTCTGGGCCCGTTCCACATGGTCGACTCCCCGCCGCGCGAGCTCGGCGACACCATCGCCCTCGACGACGGGGGTGAGCCGTGCCTGGTGACCGGACAGGTCCGCAGCGCGGACGGCACCCCCTTGGCCGGGGCGAGCGTGGACGTGTGGCAGGCCAACGCCGACGGCTTCTACGACGTCCAGCAACCCGGCATCCAGCCGGAACTGAACTTGCGTGGGTTGTTCACCACCGACGACGAGGGCAAGTTCTGGTTCCGCTCGATCGTTCCCCGGTACTACCCCATCCCCGACGACGGACCGGTAGGGGAGCTGCTGGCGATCACCGGACGCCATCCCAACCGGCCGGCGCACGTGCATTTCATCGTCACCGCGCCCGGCCACGAACCGGTCACCACCCACCTGTTCGTCGACGGCACCCCCTACATCGACTCCGATGTCGTGTTCGGGGTCAAGGAAAGCCTGATCCGGGAGTTCCCGGTCGTCGACGACCCGGAACGGGCCCGCCAGCTCGGGTTCGACAATCCTTTCCGCACGGTCCATTTCGATGTGACCCTGCTCGAAACCGAGGTACGAGAGGAGGCCGGACTGTGACCTTCACCAGCTCCTTCCACTATCAGGCCCTGCCGATGCGGGTGAGCTTCGAGGTCGGCGCGGTGACCAAGATCGGGGAGGAACTCGACCGACTCGGGCTGAGCCGGGCGCTGGTGCTGTGCACCCCCGAGCAGAAGCATCTGGCCGATCTCGTCATGGATCACCTCGGTGACCGCGGTGCCGGCATCTTCGACCAGGCCCGCATGCACGTGCCGGTCGAGACCGCGGACCGCGCCCGGGACCGGGCCCGCAAGCTCGGCGCGGACAGCTGCGTGGTGATCGGCGGTGGTTCCTCGATCGGCCTCGGCAAGGCGATCGCCCTCGAACACGGGCTACCGATCATCGCGATCCCCACCACCTACGCCGGATCGGAGATGACCCCGATCTGGGGCCTGACCCGCGACGGGCGCAAGCAGACCGGGCGCGACGCGAAGGTGCTGCCGCAGAGCGTCATCTACGACCCACAGCTGACCGCCACGCTGCCGGCGGAGATCTCGGCCGCCAGCGGTCTGAACGCGGTCGCGCATGCCGTCGAGGCGCTCTATGCCCCGGACGCCTCACCGATCATCTCGCTGATGGCCGAAGAGGGAGTACGCGCCTTCGCCGAATCGCTGCCGGCGGTGGTCGCCGACGGCAACGATCTCGACGCCCGGTCGAAAGCCCTCTACGGGGCATGGCTGTGCGGCGCCTGCCTCGGGGCGACCACGATGTCGCTGCACCACAAGCTCTGCCACGTCCTCGGTGGATCCCTCGACCTGCCGCACGCCCAGACGCACGCGATCGTGCTGCCCCATGTGCTGGGCTACAACGAATCCCACGCCCCGGCAGCGCGGGCCGCCCTGCAGCGGGCCCTGGGCACCGATGGTGACCCGTCGACCGCGTTGTGGGAACTCGAGCAGCAGCTGCAGATCCCGCACTCGCTCGAAGAACTGGGCGTACGCGAAACCCAACTCCCTGCCGTCATCGACGAGGTCCTGTCCAACCCCTACTCGAACCCGACCCCGGTCACCGAGGACGGGCTGCGCCACCTCCTCGGCCAGGCTCTGCGCGGCGATCGTCCCACCCGCCGATGACCCGGTACGACACCCACCCTCACCCACCCTGAACAGCCCAGGAGCCGACGTGACAGCTACCCACGACGCGACGACCACCATCCGGGACCTCGAAAACGCCCGGTACCGGGCGATCGTCGAGCAGGACCTGGCCCGGTTCGCCGAGCTCAGCCACCCCGACCTGGCCTACTCGCACTCCTCCGGCGACACGGACAGCCTCGACTCCTACCTCGACAAGGTGCGGTCGGGCTACTACGTCTATCACGACATCGACCACCCGATCGAGTTCATCCGGATCGTCGACGACGTCGCGCTCGTCATCGGTGAGATGAACGCCAGCATCACCGCCGACGGACGCGAGAAGAAGCTGCGTAACCGCTGCCTGGCCGTGTGGAAGTACACCGATGATGCGGGCTGGCGATTCCTCGCCTACCAGCCCACCCCGGTGCCCACCGCGTAAATCCCCCTCACCCGACCCCCGTGCACCGGTGTGCCGGCGGAGTTCACCCCACCCGAACACCAGATTGGATTCCCCATGTCCACCCTCGAGAACAAGATCGCCATCGTCACCGGAGCCAGCCGCGGACTCGGTGAGGGCATCGCCGTCGAACTCGCCGCACGCGGGGCCACCGTCGTCTGCGCCGACCTGCACAGCGCCGAGGACACCGCCACCACGCTGCAGTCCGCCGGCAGCCCGAAGAGCAGCTCCGCCAAGGTCGACGTGTCCAGCGCGGCGTCGGTGGACGAGTTGGTCGGTTCCACTGTCGAGACGCACGGGCGCCTGGACATCATGGTCAACAACGCCGGCATTTACACCTACGGTGCAATCGCCGACGTCACCGACGACGACTTCCGCCGCACCATGGACGTCAACATCGGCGGCGTCTTCAACGGATCCCGTGCGGCCGCCCGGGTGATGAAAGAGCAAAAGTCGGGGCGGATCATCAACACCGCCTCCCAGCTCGGCAAACTCGCCCGCCCCAACGAGGGCGTCTACTCCGCATCGAAGGCGGCCGTCATCTTGATGACGCAGGCCCTCGGGCTGGAACTGGCGCCCTACAACATCACCGTCAACGCCATCTGCCCCGGCTGCATGCACACCGAGATGATGGAGAAGTCGTTCGCGGAAATCGCTCAGAGCGAGGGAATTACGCTCGAGCAGAAGCTGCAGGACTACCTCGACGCCAAAATCCCCACGGGACGTTTCGGCACTCTCGAGGACGTGGGCCGGATGGTCGCCTGGCTGGCCTCCGACGAGGCCTCGTTCACCACCGGTTCCGCTCTCAACCTCACCGGCGGCGAGCAGGTCTTCTTCTAGACCTCCGGCCGCCTCGGCGCAGACACCGCGGTGGTAACCGATCGGATTCACCCGATCGATTACCACCGCGTCTGCATTCAGCCACGGTAAATCTTTCCCCGAATAACTCTGAAGTCCCTTAGTGTTGACAGTCACGCTGAACTAAATGGTATGGTTGGCATCACACGGTTAAGTAACGATGAAAAGCCGTCTGGGGCGTCTCCACCCCCGAGCCCCGCAGTACCGCGTTATTTCCCAGCCTGTATCAGGAGCCCCCGTGACCTCACAGATCCCCGCTTCGTCACCCGCCGCCATCGAGGCGACCGGGGTCAGCAAGCACTTCGGCGGTGTGCACGCGCTCAAAGACGTGAGCATCCGCATCGACTCCGGTACCTGCCACGCCATCGTCGGCGCAAACGGCGCCGGCAAATCCACACTGATGAAGGTGCTCGCCGGCCTCTACTCCCCCAACGAGGGTCAGGTACTGGTCTCCGGACAACCGCTGTCCGGGGGAACCGTAGCGTCCAAGGCCGCCGGCATCGCACTGGTCCATCAGGAACTGAGCCTGTGCCCGGACCTGACCGTCGCCGAAAACATCTGCGTCGGAACCACTCCCACCAAACACGGACTCGTCGACCGCAAAGCCATGCGCTCGATCGCCGCCGCACTGTGCGCGCGGCTGGGCGTGAACATCGACCCCGACACCCTCGTCGGTCAGCTGCCGACGACCCTGCAACAGTTCGTCGAGATCGCCAAGGCGTTGCGCCTGGACCCGCAGATCCTCATCCTCGACGAGCCCACCGCCTCCCTGACACCCCAAGAAACCGACCAGCTGCTCGAACTGCTCGAGTCCCTGCGCAATCAGGGTGTGACCATCGTGTACATCTCGCACCGGCTGCGGGAGATCTTCGAACTGTGCAGCCGCGCCACCGTGCTCCGCGACGGCCGCCTGGTCGAACACCTCGACCTCGCCGAAACCACCACCGATCGACTGGTCGAGAGCATGGTCGGGCAGAAACTGCTCGACCAGGAACAACACGAGCGGGAAGAGAAGACGAACTCATTCGGTGAGGTGGTGCTGTCCGTCGACAACCTCTGGGCACCGGGGGTATTCGGCACCAGCCTCGAGGTCCGTGCCGGCAAGGTCCTCGGTCTCGGCGGTCTGATGGGCTCGGGCCGCAGCGAACTGGTCCGGGCCATCCTCGGCCTCGAACCCCGCTCCCGCGGATCGGTCACCCTCCGCTACGACGGCCACCGCCGCACCATCAGTTCCTACCGCTCCGCGGTCCGGTCCGGGGTCGCCTTCGTCCCGGAAGACCGCCGCACCGAAGGGGTGCTGCTGGCCCGCTCGGTGCGCGAGAACCTGGCGCTGCCCTCGCTGACCGCGCTGAGCCGGTTCGGACAGATCCGCACCAAGGCACTGAAAAAGATGGCCACCGGCCTCGCCGGCGAGGTCAACCTGCGCCCCGCCAACACCTCCGCCACCGTGAAACTGCTCAGCGGCGGCAACCAACAGAAGGTCGCTTTCGGCCGGTGGCTACCCACCAACCCGCGACTGTTCGTCCTGGACGAGCCCACCGCCGGCGTCGACGTCGGCGCCAAGGCCGAAATCCACGAACTGGTCCGCAACCTGACCGCGAAAGGCACCGCCGTCATCGTCGTCTCCTCCGACCTCGAGGAGCTGCTGTCGCTGTCGGACCGAATCGCGGTCCTGCGCGACGGCACGATCACCGGCGAACTGTCCGCCACCGAGGCCGACCAACAGGCCATCGTCCGGCTCGGCACCCATCACGACACCACGCACCAACGCAAGGAAGCCGCACATGTCTGACACCCAGATCGCGCCGGCAGGGAGGGTCGCACCCTACGTGCCGCCCCTGCGGCGCAAATTCGATGAGAACCCCACCGCCATCGTGGTCACCGGGGCGCTGATCGCATTACTGCTGTTCGCCGCGGTCGGACTCGACGGTTTCTGGTCCGCACAGAACCTCGGCACGCTGCTGCGTAACAGCGCCTTCCTCGGATTCGTCGCACTGGCAATGACGTTCGTGGTCGTCTCGGGCCTGATCATCGATCTGTCGGTGGTGCCGCAAATCGCCCTCGCCGCCATCGTCGTGATCGCGTTGAGCCCGCACGGCATCGCCGTGGCCGCACCGGCCGCGATCCTGGCGTGCCTGGTGTTCGTGATCGTCAACGGTATCGGCGCCGGACTGATGCGCGGCAACGGAGTCATCGTCACCCTGGCCACCGCCACCGCCGGCATGGGCGTGCTCAACTACATCACCGGCGGCGCCCAGTACTCCGGAAACACCACGCTGTTGTCGTGGATCGGCAACGCTTCCGTCGCCGGCATTCCGGTGGTGTTCCTGATCTTCGCCGTCGTGGCCGTGCTCGCCCACAACCTGCTCTCCGCCACCAGCTTCGGGTACTCGCTGCGGGCCACCGGCACCAACCGCGGTGCCGCCCGGATCGCCGGGCTGAACACCACCCGCACCCTCACCCTCACCTTCGCCGTCTCCTCGCTCGGGGCCGCCGCGGCGGGCATGGCGCTGGCCGGCTACAGCTCGAGTGCCGTCTCGACGATGTCCGCCGGCTACGACTTCAACGCCCTCGCCGCCGTCGTCATCGGTGGCACCAGCCTCTTCGGCGGCCGCGGGTCGATCCTGGGCACCGTCCTGGGTGTCGCGTTCGTCCAGGTGCTGCTCAGTGTGCTGTCCCTGGCCGGGTTGCCGTTCCAATGGCAACAGTTCGTGCAGGGCTTCATCATCGTCGCGACCCTCGCGGCGGACGCCATCCTGCGCCGACGTGGAGGTCTCAAGTGAACGGCCACACTCTTCTGACCCAGTTCAAGAGCTGGACCGCATTCCGGGCGGTGATCCTGCTGGCCCTGGTCGTCGTGGTGCTGCTCGCGGTCCAGCCGACCGCCCTCGGCTCCTACGGCATCGCCCTGTCCCGCATCGTCGACGTGTGGCTGGTGGCGATCGCGCTGGTCCCGGTCCTCGTCCTCGGCG
The DNA here is from genome assembly GCF_000014565.1 of Rhodococcus jostii RHA1. NCBI lineage: Bacteria > Bacillati > Actinomycetota > Actinomycetes > Mycobacteriales > Nocardiaceae > Rhodococcus > Rhodococcus jostii. Next base: position 478,072 of record NC_008269.1, on the reverse strand, counting down.
AGATCGACCTCAGCGTCGGATCGACCATGGCCGTCACCGCGGCCGTCACCGCGCAGGTCTCCGGCAACCTCGCCGTCTCGATCCCCCTCGCGCTGATCACCGGTGCGGTAGTGGGGCTGATCAACGGTCTCCTGGTCGTCAAGGTCGGCATCAACTCCTTCATCACCACCCTCGGCATGCTGATCACCCTGCAAGGCCTCGCCCTGGCGATCACCGACGGCGCCCCGGTGCCACTGCAGGACGCCACCCGGGCCCTGGAATTCAGCGTCCCGCTGATCGGGCAGATCACCCCGGACATCGTCATCGCCGTTGCCGCGACCGCCGCCCTGTGGTTCTTCATGACCAAGATGCGTACCGGCCGTGAGCTCTACATCATCGGCGGCAACGCCGAAGCCGCGGCGTCGGGCGGCATCTCGATCGACACCCGCAAAATCCTCGCCTTCACCATCTGCAGCGGCGTCGCCGGCCTCGCCGGTGTCGTCGACACCCTCAACCTGGTCGCCGCCTCACCCACCCTGGGATCGACGGTGATGCTGCTGGCCATCGCGGCCGCCGTCGTCGGCGGCGCCAGCCTGTCCGGTGGCCGCGCCAGCGTGATCGGCGCCGTCATCGGGGCGATCGCACTCGGCGGCATCAGCATCGGCCTGCAGATGAGCGGGCTGGACTCGAGCGTCGAAAGCATCGCCATCGGCGCGATCCTGTTCGCCGCGATCGTCTTGACCAAGGAAGGGGTGCGGGCCCTGCGGCTGCCGTCGCTGCTCGGTCCCCTCACGGGTGCATCCTCGGACCACACAGCCGTCGCAGCAGGAAAGGCACAATGATGGCGCACAAGAATTCTCTGTTCCACCGGGCCGCACTCGCGATCGCCGTCTGCGCGGCCACCGCGCTGGCCGGCGCCGGATGCGGCGCTCCCGGCGCGGCAACCGACAACGAGGACTGGCCGACGATCGCCTTCCTCGTGCCGATGGACCGCAACCACGAGTACGGCCGCAACTACGTCTCGTCCCTGCGGAAGGCAGCCGAAGAACACCACGTCAACGCCTTCGTGATGAACTCGAACTACGACGCCTCGGTGCAGGCGTCGCAGATGAAGATCGCGATCGCCAAGAAGGTCGACGGCATCGTCATCTGGCCCGCGCTCTACGGCGCCGAACAGCCGATGCTGATCCAGGCCCAACGCGCCGGAATTCCGGTCGACATCAGCAACTCCCAGCCCCCCGAGGATCTCGACACCAGCCTCTACCACGCGTTCACCGGACCGAACGACCAACGAATCGGCGAACTCCAGGGCAAGGAACTCGCGAAGCTGCTCGGCAGCAAGGGAACCTACGTCTACATCGGCGGCACCCCGGGCAACGCGGCCGCGATCAACCGTCAGATCGGCCTCGAACGCGAGATGGCCAACCACCCCGACGTCAAGCTCCTCGGCTCCCAGCCGGGCAACTTCGACAAGAACCAGGCCCAGACTGCAGCGAGCGCACTGATCAGCCGATTCGGCAACCAGATCGATGCCCTCGTCACCCCCGACGACATCATAGCCTCCGGCGCCGCCCAAGCCCTCGACGCCGCGGGGATGGCCGGACAGGTCAAACTCCTCGGCCACAACTACGCCCCGGTCGCCCGGTCCCTGCTCGAGAACGGCTCCATGTCGACCACCCTGTTCCAGTCACCGTGCTGGGACTCCACCCACGCCCTGACCACCATGATGGACGTCCTCGCCGGCAAGGACGTGCCGCCGGTCAGCTACATGCCGCTGCCGGTGGTCACCAAGGACAACCTCGACGAGTTCACCCCCAACGGCTGCCTGCCCGAGGGGTACTCCGAACCCGCCACCAACTAACGCCCCACGCCCGAGAGGAATCACGATGGAAACCGGACTAGGGGACAAGGTCGTCGTCATCACCGGCGCCGGCTCCGGAATCGGAGCCGCATCCGCACGCGCCTTCGCCGCGGAAAACGCCCGCCTCGCCCTGCTCGACCACGACCGGCACGGCCTCGACATCCTCGCCAAGGAACTCGAGCAGGTCACCGAGGTGCACTGCGCCGTAGCCGATCTGAGCACCGAGACGGGGGTGACCAGCAGCCTCGACGAGGTCCTCGCCCCCTACGACGGCCGGGTAGACGTATTGTTCAACAACGTCGGCGCCGGCAGCCTGGGAACCTTCGACAGCCTCACCGACACCGACTGGGTCTCCACCCTCGAACTGAACTTCCTCAGCCAGGTCCGCGCCGCCACCCACGTGCTGCCGGCCATGCGGGCCGCCGGACGCGGTGTCATCGTCAACAACGCCTCGGACCTGGGCCGCCAGCCGATCGCCGCCGGACCGGACTACGCCGCGTCCAAGGCAGCCATCCTGTCGTTCACCAGCTCACTCGCCATCAGCGAGGGACCGATCGTGCGCGTCAACGCGGTCGCACCCGGGCCGATCCTCTCGCCGATGTGGTTGACGGAGGGCGGCCTCGCCGACACCTTCGCCGCCGTCCACGGCGTGCACCGCGACGAGTCCATCGACGTCGAGATGAAACATCGTGGACTTCCTCTGCAACGCATCGGAACTCCGGAGGAAGTGGCCAACGTGGTGGTCTTCCTCGCCTCCGACCTCGCCTCGTACGTCACCTCCTCGGTGTACGGCGTCGACGGCGGATCATTCCGCAGCATCACCTGACCGCAGCGCACAACCGCGCGCCGAATCGGGGGCCTGTCCGAACACCGGCAGGTCGATGGCTGGCTCCGACAATTGCCGTCTGTGGCTCCGAGATCGCCAGAGTGAAACCCTCGCCGGAGCCGCCGGAGCCATCGCATCACCGATCGCCGGCAGGATGGCCGACCGCAGGCGCGGGGACGGCGTGCCCGGTCGGGTTCCTCGCTTGCTGCGCGCGCAGTGGGTCGAGTTGAACAATGGCGGGGATGTTTGTGTTTTACCTTGGGATTAGTACTGCAACGACAGTTTGTGATGTCGATGTTTGTAGTGGCTGGCGCGGGCTCTGGCCTGGCTGGCGCGGCGCCAGTTCGACCAGTGCCAGACGTGGACGAGGGCGTGTTGGACTGGGCAGGCGACGCGGTTGAACAATCGCCGGATCTCGTTGATTGTCAGAGGTATTAGATCTCGGGTACCGGTTTCAGATCCCCTTTTTGAGCGCCGCGGCGCAGGATGGTCAGGAAGGCAGCCGCGGCCATCGACAAGGTGATGTGCCGGTACCAGGCCGGGTACCCGCGCACCTGGTAGTGATCGAGTCCGGTCTCGTTCTTGGTGGTCTGGAAGCACTCCTCGATCGCCCAGCGACTGCCAGCTACCCGGACCAGCTCGGCGGGTTCGGTGTCGGCGGGGCCATAGCAGATGTAGTAGGCAATCTCGTCGGGGTCGGTGATCGACCGGCGGGCCAGCAGCCAGTGGCCGCTACCCCGTTCGCGCAGTGGCCGAATGTCGACGACCGCCCAGTCGTAGAGCCTGGGTCCGTGGGCGCCGTCGCCGCAGTTGATCCGCTGCCACGCGGTCGCCGGCAGGTCGGCGATCACGGCGTGGGCGCGGCGCTGGCGCAACTCCATCGAGATCACCATCTGCGACTTCGGAACGGCGAGAACATGGGCCACACCACGGGATTCGAGCCACAGCCGGAGCTTGCCGACCTGCCCGTAGGCCTCGTCACCGGTAAACCACCCGAACGGCACCCCGGCATCGAGAGCCCGTTCGATCATCATCTGCGCCAGTTCGGGTTTCGTCGCGAAAGCCACCTCGTCGCCGATCCCGGCAGCCCGGCACCGATCGCGGTCCTCGGTCCAGGCCCTCGGAAGATACAACTCGCGATCGATCAGCGCCCGGCCCCGGTCGGAGGCGTAGGCGAGAAACACCCCGATCTGGCTGTTCTCGATACGTCCGGCCGTGCCGGAATACTGCCGGGCCACCCCGGCCGAGCGGGTGCCCTTCTTCAAAAATCCTGTCTCGTCGACGATCAACACGCCCTTGTCGGCGTCACCGATCGTCTCGACCACGACCTCACGCACGTCGTCACGAAGCCCCTCGCAGTCCCAGGAGTAGAAGTTCAGCAGCCGCTGCATGCCCTCCGGGCCCGTATCACCGGCCGCCTCCGCCAGTGTCCATCCGTTCTTACGTTCGACCTCACCGAGCAGTCCGCGCACATACGCGGCCATCCGCCGCCGCGACTCCACCCGCGAAAACCGGTGGGCGAACCGCGCACAGAACGCGGTGAACCCCGCTGACCACTCCAGCACCTCTGACTGCACCCTAGATCAATTACCACAACAGTCCCGTTAGTCACAAACTGTCGTTGCAGTATTAGGAGGTGGATCTGCCCATGGCAACCGCACACCCGCGACCGGATCTCGCCGCGTACAACGAGGCCGCTCGGATGAGTCAGCCGGAGCTGGTCACTGCCCTGCGTGAGCTGCTCGGCGTCAAGCTGGTCGCCTACCTGGGCCGGGTCAAGGAAACCCGCGCGGTGCGGCAGTGGGCGGACGGGACCCGGACCATCGGCAACGCCTCCGATGTCGAACGGCTACGGATCGCCTACCGTGCCGCCCGGTTGATCACGGACCGCGACACCCCGGCGGTGGCGCAGGCCTGGTTTCAGGGCCTGAACCCGATCCTCGACGATCGGGCACCGGCGCTGCTGCTGCGCGAGGGGGAACTCGCCGACATCGGATCTCAGGTGCTCGCCGCTGCCCGGCAGTTCGCTGCCGTCGGATGAGCGACCCCGACTCCGCCTCGTTCACACGGCACGCGGGCGAATCCGATCCGCGAGAAGCCAATTGGGTGTGGAACACTGTTCTCGCGTCGCCTGATCGAGCTGCCACAGCTCTCGTAGTCCCATGGGCACCCACAGTCCACGCTGGACTTCACGAAATTACTGGTACTGCCAGTACTGTTATCTGGTCCGTACTGGAGAGCTGAGGAGTGACATCTGTGGCACGCAAGCTTGTAGTTGAGATGGTCGACGACATCGACGGCACCACCTTCGGTGAGGACGGTGAGAGCATCCATTATGCAGTCGAGGGCGTCGAGTACGTGATCGACCTGAAGGACGAGCACGCGAAGGAACTCCGAGAGACCTTCGAGTACTACATCGCGCACTCCACCCGCGTCGGCGGCCGCAAGCACCGCTCGGACCGACCGGTCAACCCCACTGCCGAGAGACGGCCGTCGGGCGAAACGACGAAGATCCGCGCCTGGGCACTCGAGCAGGGCTACGAACTGTCCTCTCGTGGACGTATCCCCACCGAGATCGAGCAGGCTTTCCACGACGCCCACTGAACCTGCGCAGCGCCTTCCCCGTCGCGGTGGTCGGTCGTGGCAGGCTATCGGTATGTGTGGTCGCTACGCATCGACGACGAGCCGGGGATCGCTGCTCGAGACCTTCGAGATCGACCCTGAACGGGCCGACCCGGAGCTGGCGCCGGACTACAACGTAGCGCCCACGAAGACCTCACCGGTTGTGATCGCGCGGGTACCGAAGGACACCGACGACGAGCAACCCCAACGACAACTCCGCAACCTCAAATGGGGCCTGACACCGTTCTGGGCCAAAGATCCGAAGATCGGCTCACGCATGATCAACGCTCGCGCCGAGACCGTGCACGAAAAGCCCGCGTACAGGCAGTGTTTCAGGTCGCGGCGCGGGATCGTCCCGGTGTCCGGGTTCTACGAGTGGTTCCCGACCGAGGAGGTCGGCAAGTCCGGGAAACCCCTCAAGCAGCCGTACTACATCCACCCGGCCGAGAGCGGCATTCTCCCGTTGGCGGGCATCTTCGACTTCTGGCGCAACCCCGACGTCCCCGGCGACGATCCGGACGCCTGGCTGATCACATTTTGCGTGATCACGACCAACGCCACCGACGATGTGGGACATATCCACGATCGGATGCCCATGAGCGTCGCCCCGGAGAACTGGGCGGACTGGCTCGACCCCACCAACACCGATATCGACTACATCCGATCGCTGATGGCGCCGCCGGCACCGGGCAGCCTCGAGACCTACCCGGTGTCCAAGGCCGTGAACAACGTCCGCAACAACGGCGAAGACCTGCTGAAGCCGATCACTCTCGAGGACGCCCACTGACCACTGGTGGACCCCGCGCAAACACCACGCACTGCCGGCGGACACCGGTTTCGGAATACCACCCGATGGACCGCTGTTGAAGAGTCTGACGGTGGCGCTCATACCCCGGGTACCACACCAGAAAAGTCGCTGCGAGCGACCACTTGCCGAGAGGCGATATGGCGTCACCGTCCCGCTAGCCGGGTAAGGCCTACAGTGCGTAGCGTTCCCGGGCGAAGGGGATGAGGAGCCGCTATCACCGGGGAAGGCGACAGCGGCTTCCGTTTGCCCGGATACGTTCCGTCACAGTGAATCCCGGGTGATCGACCCCGGATCGAGGTCTCGTCGCTGTCCCTTGAAGCTGGGATGCCGCAGCCCGCCCGGCTGGTATTCGCGATACGCGACGTCCACGACGATCACCGGTTCGACCCAGCGCACGATCCCGTGCTCCTCCGCGGCCGGTGCATCGGTTCCAAGCGGGCTGGTGCGGCGCTCGAGGGTGGCCAGCTTCTCCTTCAGCTGGCGGCGCACGGCCATCGTGAATCCGGTCCCGACACTGCCCACGTAGCGAAGAACGCCCTGGTCATCGTAGGCACCGAGGACGAGTGAGCTGACCATATTGCGCTGTGCACCCCCGCCCGCGATCCAACCAACAATCAAGCAAGAGCTCCTCGTGCGCAGGAGAACCTTCCGCCACGACCGGGTGCGCTGGCAACAAGCTGGGAAGTCTCGAGGTCACCCACTGGTGCCCCGCAGCGGCCGTCACCGCCGCCGACCAGGCCTGACCCATCTACTGCGTTCCTACCCGCCCGGCGGTGGACATTGCGTGAGGTACCGGTGACGATCTGCTGCACTCGGATCCAGTGAGACGCCGACGACCTGTTCCTCATCGCGGCCACCCGCGGACGGCAGGGAATGAATGACCCCCAACCGCCACTCACCGAACATCGAGTGCGCAACCCAGATATGCCGCGCTGGTCGAAACAACCGCGGCAGGGGGTTGGTCACTCGGATCCGAAATCAACCGCCTCCTGGCTCGGCTCGACATCGACGGCAGCGCAGCAAATATGGCAGGAACGATCCACTCGATGATCCCGAATGGCGTTCGTCGCTCTCGACATCGAGTCCACAGCCACGCGGAGGCGCAGTCGGGCGTGACTTGGGGCGCGAGATGCCCGCAATCTCCTCGTCCGGGAGATCGGGCAACCTCGAAAAACGTGCTGCCCGGATCCGCCTGACCCCGCGACGTAATCGTCCCGGGCAGTCATTAGACTGATGGGCGTTCTGGTGAACATCCCCCCAATTTTGTTTCCAGAACACCCCCCTGTGGCCCGGCATCACCCCCCCGATGCCGGGCCACACCCCTGCGGTAACAACGACGAAAACATCCGCCCCACGAGCGGGATCCGGGCCGAATGGACCGCTATCTGACCACTGAACGCGTGCGTGAGCATTACAGCACGCCGTTGTAGAGTCATGTCGAGGAAAGTTCCGCACCGCCTGAGACGTCGTATCGCAGCCCGTCTGCCGGTCGACCCCCCAGGCTGCGGCAACCGGACTACTCGCCGCATCGTCGACGGGCGATGAACAGGAAGGACCCTCACCAGATGGCCAACCCGCATCGACTGACCACCGATCAGGTCATCGACCTGATCAAGGAGGAAACCGGTACCGAACTGTCAGTCTCGACGTTCCGCGGATACGTCTCCCGCGGGCAAGCGCCGGCGCCGGTGGAAAAGATCGGCCGCACCCCGCTGTGGAAGCGCTCGGAAATCGTCAAGTGGGCGAACAACAGGCCGGGTCAGGGCGCGCGCACCGATATCCGCAAACCGCGTCGGCGCCGCGCCGAGTGATCGCGTTTCCCTCTTGCGACGTCGAAGACCTGGAGGCCGGTCCACGGGCGTTCGCCCACACCTGAAGGCCGGTCCGCACTACGCCAGCGGGACGGCGCGGGGAAGTGGTGGTGTACACAGGCGGAGGTGGGCGCATGCTCGACGTGCATCCGGTGCGCGAGATGGCGTTACGGCCGCACGTGTAGGTCGAGAGTGTTTCCGCGGCTTCACGGGTCGGCTGTTCGTCGTGGGCGCCCGAAGGAGCGGTACGGCCGCCGGCGCTCGAATTGCATCACCGTGACGAAAGTGGCGAGAGTGGCGCGCGTTGGGATCATCTGGTGAAAGCCATTGGGGCAGATGGGTGGTTTCTCAAAGGATGGCGGCGGACGCTCGGTTAAGGGTGTGGTGCACGAACCTGTGGTCGACATCTGACACAATGCAATCCTAGCTACTTCGACCTGAAAAAGTCGGGGTGTGGCGGTACGTGATCAGCCAGTCCTGAACCGGAACAATGGCCTCAACCCGTTGGGCTAGAAGGGATCGAGGCCATCGTGTTCCGTACCGTAGGCGATCAACCGTCGTTGTTCGAGTCGGTGCTGCCGCAGGAGTTGCTGCGGCTTCCCGCGGAGCTCGAGCGAGTGGATGCGCTGTTGGATGATCCGGCGTTCTTCGCACCGTTCGTTCCGTACTTCGACCCGCGGATCGGTCGTCCGTCGACGCCGATGGAGACCTACCTGCGGCTGATGTTCCTCAAGTTCCGCTACCGGCTCGGCTACGAGAGCCTGTGCCGCGAGGTGAGCGACTCGTTCACCTGGCGCCGGTTCTGCCGGATCCCCTTGGACGGGTCGGTGCCGCACCCGACGACGTTGATGAAGCTGACCACCCGCTGTGGCGCGGCGGCGGTGGTCGGGCTGAACGAGGCGTTGCTGGCCAAGGCCACCGAGGCCAAGGTGCTGCGCACCACCAAGTTGCGGGCCGACACCACCGTGGTGCCCAGCAACGTGTCCTACCCCACCGACTCCGGTTTGTTGGCCAAGGCAATCCGACGGATCGCGGTCACGGGCAAGCGGATCCAGGCCGCCGGTGGAGCGACACGCACCACGGTCCGGGACCGATCCCGTGCGGCGGGCAGGCGTGCGCACGCGATCGGTTTCAAGCTGCGGTCGCGCAGCGCCGCCGGCCGAGACGAGGCCCTGGCGGCGGTCCGGCGCACCACCGGGGAGCTGGCCGACCTGGCCGAGACCGCCGCCACCGATGCCGAACGGCTGCTGACCAACGCGAAACACGCGCTGCGCCGGGCACGCACCAAGGCCACAGCCCGGAAGGCCCAGGGCGAGCACGACGGGGCCGCGGGCCGCCGGCGCGGACGCCTGGCCCGCGCCATCGACGACCTCGAGGACCTGGTCACCGCCACCCGGCAGATCACCGCGCAGACCCGACAGCGGCTGGCCGGGCAGACCCCGGACGGAGCCACCCGGCGAGTCAGCCTGCACGACCCCGACGCCCGGCCCATCGCCAAGGGACGGCTCGGCAAACCGGTCGAGTTCGGCCACAAGACCCAGCTCGTCGAAGGCGACGACGGCGTGATCGTGGACCACAACGTCGAACGCGGCAACCCGGCCGACGCACCCCAGCTGGCCCCAGCCGTGGATCGGGTCCGCACACGCGCCGGCCGGCCACCCCGCACGGTCACCGCCGACCGCGGCTACGGCGAGAAGGCCGTCGAGGACGACCTCCGTGACCTCGGCGTGCGCCACGTCGTCATCCCCCGCAAGGGCAAACCCTCAGCTGACCGGCGAGCCGAGGAACACCGCCCGGCGTTCCGACGAACAATCAAGTGGCGCACCGGAGTCGAAGGCAGAATCAGCGCCCTCAAACGTGGATATGGCTGGGACCGCACCCGCATCGACAGCACCGAAGGCGCCAAGATCTGGGTCGGCCACGGGGTCCTGGCGCACAACCTGGTCAAGATCAGCACCCTGGCAGCGTGAAAGGCGCCGATCGGGGGGAATTGCGGCCAACCCAATCACGACCGGCCGAGAACGGCCGAATCATGCTCACCGGGGCGCCTCGTTTTTCAGGTCGAAGTAGCTAGTGGTGTGTCTCGCAAATAATTCTTGATCGATTCGATAGAATCCGTACATGAGGAACCCGGTACCAGCTTTGGAGATTTCCGATGGGCAGCGCGTTGTACTCGAGTCGTTGGCGCGCTCGCAGTCGGGTGCACATCGGGAGGTGGTGCGGGCCAAGGCGTTGTTGATGGCGGCCGAGGGCTTGGCTAACACTGCTATCGCGCAGGCGTTGTCGGTATCGCCGGGATCGGTGGCGAACTGGCGGGTGCGGTTCGCCGAGGACGGCATGGCGCGGTTGGGTGAGGTGCGCAAGGGTCGTGGTCGCAAGCCCTCGATCCCGCAGGAGAAGATCGAGGAGATCGTGGACCTGACGCAGAACTACCGCCCGAAAGGCGAGACTCATTGGAGTTGCCGGACGATGGCAGAGTATGTCGGGGTCTCCAAGGACACCGTCCAGCGCGTGTGGTCTGCTCGCGGACTCAAGCCGCACCGGGTCGAGACGTTCAAACTGTCGAATGATCCGCGATTCGAGGACAAGCTCGTCGACGTCGTCGGTCTGTATCTGAACCCGCCCGAGCGGGCGATCGTGTTGTGCGCGGACGAGAAGTCGTCGGTGCAAGCCCTCGACCGGACCCAGGCCTCGCTCCCGATGATCAAGGGCCGCGGCGAGACGATGACCCACGACTACAAGCGTCACGGCACCACCACCTTGTTTGCCGCGCTCGACGTCCTTACCGGCAAGGTGATCGGCCAGTGCCTGCCGCGCCACCGTCACCAGGAGTTCTTGAGATTTCTGCGCACCATCGACCGTGAGGTGCCCAAGGACTTGGAGATCCATCTGATCCTGGACAACTACGCCACCCACAAGCACGAGAAGGTCCGGGCTTGGCTCGATAAGCATCCACGGTTCCACCTGCACTTCACTCCCACCTCCTCCTCGTGGCTTAATCTCGTCGAACGTTGGTTCCGAGAGCTGACAGATAAAGCTCTGCGGCGCGGGGTCTTTCACTCCGTACCGCACCTCATCGCCTCCATTGAGGAATACCTCGATGCCCACAATGAAAGCCCCCGACCGTACGAATGGACCGCGACCGCCGAATCCATCCTCGCCAAGGTTGCGCGCGGCCGCGTCGCACTGGAAAAGATCAGCTAAATCAGAGACACACCACTAGGATAGCTAGCAGAGTGGCCCCGGGTAGAGTTCCGATAGCCAGGAATCGTCACCAGCGGCTGAACATTTCCTCGCTGAGCGCAGTCGGACACCGTCACCGGCGGGCATCGGACCCGAAGGTGGTGGGGAAGGGGCTGGGACCGAGCGTGAGGGTGACCGAGGTGGGGTGGAGTCCGACCTGAGGCCAGCTGGTGGTGACGGTCAGCGATCCGGTGGTCGGGTAGGTGCCGATCCAGTGCTGCGGCGTGGTTCGGTACGGCCCGGATCCCTCCGGGCCGGAGTCGGGGACCGGGTGGAACGGGTCAGCGAGCCCGCCCAGGTCGTCGGCGAGGATGCGCACGGCCAGGTAGGACCACTGCGCCGACCAATCTTGGGGGTCGGTCAGGGGCCGGGTTTCGTAGCGCGCGAAGTCGGCGCGGACACCGGTGACGCACAGTGCGAACCGCAGCAAAAGCCCGGACGCGAACGCGGTCGCGGCGGACAGTTCGAGGGTGAGGTCGTTCTCGGCCACGATCGGCATGCCCGCGTGCACGGTGATCCCTCCGGTGGTGGGCGGCGCGAGGGCCGGCCAACGATGGCGGCGCATGCTTCATCGTCGCATCACTCGGCCCCGCGGTGTCTGTGAATTTCCTGAGAGTCCCTCCCCGCGAGTACGATTCGAGAACGAGACCTACAGCCCGGTAACTGAGAGCAGGGTGCCGGCGCCTGTGCTGTCGCCGAAGAGGGTCGTGTCTGCTCCAGGTCCCCCCGAGTACGACGAACGCAGGATGCTGGGTGACACCGCGCACTACTGGAACACGCACGCCGGCGGACGGGGTATGCGGGCAGTGTCAGAGGGCGGCGGTGATCAGGCCGGCAATGCCGGCCACCGCGACGAGCGCGAGAAGGGCCAGCGGGAAGGATCCGAGGACCGTGCACACGAGGGTGGTCAGCAGCGCCAAGCCGATGGTCACGGCGATACCCGCTTGCCAGCACTCGAGGAGCGCAGCGTCGGACGCCGCGGGGTCGTCGCGCCCGGTGTCGAGGGTGGTACGCGTGGCGGACAGATGCGGGCCGGGGACGACGGTCACGGGTGGTGGGGATCCTTCCAAAGCAGAGGGCAGGAGGTGTAAAAGGCTGATGCGCGGGTCACAGGTACTCCAGCACCGGAAAGAGCGCGATCGCGGACACCGTGATCCCCGCGACTCCGGCGACGACTCCGAGCAACGCCCGCAGCGATGCGGACTCATCGTCCGCTACGCCGGACCGGGACGTGGCGAAAGCGCCACACACCACGGCGCTCACGCCCAGGACGAACCCGAGTCCGACCACCCAGAACGACGCGATGGACAACGCCCCCAGGAAAATCGACACGGAGGGCAACCGCGATCCATCACACGGCGCTCGACGGCGTGCGCGCCCGGAGGAACACCCGTCACTGGTGACACCTGATGGGCGCGAGGTAGCGGCGGTCACTGATCCTCCTCCAGTGCGTCGGGTGGCCCGGTCGTCGATGTTGCGAAGCCGGATGTGCCAATCAATCACCTTCCAGCCACTGCCCCAACCCGGTAACAAGTGCACTGCACCTGTAACCAGCGACTGTGACTGGGCCCAGCGGCTTCTCGCTGATCGTGTCACCGAGTATGACGAATTTAGCACTCTCCATGGTGGAGTGCTAATGATTTGTCCGGTAGGCATAGGCGAGCACCGGGCCGGGATCAGGCGTCGAGATTCGGGTCATCGTGGCGCATCGTCATACTCGCTCGGACGCCAGCAGCAGCAAGCCGGTTCCATACTTGTAGAAATTGTCCAGCAGGCTGCTGGACAATTTAAAACATTCCCTGCCGTACCCTCCTTCTCTGGCGGCTCGGGGTGCAACATCCGGCATCATCGACGGGCTTCATACCACTCCGTCACCGGGTCCGCCTCAGCCGGTAGCACTCGCGCAGTTGTCAGAGGCACCCGCAATACTGCAATCACAACAGCCCCACAGGTAACAGGAGAACAGACACCATGCACCATCGCCCCCGGGCCGCTTTCCTCGCTCTCGCTGCGGCATCCGTCCTCGGTCTGTCGGGGTGCTCGGCCATCGCTGATGCGGATCCGGGAACCGGGTCACTCGGCGGCGCCCCGGCCACCCCCGCACCGGCATTCGATGCGGCACCGGCGTTGGCGAAGCTCGACACCCTGGCGGTCAAGGGACGCGCCCCCAAGACCGGATACACGCGAGAACAGTTCGGCCCGTCGTGGTCCGACGACAACAGCGTCGAGGGCGGCCACAACGGCTGCGACACCCGCAACGACATCCTCCGCCGCGACCTGGTCGACCTGACCTACAAGACCAGTACCCGGGATTGTGTGGTGGCGACCGGAACCCTGCACGACACCTACACCGGCACCACCATCGCGTTCGTCCGCGGCCAGGACACCTCCACCGCGGTGCAGATCGATCACGTCGTCGCCCTGTCGGATGCGTGGCAGAAGGGCGCCCAGCAGCTCAGCCCGGAGCAGCGCCGCGACCTCGCCAACGACCCCCGGAACCTGCAGGCCGTCGACGGGCCGACGAACTCGCAGAAGTCCGATTCCGACGCCGCATCGTGGTTGCCGCCGAACAAGGCCTACCGGTGCACCTACGTCTCGCGGCAGATCGACGTCAAAGCGCTCTACCGACTGTGGGTGACGCAGGCCGAGAAGGACGCGATGAGCCAGGTCCTGCACTCCTGCTAACGACACCCACCCCTGGGTTCGGCCGCGGGGGCAGTGGTGGCCACCATCGCTGCCCCCGACGTAAGAGAGCACTCATCCGACTGCGGAAATGGATGTTCCGCCAGCGGATTCGCGCTCAGCTCCGTGCTCGAGCCGAAAGCCGCCGGTCGCGGCGATGGACTCCCGCTCCGGTGTGCTGTGCCGACGCTCGTGGACCCCGCGGCCGTGGACCGGGGGAGACCCCGAGAGCGGCGAGAGGACGACGCTCCTCGTCGGGCAATGCTCCGGCACGCCATTTCTTGACCGCCCGATACAGCCACTGACCGACCTGTTCGCCGTCGGCGACATAATTCGCGGGCACCAGCGCGTTGCCGTGCTCTTCGCGGTACGCAGCGATTTCGGTGAGCATTCGCCGCTGCTTGCTGTCGGCACGTGACACAGCCGGAACTGGGACATCGTCATCGTCGCTCCACATGAACCCGATCGCATCGAGTTGCGCGATGCGTTGGGGCGGCAGGGTGCCGAGCATGCGGGCAACTCGCTGGCGCTCCTGCCAACGCCCCAGTCGTAAGCCGTCTTCGGTGACGTAGTCGGCCGGAATCGCAGTGCGAGGATGTTGACGCCGAAAAATGCGGTAGTGCTGCAGGGGAGAGGCTGCGGACTGGGTGGCGCGCATTGATATCGCATCCTTCCGAAAACCGTCGCACGTCTTCGAATTTGTCATTATTCCAAGTATGTCAATCGGTTTGACGATTCTGCAAGAAAGCAGGATTATCCAACCGAATGTAAGGGGATGCGCTACTGGAGCTGCACCGCATCGCCGCCAACGCCGCCCTCAACGTCGTCCGACGCCGCAAGAACACCGACAGCCTCGACGACACCGACGGCGAATACGGCATCCTGCTCGAAGACCCCGCACCCCGATTCGATGAGCAAATCACCACCATCGACGCGGTCCGCCCTCGCCCAACTCCCCGAAGACTTCCGCGCCGCCATCGTGCTCGCCGAGTTCGCCTCCCCGCCCTACGCCGACATCGCCGAACACCAAGGCGTCACCGTCGCAACCGTGAAAACCCGAATCCACCGCGCCCGCAAACAACTGGCCACACTCCTCGCACCGGCGATCGACCCGTGAGTCGACCACGCGTGATTCATACGCGACGCACGGTACGCATCGGCGGTGCCTAACCCTCGTGCTTCCGGTCGTACGGGAGGATGGGCGGGTGAGTGATTCTCCACTGCTGCCCGACGACTACCGCGACTTCCTCGAACACCTCAAAACCCAGGTCCGGCAGGCCCGGGTCCGGGCCACACGAGTGGTCAACACCGAGTTGCTCCTGCTGTACTGGGACATCGGCCGCGCGATCCTGGACCGCCAGGCAGCCGAGGGGTGGGGGAGCAAGGTCATCGACCGACTTGCCGTCGACCTGCGGTCCGAGTTCCCCGAGATGCGCGGGTTCTCCCGCAGCAATCTGCACTACATGCGGAAGATCGCCTCGGCCTGGCCCCGGAGCGCATTCGTCCAACAAGCTGTTGGACAAATCCCGTGGGGACACGTGACCGTGCTCGTCGACCGGCTCGACGACCAGAACTCCCGCGACTGGTACGCGGCCGCGGCGTTCGAGCGGGGCTGGTCCCGCAACGTCCTATCCCATCAGATCCGCAACCGACTCGACCAGCGGATCGGGGCAGCACCATCGAACTTCACCGACCACCTGCCCACCGGTGACTCCGACCTGGCGCAGCAACTGGTCCGCGACCCGTACGTCTTCGACTTCCTGGATCTGACCGATCGGGACTGTCGGGATAACGGTTGAACTGGATCTGGCCGACACGCCGAGTTCTCTTGGCGAGAAGGCAAGACGATGACCGAAACACTTGATCACATGGATCAGTCGAAGATTGACCACCAGAAGCTGGCCCAACAACTGTTGGCCCAGGCCAAAGCCGAGGGCGTCGAGCTGGTCGGACCGAACGGACTACTCAACCAGCTCACCGCGAACGTCCTCGAAACCGCACTCGAAGCCGAAATGGACGAGCACCTCGGCTACGAGAAACACCACGTCACGGGACGAAACAGAGAAAACTCCCGGAACGGGAGGCGGACGAAGACCGTGCTCACCGAAATCGGACCGGTACAGATCCAGGTGCCACGAGACACCGATGCCTCGTTCGATCCGCAGATCGTCAAGAAACGGCAGCGACGCCTGACCGGGGTCGACGAAATCATTTTGTCCCTCTCGGCGAAAGGCCTGACCACAGGCGAAATCGCAGCACACTTCGACGACGTCTACGGCGCATCGGTCTCGAAGGAGACCATCAGCAAGATCACCGACAAGGTCCTCACGGAGATGGCCGAATGGTCCGTCCGTCCCCTCGACCCGGTGTATCCGGTGCTGTTCATCGATGCCATCCACGTCAAGATCCGCGACGGTCAGGTCGCCAACCGGCCCGTCTATGTCGCCATCGGCGTCACCACCGCCGGGGAACGCGAGATCCTCGGGCTGTGGGCAGGTGACGGCGGGGAGGGGGCCAAGTTCTGGCTCGCCGTCCTGACGGAAATCCGCAACCGCGGGGTCGCAGACGTGTGCATCGCCGTCTGCGACGGACTCAAGGGACTGCCCGACGCGATCACTACCGTGTGGCCACTCACGGTGGTGCAGACCTGCCTGATTCACCTCTTGCGTAACACCTTTCGTTACGCATCGCGTCAGTACTGGGACGAAATGTCACGGGACCTGCGGCCGATATACACCGCTGTCAACGAGGCCGCGGCCAAGGAGCAGTTCACCGAGTTCGCCGACAAATGGGGGCCGAGGTATCCGGCGATCGTCCGGCTGTGGGAAAGCGCCTGGAGCGAGTTCGTGCCCTTCCTCGACTACGACCCCGAGATCCGCCGGGTCATTTGCTCGACGAACGCGATCGAGTCCCTCAACGCGCGCTACCGGCGGGCGGTGCGGGCGAGGGGCCACTTCCCCAGCGAGCAGGCCGCGCTCAAGTGCCTCTACCTCGCCACCCGGTCACTGGACCCGACGGGTAAGGGAAGAGCACGATGGGTGACGAGGTGGAAGCCGGCCCTCAACGCGTTTGCTATCACATTCGAAGGCCGAATCACCCCAACCGTGATCTAGATTCATGCGCCAGAACTGGATCCACCGATGTTCTGACAGTCCCGACCGATCGGGTCGCGGAGCGAGAGCTCGAGGCCGCGCTGATGGCCCGGTTGGAACGGTTCCTGCTCGAGCTCGGTCACGGCTTCGCGTTCGTCGGCCGCCAGTACCACTTCGACGTCGACGGTGACGACTTCTACATCGATTATTCTGATTCCCGGGTTATTCCGAGGCCCGGTGTCGAGCGGCTGCTTTGTGCTTGCAGCCTGGGGTGATGTTGGTTTCGGTTGGTTGGGTGTCGGGATATTGCGGTCATCTGAGTCCGAGTAGCCGGTTGAGGATGTCTTCGTTGTCGTGCCAGACAGCCTGGGATGGCTGGGGTGTCGGGGCGCCGTTGGCGGTGGCCTTCTGGATGGCACGGTTTTCATTTCGGTGTCGGCGTGGGCGTAGATGAGTGTGGTCTCAGGGTCGGCGTGCCCGAGCCACTCGGTGAGGAGGGCGAGCGGCATGCCTGCCTGGTAGAGGTGCATGGCTCGGGAATGGCGCAGCATGTGGGGGTGCGCTCCGGCGGGCACTTCGGCGCATTTTCGGTGGGCGGCTTGGGCGTGCTGGCGAATGATCCGGGCGGCGTTGTCGTCGGACATGCGCCTCTTGCGGTGGCTGTGGATGGTGTAGAACAGCGGGTCGCCAAGCTGGGGGTCGGGGTGGAACGCGGCGGTGTAGCGCCTGTAGTGGGCGGCGGTCTCCTTCGTGATGGGGATGCGGCGGGGTTTGGATCCCTTGCCGAGTAGGTCGATGGTGAGACGTGTCGCGTCGAGGTCTCCGATGGCGGCAGAGAGCATCTCGGCGTCGCGGGCGGCGGTGTCATACATCAAGATCATGAAGAACTGGTCTCGCAGTCCGGTCCGTATGGTCGGATCGGGTTGGGCGAGGAGCGCTTTGATCGCTTGCTGGCTCATGTGGGAGACGGGTTTGGTGGCGGGCGCTTTCATCAGCGGGATGCCTGCGAGATCGGCGAGGTGGATGGCGAGTGTCGGCTCGGCGGTGGCGGCGTATTTGAAGAACGACCGGATGCAGGCGAGGCGCTGGTTGTAGGTTGCCGCTGTCCAGTTGCGTTCGGCACGTGTCTGTTCGAGGAACCCGGTGATGCAGGCGCGGTCCAGCATCGGAAAGGTGATCTTGTCGACGGGGATGCCGCCGGTGTCGCAGACGTGGCTCAGGAGCATGTTCCAGGCGCGGCGGGCAGATTCGATGGTGTGGGGGCTGGCGGCGCGTTGCCTCGGCAGGAACACGGTGAACCAGTCGCGCAGGTGTTTGAGGAAGGTGTCGGCCGGGGTGCTCATAGCGGCGGCTCCGGGATGACCCCGTCCGCGCTGGTCAGGCCCGTCGCGGCGATCCGCTGGGGCAGCAGGTGGACGTAGTAGGCGGTGGCTGTGTAGGTGGCGTGGCCCATGTAGGCGGACAGGTAGGGCAACCAGACGCCGAGGTCGCGGCCTTCGTCGACCCAGCGCGCGAGTGTCCGGGTGGCGTAGTTGTGGCGCAGCGTGTAGGGCGTCGAGCCGGGGGCGACCCCGTCGGCTATTGCCCGAACGCGGTGGTACTGCGCGGTCAGCCAGCGGGGCGGGTAGGGCCGGCCGGAGGTTTGTTCGAAGAACCACTCGCGATCGGGCTGGCGCACGTCGGCGAGCCGGTCGAACCTCGCCAGCAGCTCGGTCATGTCGTCGCCGACTGGGACGAGGCGGTCTTTGCGGCGCTTCCCCTGGACGACGGTCAGCACCATGGTGTCGAGGTCGACGTCGGCGCGGCGTAGGCGCCGGGCCTCCTGCGGTCGAAGCCCGCAGCCGAGCATGAGGCGGAACACAACAGGGATGATGTGCTCGCGGTACGGGCTCAGCTTCGACGGTCCGATCCGGTCACACGCGTTGAAGAACCGTTCCAGCTCGTCGTCGGTGAACATGTGCGGTAATCGCCTGGCCGGTTTGCCGATCCAGGCGGACGGCATCACGAACGCATCGGCACCGACGGATTGAAGGCATTTGCCGAAAGACCGGATGGCATGCATCTTGTAGCCTGACCCGCCCGCCGACTTGCCCTCGTCGCACCACTCGGTGGCCAGTTCCCGGGTCAGGGCGGTGGTGTCGGGATATTTGGCTAGGCAGAATCGGTCGAAGTTTTGCATCACGAACGGCAGCGGGCCCGTGTAGAGGCCCAGCGAGTCCCTCAGCTCCAGCATTGCGGTGATATGGGAGGCGAACGCGCTGGTGTAGTTGGTCATTGCAGCGCCTCCGCCCGGCATCCAAAGCCGGTCAAGGGCAGGTAGCACTCGCGCAGCGAGTCCGTGTCCAAGGCGATGTAGCGTTTCGACGAGTCGATTCGGGCATGACCGAGAATTTGGGCGGTCATCGGCAGTTCCGTACCGGTCTCGATCAGCCTGGTGCCCAGGGTGCGACGTAACGCGTGGAACGTCTTTCCGTCGCCGGCCTTGTGGTGGATGCCCGCCGCGGCCAGATAGCGTCTCATGATCAACGCGCCCGTCGGTCCCGTCAGTTTGACGTGCGGAGCGTTGGCGCGCAGGAACACCTCGGGTGCATCGGAGGCAGGTCTGGCGTTCAAGACATAGTCGGCGACCGCGTTGCCCGCCTCGGCGGTGAGCGGCAGCGCCAGCGTGGCCGCGGTCTTTCGCTGCACGATTCTGATCTCATCGCGTCGCCAGTCGATGCTCTCCAACCGCAGATCGGTGATGTCGCCGCAGCGCAGCCCTGTCGACACGGCCAGTCGTACCATCGCGTAATCCCTGTTGCCGACGGCCGTCGCGGTGTCGATCACTGCTAGCAGCCGGGCGACCTCGTCCTGGGTGAAGCGCGGCAAGGTCCGAATCCGTCTCGGTGAGACCTGTGACAACATCGCGTGCACTGGCAGGTCGGACAGTTCGAAGTCGTTGAGGAAGCTGAAGAATCGCTTGACCGCCCACACGGTGTTCCCCATGCCCGACCGGTGATTCGGGGCCACGGCCATCAGGAATCCCCGCACGTCGTCTAGCCCGACACTGCCGAAGCTGTCATGGCCACGGTCACGCAGATGAGTAAGCAGCTGCCTGATCTCGCCTACAGCAAACTCGACCGATCCGACGGCCAGGGTTCCCGAGAGCGACTCGTCGAACAAGCGCAGGGCCGTCTCGAAGCGTGATGGCAGCTGTGTCGACATCGGACGCCGCCTGCGCCATGCCACCTTCCCGGCCAGCTTGAACTCGAGCAGCATGTTCGCTGTCTTCTCCAGCGACGACCGGAACACCGGACCGATGCTGCCCTGTTGCAGTCGGGTGTCCTGCTCGGCCAGGAACCTGTCGCGGACCTGCTCGTTGTACTCGTCGATCGCGTGGTCGGTGCAGTACCGTGCCACGGTCACGCAACAGCTCCTCTGATACTTCAGCGATGCCTCAGTCAGTCCGGCACCCCGGGCTGCCGTCAACACTCCGTCCACCAACACAGACATGGCTGGTTCCATGGTCTCGTCCTTCCATCGTGACGGTCACGGACGCTCCATCGGAACGTCCGCAACCAACACAACGGCATGACCCGGCAGCGCGCTATCGGCCGGAGATGGTCAGCGGTTTGAGGGAACTATTCCGACAACCGCTCCGAAAACACGTCGTCAGCGCAGGGCCTACGCGCAGATCGGCATAACCCGGGAATCGGAATAATCGACAAAATTCCGACCTCGGAATTTCATCGACCTGCTGTTCTTCAACTGGATCCAGGCCCGCTTCGTCGTGGTCGAGCTGAAGGTAGGTCGGTTCGAACCCGAGTACGTCGGCAAGCTCGGGTTCTACGTGTCCTGGATTGACGACAACTTGCGCGACCACGACCAGTACGCGCCGACCATCGGGATCTTGCTGTGCGCCGGACGAAATGACAACGTCGTCCGCTACTCCCTGGCTGGAACCACCGCACCGTTGGCGGTCGCCGACTACACCTACGACACCCTGCCCGCGCCGGTGAGGGAACTGGTCCCCACCGATGACGAACTCGCCTCCGCGGTGGGGGAGACCCTCACCCACCTGGCGGAAACCCCGTCACCACGTGCCGACACCGATCAGTGAACCCGCTGATATCGGCCGACCGGGGCCGAGCCAGTGATATGAATGAGCCATCCGAACCGGATTGCGACATAACAATTCAGCATTGTAAAGTTGGTGACATGACGGAACCCGCGCCGAGCAGCGACGACAACCAGACCAAGCCCGCCGACATTGCGCCGCAGCACACCGAGAACGGCTTCGGCACCTACGAGTGGGATCCCGAGCGCGGAATCGTGTTCCGCATGGACCTCGACCAGTTCGGCACCATCGGCGGCGTCCCGGTCAGCCAGTACACCCCGTCGCCCCCGGTCCCGTACACACCGCTCAACCTCTCCTGAGTATCAGTCACACTCCCGCGACCGTCAGCACCCGCCCCGGATGTTGGGGCACAGTACATTTCGCAGATTCCGGCTCGCCGAGGCGCCGTGACCGATCGTGGCGGCGGCGGGCGCCGTGGGGTGCGACTCGCGGTCCCCGGACGTACCGGAACAATGGCCGGTGATGAGCGAGACAAACATGGGCCGCGTACCGGTGGGGGATCCGATCCCGCTCCGGCTCGATCCGACCACCAAACAACGCCTCGAGGAGTTGGCCGCCGGCATCGGCCCGCGCCGCTTCGGGGCGCTGGTGCGGGTCGCCGCCCGCCGACTTGTCGCCGACCCCGACCGGGTGCCCGAAGCACTGGGACAGGCCCGCCGCGCCTCCGCCGACGCCCGCCGCATCCCCTGGGCGGAAAGACCCCTCGACCTCGACCCCGCCACCAATACTCGCCTCAGCCAACTCGCCCAGGAGTTCCACACCGACCGCAGCGCGATCGTCCGCGTCGCACTGCACCGCTTCCTCACCGCGGCAGGACGATTCCGCCACCCGGTGCTCCGCGAAGACACCCGCACCGATCTGATCTACCGCACCCGCGTGTACCTCAACCGCTCCACGCTGGTCCGCCTCGAAAAGCTGATCAGCCGCAACGGCGACGCCCTCACCGCCGCAGCGATCCGGGTCGCGGTCCGCCGACTCCTCGACAACCCGGGAGACCTCGCCGCCGACCTGGCCACGATCGGCACCGCCCGCGACCTGACCCCGGAAACTCTGGGCCCTCGCACGAACGTGCACTTCGACGACGACCTGCGCGACCAACTCGACACCCTCGCCGGGCAGCTCGACTCCGACCGAGCCGAACTCATGCGCCTGGCCGCCCGCCAGCTCCTGGCGAACCCGCGGGACCTCGAGAAGGCGGTGACCGAGGAGATCTACCGCGGGGACGCCAACCGGGCCAGGCTCCTCGCCCGGGACACCCGCCGCCGACAGGCCGCGGCCGCCGACCAACCTGCCCACACGCCCACTCGAGCACCGAGTCCGCAGGGGAACCCGTTCGGGCGCCGGCACGTCTTCCGGTTCGACGAGGACACCAAACGCCGCCTGGAAGAGCTGGCAGACGAGTACGGTCCCCGCCGGGTCTCCGCGCTGCTCCGCGTCGGAATTCGCAGACTCATCGGGTCCCCGCACGCCGATGAGGCGTTGGCGCAGGCACGCCGGGCCGATGCCCAGGCCCGCGCGCTCCCGCACGACCCGGTCACCCTGAAACTGGACCCTCCCACGGCCGCCCGCTTCCGCGCTCTCGCCACCCGCCACGAGGCGTCGCCGCGGGACCTGGTCGCGGTTGCGGTGCACCGCTTCCTCGCCGCCCCCGGCAACTACCGGCCGGCGCTGATCGACGAGGCCGCCGTGTCCGGGCTCGACGAGAAGTTCAGGGTGTCCCTTCGCCCGTCGGCCCGACGCGACATCGACCGGCTCGCCGAACGACACGGCACACGGCTCAGCTCAGCGCTCGTGCGCGTCGCGGTGCGCCGGCTTCTGGACAACTCTGGCGACCTCACTGGCGACCTGGAAAACGTTGCGCCCGTGCACGACCTGCGCCCGGCGCACCGTACCGCCCGAGTCGACGTCGCCCTCGACGACGAACTCCTCGCGCACCTCGACGCCCTCGCCGACCGGCTCGGCTCGAACCGCCAGGAACTGGTGTATCTGGCGGCCAAACGCATCCTCCGCTTCCACAACAACATCGAAGACCGGATGCTCGACGAGATGTTCCGCGCTCCGAACAGCCGGAAGCACCTGCTGGCCAAACATGCCCGCCGCGAGAAGATCCGTCGGAGAGGCCGCGGTAGCGACACCTGAGCTGCGAGAATAGATGGTGGGTCGGGCCCCGCATCACCAGAGGACCCATGTCTCGGTTTCTGCGTCTCGCGTTCGTCGCGTCGACGGCGGCCGCCGCTCTGTCCTGACCGCGGCACCCGCACACGCGGCACCATCGCTGGACCCGCCGGGGTGCACCGTGCAACGGTTCATCCTCGTGCGATGTCGACGTGCCCCGGGTTCCGCGAACACCCATCAAGTGGAGATGGTGTGCCTGATCTTCGGATTCCCTGCCAACGTGTACTACGCCTGGGGGCCAGAGGTGCCCACGTTCCTGCCGTCCGTCTCGCTCTGCCCGCCTGTGAGTTACGGGTTCACCGCAACTGTGCACCTCCGATAGCAGCCGGTGCCCCCGTGACCTGCGTAAATGGCACTTTCCCTGGCGCGGTCCCCTCCCGTCGCCCCGGACGTGCCGGCGCGGCGCCGCGGGAACTCCAAGGCAGGAGGAGGTGGTTGTCATGCTCGACCTGGCCTATTGGTTTCCCCGAAATCATGCCCATCGCGAACGGAGTATGCGCATGGTGGGATTCCACGCCCTTCCACTGACCCGGAGGTGATAACGCTCAGATGACACATCCCACTTTCGGGGATGATTCTCAGTGGTGCAGGACGGTGACCGAATTGCGGATCTGGGCGCGCTGCTTGGCGTCGAGGCCACGGACTCGGGTCCGATTTCGGCCTCGACGCGAGATTCGGGACGAGATTGTGCGGGAAGCCTGGTTGCGTGACGACATTCCGACATTGTCTGACAGACACTCGACCGAGCGGGCATCGGGAGCGACAGGTGTGAATCAGGGAGTGTGAGTGAGAATGAATCATAAACGGGTGCACGCAGTTTGGGTCAAGGAGGCGTTCTGTGTTAGCCGTATTCCTTGCCGATATGCACCGCACACTCTGCCGGTCGCTCGTTGACTCACATTCACGATTAGTCTATGCGGTGATGGATACGTCCGAGGAGGCCGCGCGTGCGTCGGCGGCCATGACTGCGGAAGGCTAGCGGAGTTGGCCATGAACGTTATCAGCGGTGCCGCGCGCGCCGCCAGAAATGCAGTCGCGGTTCTTCGGAACGCGGGTGAGGGCGCCTGGTCCTTTACGAGCAGCAAGCGGCGGCAACGGACGCAGACGTCGGAGGAAGCCAGAGCCGGACTCGAGGTGGAACCCCAGATCACCATCAAGCCTGAGTCGGAGCCGACCCCGTCCCAGGTGCCGCCCGCGAAGAAGGCTGTAGCCGAGTCACCTGCGAAGGAGGTCGCTTCCGCCAATCCGACCCGGTCGGAGACGCGGCCCACCAAGCGAGGCGCCAAGGCAATCGCCGAACGGGTGCCGTCCGAGACCCCGCCCTTGAGGAAGGCTGCGGCCGCCCGGTCCGAGACGCCGCCCGCCAAGGAGGGTTCTGTGAAGGCGCCCGCGAAGAAGGCTGCCGCCAAGGCACCTGCGAAGGCTGTGGCCGGGAAGGCGCCCGCGAGGAAGGCTGCGGCCGCCAATCCGGCCCGGTCGGAGACGACCCGCGCCAAGCGAGGTGCCAAGGCAATCGCCGAACGGGTGCCGTCCGAGACGCCGCCCTTGAGGAATGCTGCGGCCGCCCGGTCCGAGACGTCGCCCGCCAAGGAGGTTTCTGTGAAGGAGCCCGCGAAGAAGGCTGCCGCGGAGGTGCCCGCGAAGAAGGCTGCGGCCGGGAAGGTTCCCGTAAGGAAGGCTGCGGCCGCCAATCCGGCCCGGTCGGAGACGACCCGCGCCAAGCGAGGTGCCAAGGCAATCGCCAAACGGGTGCCGTCCGAGGTGCCGCCCGTGAGGAAGGTTGCGGCCGCGAAGGCGCCGGCGAAAAAGACCGCTGCAAAAACCGCGAAGAAGGCCGCTGCGAAGGTGCCCGCGAAGAAGGCCGCTGCGAAGGTGCCCGCGAAGAAGGCCGCTGCGAAGGTGCCCGCGAAGAAGGCCGCTGCGAAGGTGCCGGCGAAGAAGGCCGCTGCGAAGGCGCCTGTGAAAAAGGCCGCTGGGAAGGCACCCGTGAGGAAGGCGGCGGCGGCCGGTAATGAGTGATGTACTTACCGGTGCGCGATGCCCATAAGGGCCTGAACCTGTGTTGCCGAGCGTTCGCCCCACCCGGGGGAGCGGGCGCTCAACTGTCGGTTGCCGAGCCAGGGATAGGGGTCTGGGGTGTCGAACGTCCCGCCCGGGCTTCTTCGTGTCCATTGACAGCGAGGTCGGCCGCCTCGGAATGGCGGGCAGGACCGGTGCGTGGTGTAGGTGCTGTCTCGGCTCCGGCATCAACGAACTCGCACGTCTCTCACGATCGGGGATGAACCCGGCGGACATATGCTGCCTAGAACAGCAACGGCGCGAGCACACCCGCGCACTGTTGCAGCGAGTCGGCGCGCCCGAGGAGAGCGTCGATGCGGGCGGATGGGCCGGCGAGGCAGAGGGCGCCGGCGGTGTCTCCGTCCGGGTCGCGCAGCGGCACCGCCAAGCAGGCGAGGTCCTGCTCGAGCTGATCGAGCTGAACGGCGAACTGCTGATCGCGGATGGTGCGCAACTCGGCGTCGAGAGCGGCGAGATCGATGACGGTGGCCGAGGTCAGCTGCCGCAGCGGAGTCGAGGGCAACGCTTCCTGCCAGATGGTGCGGTCGGCGAGTAAGAGTTTGCCGGCGGCCGAAGCATGCAGGTAACGCACCAGCTCACGTTCGGCGCGCACGGGGTGATCGGGGTCGGCGTCGAGGACCCGCAGCGTCGTGTTGTGGAAGGCCATCACGTGGACGGCGAACCGCACGTTGTCGCGGAGGTCGTCGAGTTGCCGGCGCGCGGCGGTGGGAACGGTGGGGGAGGCGGCGGCGGTGACGAGCCCGTTGAGGCGTGCGCCGAGCCCGAAGCCGCGCAGATCCGAGGTCCGCACCAGATACTCCTCGGCGACGAGCGAGTTGATGAGCCGGTAGGCGGTGGCCTGGGGAAGGCGCAGGGCGCCGGCGATCTCCTTGGCGGTGACCCCGAGGCCGAGGGTGGCGACCACCTCGAGGATGTCGAGAGAGTTCGAGACGGTGCTGGGGTGGTGTCGGGACGGGTCGGTGCGTGGGCTCATCGGAACGCGGCCGTGGGCAGCAGGTCGGTGCGCTGGGTCTCGTCGTAGATACCGACCGAGGCGAGTCGGTGCGGGGCCAGACGCCGAAGCGCAAGGGTGTAGAGCACCGCGACCGCCATGATGACGGCATAGACCGCGATGAGCACAATCCCGTCCGCAATGGCGAAGGCCACGGCGTTGACGACCAGGAACAGCAGGATGGCGGTGGTTACGGTGCCGAGCACCCAGACCGCGGGGGTCGACTCTCCGATGCGCCGCAACAGGATCGGGGCGGACAGGCACCCGGCGAGATAGCTGCCGATATAGCCGCAGGCGCTGAGGGTGAGGAAGATGCGTAAACCCTGATCGGGCGAGACACCGGCGAGCAGAGCCGTGATCGGCACAGCGGTCACCGCGACCATCGACGCGGCAATGGCAGGGGCGGGCGTCTGAAATCGCGGGTGAGTGCGGCCGAGGGCGGACGGGGCGACGCCCTCGCGGCCCATGCAGAACAGCACGCGTACGAGTGCATTGACCGACGCCAGGGTGCAGGCGAAGAACGAGGCGGCGATTCCCAGGTCGAGGATCGCCGACAACCCGGTCGAGCCCTCCGAGACCAGCAGCGCGACCAGCGGGGTGGCACTCTCGCGCACCGTGTCGGGGGCCTCGGCGAGGGCGATCGCCTGCACCGGCAGGGCGATCAGATACAACGCGGCGGCGGCGACCGGGGTCCACCGGATCACGCGAGGCACCGACAGGAATGGGTGGCGGGCCTCGCCGCTCAGTGTCGTGGAACTTTCAAAGCCGACGAAGGCGCTGACGGCGACGATGACGGACAGCGCCATGCCCTGTGCGTTGCCCTCCCAGCTCATGGCGGCGGCAACCGGTGCGCCGGTGCGAGTCGTGGTGACCAGCAGCAAGATCAGTAGGGCGCTGACGAGGCCGATGGAGACGCACTCGACGAGCAGGGTGATCCGGGCCGAGATCCGGATGCCGCGGATCATCACCAGGGTGGCCACCACGGCGGCCACCACCGTGACGGCGACGATCGCACCGGTGGGGGTGCCCCGCGCCAACCCGGTGGTGACGGCGATGTGCGAGAGGTAGGTGCCGACGGCGAGCAGGCCGGCCATGCCGACCGTCGCATATCCGACGATCGCGGACCAGCCGGTCGGAACGGCGGCGGTCGGGCCGAGGCCGCGGGCGGTATAGCTGTAGATTCCGCCGACCGAGGCCATCCGCTGTGCCATCGGCCGCAGGCACGCGGAGACGAGCAGGATGACCACGGCCGCGCACACGAACGCCGCGAGCGCCCCGCCCCCGCCGGCGGTGCCGATCACCAGCACCGGGATCACAGCCGCCGCACCGGACGGTGCGACCGCTGCGACGGACTGGGCGAACACCGGTATGAAGGGCAGCTGACGGCGCGGCAACCCCTGCACGGGGGACCGCGTCGCGACCAGCGCCCGCTTGTGCGGTGAAGTCGTCATGTTCCGCACGCTCATCTCTGAAGAAGCCGCGAAGTCGCCTGGTCAGCAGGCTGCACGCGGCCCTGGGTGGTGCTCGATGTCACGTCCAGCGTCGAATCCAACCATTTCCGATACATGACGAGAATGTTTCACCCATGTTAACCAGGTCGAGAATTTTCCGGTGCGAAGTTCTCACCTTTGTTCTCTCAGCCGTGTGCTCCCGGTCACACGGCGGCGTTACGGTTCGTGCTGTGGGCGGTTGACCGCACCCCGTGAGGTTCCTCCTCAGGGACATCTCGAAGGGCGTCGGCGGCCGATCACATCGCTAAGCGAATAGTCCGTTGATCTACGCAGACATCTCCACCGATCGATCCATGAACCGGCCCGGCCGCCGTGCCACCCGGAATGCCCGCCATCGAGGGCACCTCTTCGTGATGTCGACGTCGTGGAAAGAACCATGCCAAGGAGCGAGACACCCATGTCCATTCAGGAAATCGATCGCACGGTCGCCGCACCGGGAACTCATCCCCTCGACCCCCTCAGCCGCGACGAAATCTCGAAGGCGGTGTCGGTGCTGAAGAGCACACAGGCGCTGGCGGACAGCTTCCGGTTCGTGCAGGTGGAATTGAAGGAACCGTCGAAGAAGGCACTGCGCGGCGACCTGTCGCAGATTCGCCGCGAGGCCAGCGCCGTGCTGATCGACCGGTCCACCGGATATGGCTACGAGGCCACCGTCGACCTCGAGAACGAGAGTCTCGAGCGGTGGGTGGAGCTGCCGTCCGGTGCCCAGCCGCCGATCATGCTCGACGAGTTCGAGGAATGTGAGGTGAACTGCAAACGCGATCCCCGCGTCGTCGAAGCCCTGGCCAGCCGCGGGCTGACCAACCTGGACCTGGTGTGCATCGAGCCGTGGTCGGCCGGGTACTTCGGCAAGGACGACCAGGGTCGCCGTCTGATGCGGGCCCTCGTCTTTACCCGGCTCGATCCGGATGACAGCCCCTACGCGCACCCGGCCGAGGGCCTGATCATCATCTACGACCTCAACAACGGAGAGGTCGTCGAGATCGAGGACAACGGCCTCATCCCTGTTCCGCAGCAAACCGGCAACTACCTGCCCCAGCACGTCGGTCCGGCCCGCACCGACATCAAGCCCCTCGAGATCACCTCACCCCAGGGCCGCTCCTTCCACGTCGAGGGCCAGCACGTGACCTGGGGTGGCTGGAGCTTCCGGGTCGGCTTCACCCCGCGTGAGGGTCTGGTGCTGCATCAGCTGAAGTTCCGGGACGGCGGCACCGATCGATCGGTGATCAACCGCGCCTCGCTGGTGGAAATGGTGGTGCCCTACGGTGACCCATCCCCGGTGCAGCACAAGAAGAATGCCTTCGACGCCGGCGAATACAACATCGGTGCCCTGGCGAACTCCCTGGCACTCGGCTGCGACTGCCTCGGCGAGATCCAGTACTTCGACGGCATCGTCAGCGACAGCCACGGCAACCCGATGACGATCAAGAACGCGGTCTGCATGCACGAGGAAGACGACTCGATCATGTGGAAGCACTACGACTACCGGCAGGACACCGCCGAGGTCCGGCGCTCACGGAAGCTGATCATCTCCTTCATCGCCACCGTCGCCAACTACGAGTACGGCTTCTACTGGCACCTCTACCTCGACGGCACCATCGAGTTCCTGGTCAAGGCCACCGGCATCCTCTCCACCGCCGGTCAGCAGCCGGGCACCAAGTCGCTGTACGGGCAGACCCTCAACAACGACGGCCTCTACGCCCCCATCCACCAGCACATCTTCAACGTGCGCATGGACTTCGAGCTCGACGGCACCAAGAACGCGGTTTACGAGGTCGACACCGAGGTGCCCGACACCAACCCGACACAGAGCTGCTTCTACACCGTCGACCGCCTCCTCGAACGAGAACAGGACGCCGCCCGCCGCGCCGACGCCGGCAAGCACCGATTCTGGAAGATCGTCAACCACGACCGCCGCAACATCGTCGACGAACCGGTCGCCTACCGGCTCCAGCCCACCGACGCAATCACCCTGTCCGCCACTCCAGATTCCTGGGTGGCCAAGCGAGCCGGGTTCGCCACCAACAACTTCTGGGTCACCGCCTACGACGAGACCGAACGCTTCCCGGCAGGGGAGTACCCGAACCAGTCCCGCGGCGGAGACGGCCTTCCCTCCTACATCGCGGGCAACCGCAACATCGTCGACGAGGACATCGTGGTCTGGTACACCTTCGGAATGCACCACGTGGTGCGCCTCGAAGACTGGCCGGTCATGCCCCGCCAGCACGTCGGCTTCATCCTCCAACCCCACGGATTCTTCGATCAGAACCCCACCCTGAACCTGCCCCGCCCCGAGCGGCAGGCCGAGGGGTCGCACTGCGGATGCGAGGACTAGCCATGAGCACCGATCCGGTGGCGGCCCCCAGCCGCCACACCCACGCGGGCACCACCGGTGCCCACGCCGCGGCCGGAGTCGACTACGACACCGTCGCCGACGACTACATGCTCCGCCGTCAGCTTCGCCGCGGCACCGCAGGACCGGTCCTGCTGATCGGACTCGGCGTCGGCTACGTCGTCGCCGGTGACTACGCCGGCTGGAACTTCGGAATCGGCCACGCCGGCTGGGGCGGCATGCTCATCGCGGTCGGACTGATGGGCCTGATGTACACCGCAATGTGCCTGGCCCTGGCCGAGATGGCCTCGATCATCCCCACCGCCGGCGGCGGCTATGGCTTCGCCCGTCGCGCGATGGGACCGTGGGGCGGCTTCCTGACCGGCACCGCCGTGCTCCTCGAATTCGTCCTCGCCCCGGCCGCGGTGGTCACGTTCATCAGCGCCTATGTCGACAGCCTCTTCGGGATCAGCGGACCCCTGGTGTATGCAGTGTTCTACATCGCCTTCATCGGTCTGCACTTGTACGGCGTCTCACAGGTACTCAAGCTGATGTTCGGCATCGCCATCGTCGCCGTGATCGGATTGCTGGCCTTCTCGATCGGGATGATCCCGCATTTCGATGTCAGCAACCTCATCGACATCGCCCCCACCAATGCTGTCGGCGCCAACAGCTTCCTGCCGTTCGGCATCGTCGGAGTCTGGGCCGCCCTGCCCTACGCGATGTGGTTCTTCCTCGCGGTCGAAGGCGTCCCCCTCGCCTCCGAGGAAGCCCGCAACCCGGTGCGCGACATCCCCAAGGGACTGATCGGTGGTGTGTTGGTGCTGCTCACCCTCGCCGCGCTGCTGCTGACCCTCGGACCCGGCGGATCGAGCGCATCGACCCTGCAGGACTCCGACAACCCGTTGATCGACGCCATGGAGGCCGCCAACGGCGGCACCACCTGGCTGAGCCAGTTCGTCAACGTCATCGGCCTGGTGGGTCTGGTGTCGAGCTTCTTCACCATCACCTATGCCTACTCGCGGCAGACGTTCGCGCTCTCGCGGGCCGGCTACCTGCCCAAGGTGCTGTCGCTGACCAACGGGCGCAGGACCCCGTTCCTGGCGCTGATCGTCCCCGGAGTGATCGGATTCATTTTGTCTCTCACCAGTTCCGGGGACCTGCTCATCCTGATCTCGGTGTTCGGGGCCACGGTCTCGTACATCCTGATGATGATCTCGCACATCGTCCTGCGGATCCGGGAACCGCACCTGCACCGCCCCTACCGCACCCCCGGTGGGATGCTCACCTCCGGTATCGCCCTGGTCCTGGCCGTCGCCGCCCTGGCAGCGGGATTCATGGTCGACCCCTCGGTGGTGTTGTACGCGGCCGCCGCGTACGCGGTGATGATCGCGTACTTCGCCTTCTACAGCCGACACCACATCGTTGCGAAGGCACCCGAAGAAGAATTCGCCGCCCTCAAGGAGGCAGAATCCGAACTCGACAGCAGATGACCGTGACCGGTTCGGTCCGCGCCAATCATGGTGCGGACCGGCCACACACTTCCGGCAAACCCGCCGCACTGCACCAGCGCCGAAAACCTGTGCGCCCCCTTTCCGTACCCAGCTCAGGGTGCGTCCTTGCCGGGAACCACGAGTGAGCCCAAGGAGAACTCATGGCCGCCTCCGCCGCCGCCACCGTTTGGCGGCCCACCCTGCCGGACAATCCCGTGCGGGCGGCCGCCGCCGGGAAGGTCGCTGCCCTCCTGGTTCTGGCCTGCGTCGCAGCACACATTCCGGTGCTGCTCACCCACCTACCCCACTTTCCCGGCACCAGCCTGCTGATGCTCGCCCTCTCCTGCGCCTGCCTGGCCTGCGTCGGGCATCTGTGGACCAAGCCGACCATCCGCGACTGGGCCACCACGGGGGCATTGGCAGCCGGGATGCTCGTCTTACACGCGATGCTGATGGTCTCGATGATGAACACCCTCAACGGTGCGGCGAACACCGCGACCCTCGGACACCGTCACCGCTTGGCCTCCCACACCATTGACGCCGCCACTGCGGCGAGCGGTCCGCTCGAGTCGCTGTTCTATGGTGCGAGCGCACTCGCACTTATCCAGGTTCTTCTGGCGGTCGTGATAGTCCTGCCCACAATGCTTCGGAGCCGAAGCCAGCGCACCGCCGCCTGACGGCTCGTGATGCCTGATGGCTCGTGATCTCGGAGAGTGTTCCGCGCTTTTCGGAGGTAGGGAAGCGGCGCAACCTCTAATTCACCCTCGGGCAGCAGCCGTGCGTTGTCGGCGTCGTTGCGGGGGAATTCTCGAGTGGCGCGTGTGCGGCGCTAATCGATGTGGGGCCGACCGGGGCCGGTCGCGGTGCCGATAAACCGGTGTGGGGCCACCCTCTTCCGCTGCCCGTCGCTGCGATGAGCCCGACTGAGTTGCAACCAAGCCCATTACAAGTAAGAAGTACCCATCAGTCGGCGTTACCGCTTTCAATTCGGGTCACGAGGTCGCGGTGCTCGTCGCGGACCTTTCGCGAGACGGCTATGAATGCTTGGACCAGTGGAGTTGGTTGTCCGCGCCATCCGACGCATAGCGTCGATCCCGGCACTTGACCCAGCGTTCGGTACACCAGCGACGCCCGATGTGCGAATCGGTCCATGCTGGGCACAGACACCGACAAAGTGAGACCCGCCGCTACGTTGTCCAGCTCTTCATCCATCGTTGCGGTTTCCCTGCTGATGCGGGGCAGATTGTCATCGTCGACCCCGAGATCACGCAGTGTCCAAAACGCGCGCCAACGTGCGTCGTCGGTACGCGGTGCTGAAATTACCTGATCCTGCAAATCAGACAACAGCACCACCTTCTGCGCTGCAAGAGGGTGCGAGCTCGTCATCCCAATCGCAAGCGGTTCAGTGAACAAAACTTCAGAGTCCAGGTCGGCCAGATCGATCGGTAGCCGCAAGAACGCCACATCCGTCTCTCCGGACCGCAGACCACAGGAGGGATCTGTGAGGTCGTAGCTTTCGATCCGAGGGCTGACGGACGGGTGACGAGTTCTGAACTCCGAAATAATCAACGGTGTCAGCTCCAGTGCTGACGCGGCAAAGAACCCGATGCGCAGAACACCGGACATTTTGGAATGCGCTCGGTGCGCGTCTGCCACGCCCGCGTCCAGAACTGCCAACGCCTCACGCGCTGAACGGAGAAAGGCGTTGCCAGCGTCGGTCAGTTCGACTGCTCTCGTTGTCCTTTTAAGCAGCGGTACGCCTACATCGTGTTCGAGTTCAGTGATGCTGCGACTCAAACCCTGCTGCGAAACGTACAGACTCTCTGCTGCACGGGTGAAGTGAAGGGTCTCTGCAACTGCCACGAAATGCCGTAGACGACGCGTATGAACGTCCATCGAACTCGCTCTCGGTATCTAAACTGCAACGCCAACCATCATGGCCCCCGGGTCTCCGATTCACAACAGATCAGCGTGAATAGAGTCAAAAATTCTGTTTCCCTCACCTCAGTTTCGTGCGGCACACTCGCAGTTGGATGTGACGCGCGTCTCTGAGGTCCGCCGATTCGACCGAAAGGAGCGAGTATGCAGCGAACGCTTCTGACGCTGGCACGCTCCTTGGTGAACTCCGCTGCGGGGCGATCACGTCGACGGCCACAAGTCCAAAGCCGTGAGGTCACAATCACCAGCAGACTGCAAACGAGCGGTGCGTCGACAACCGAGGCAATCGATACCCTAATCGGTCGTATTTCCAGGCTGACATGGCGGCCGATCTGCTGGTCCGCGACCCGTCATCAATCGTTGTCCACCCGACAGGACGCTCCGCGGAATCAACGCAGCAAGACCGCTCACAGCGAGCACAACCTAGCAAGAAGATCTACTTTCATCATCTCGCACTAGACCGATCGGCGAGATCGACCACCCACGTCAGGTAGGCAGGCATGTCTCAAAAATCGTCCTCGACATCCTCTGGTTCAGTCGTCAGTACTGAGACCGGCACCGCCAAGGTCCCCATGGGTAAAGGCATCGGCGTCCGAGGTGTCGTATTTTTGGTAGCTGCCGGTGCTGCCCCGCTGGCGGCCGCAGTAGCGGTGTTTCCAGTTGTGGTCAGTGCCAGCAAAAGTCCCGTGTCCCCCCTGTTCTTCGTTGTGGCAGCGTTGGCTTTGGCTGTATTCGCCGTCGGCTTCACTCGAATGGCCCATGAAGTCACAGACGCCGGCGCCTTTTACGACTTCATTCGCGTCGGCCTGGGTCACGTCTGTGGACGTGGGGCAGCCACACTGGCGCTGGTGTCGTATGCGATGCTGTTCGTCGCGCTCGTCGGATATTTGGGCGCTTCCACTGCAAGTGCCGTTGAGTACTTCACCGGTACCGTGATTCCGTGGTGGGCGTGGAGCACGGTGTCGCTCTTCATTACTGGGGTGTTGGCTTACCGCGACATCGCATTGAGCACCAAGGTTCTCGGCGTTTCGTTGGTGCTCGAACTTGCGATCATGCTGGTGCTCGATTTCGTCATGGTGTTTCGTGGTGGGCCCCAGGGAACCACCCCATCGGCCCTGAACCCACTTCGCTTCACCGAAGGCACGCCATCGCTCGGCCTGATGTTCGCCTTCTTCGGGTTCGTGGGCTTCGAGGCCACTGTGATTTTCCGGAGCGAGGCGCGTAATCCACATCGAACAATTCCCCGAGCGACATACGTGTCCATCACCGCCATCGGATTGTTCTATGCATTCAGTCTTTTTGCCGTCGCAGTAGGTACCGGCCCCAACAGTCTCGTCGCGAAAGCAACCGAGAACCCTCAGACCCTGGTCACCGAACTGGCATGGACGTTCCTAGGCGTCTTCGGACAGGATGCCGTTCAGATACTTGTTCTTGTAAGCCTCTTCGGTTGCTTTCTGACCTTCCACAACGTGCTCGCCCGGTTCACCTTCAACTTCGGCGCGGCGGGTCTGCTTCCCTCGGCATTGGGTCGGGCCCATCCCCTTCATCACGCACCGTCGCGGGCATCGCTGGCAGTCACCGCATACTGCCTCCTCGCCATCGCAGGATCCGTCATTCTGGGATTGGATCCAGTGCTCGATCTGTACACGTGGTTCTCCGGCGCAGCCACTCTGGGAATCATCGTGTTGATGGCTTTGACCTCGTTGGCGGTCATCGTGTTCTTCCGCGGACACGAACGAGGATCCTGGCTGACGACGTTCATTGCGCCGACTGTCTCGCTGGTGGCGTTCGGGGCACTGGTATTTTTGGTAGTGAAGAATCTTCCGCTGCTGGTCGGCGGTTACGGCGTAGCCGTGGCTCTGATCGCGGTGCTGGCCATCGCATTGGCGGGTGGAGCAGCAAGCAGCTTGGTCAGCAGGTCGTCGGCGAGAAATCTTTAGTGCCCTGTCTCGGGATTCTCGACTTGCCAGAGCCCCAAACGCCGCGCAGAGATCCGGGCACTCGACGTCAACCCCGTCCTTACTCTGCAGATTCATAAGACAGTCTTGATGTCCGAGTTGCAGACGGCTAATGCCGTCCGCCCACAAGATTGTCGCAAAACCACACAACCTCACCAGGCCTCGACGATCCGCCGATCTTGCGGCAAGCAATCGGGTCGCAGCGTCTCAAACCCACGCCAACCGACGCGCCAAAGTGCGCATGCGACACAGATCGATCGAGTCGTTCCCAACCGTCCCAACTCGCGGTGCTAGGAGACGACTATTCCCCACGCGCTGTGCACCGGAGGGAAATCGGCCTCGTTACTTCGATATCGACTTCGCGACCGAGGCCACTCTCACCAAACGGTGGGGGTCACGACAGCGCCCCCGCACTAGACGTCCAGTTGAAATGTGCGAGAACTGCCCCACGGACATCCGATCAAACAATCCACAACAGAAGTGCGTAAATCTGAATGGACTCGTTGTTTCTCTCGTCGGTAAAACTTCGGCAGAATCAGAGGCGACAACAGATGTGATGTGGACCTCTCGAAGGGACTCGCGGCCGGGGAACCACACAGCAACCTCTGAGACTCTCCTCGCACACTCGCCCTTGCATGCCATCTTCCACTCGCCGCTCAGTGAGTGGCGGCGTTCTACAGAAAGAGAAACACCATGGCCGGCCAGCTAGAGAACAGAAGTGTCGTCATCACGGGGGTCGCCGATCCTCAGGGCATCGGCTTCGGGAGCGCCCGGGTGCTGGCGCAGAAAGGTGCATTGCTCACTCTGGTGGACATTTCCGAGCAGGTCCACGAGCGACGAGATGATCTCGCGCGGGAAGGGTTCGACGTCCGATCCCACACCGTGGATCTGACGAATCATTCGGATGTCGTCGACCTGATCGACCACGTAGTCAAAGGCGCCGGTGTCATCGACGGCCTGGTGAATCTCGCAGGAATCGCAGCGCGCGCAAAGAAGGGTGACGATGTCGATTTCGAGGTACCGATCCTTGCCACGACTTCGATCGAATCATGGGAGCGCACTCTCGCCATTAACCTCACCACTCAATTCAATTGTGTGCGAGCGGTGTTACCGCACATGATTGAACAGCGGTACGGCCGCATCGTCAACTTCTCCTCTGTGACCGGGCCGGTCGGCGCGATCGCTGGGTTGGGCGCCTACGCGGCAGCCAAAGCAGGTGTTGTCGGTCTCACCAAGTCCATCGCACTGGAGAACGGCCAGTTCGGAATCACAGCGAACGCGATCGCGCCCGGATACGTCAACACTGCAGCGTTGACTCCCGGAATGCATATCGGTGGCGAAAACACACCACTCAAGCGAAGCGGTGAACCCCGTGAAATTGGTGCTCTCGTTGGCTTTCTCGCATCGGAAGAGTCTTCGTACGTAACGGGTCAACTCATCACCATCGATGGCGGAAACATGATTCAGGAATACAAGGGCCCGGGTGAACTGGTTCTCTAATTGGCCGACCGGCACCAACCCACTCCATGCGATCGAGCAACTACCGTTCCCACCGCTTGTCGATTCGCACCGTAGCAGTCGATTGCGGCCTGCCCCCGCCGGATAGGAGATAGACGTGCGAGAGATCTCCACACAGGATGGCGACGCGACACCGCCCACACTAGGACTGATCGTCAATCCCGTGGCAGGGATGGGCGGCGCCGTGGGTCTTAAAGGCACCGACGGAGCCGACATACTTCGCGAAGCGCAATCGCGTGGCGCCCGGCCTACCTCGCAGGCTCGAGCCAGCCTCGCGCTGACTCAGCTCGCTGCTACCACAGCTTCTTTCCGGCTCCTCACCGGTCCTGCCGAGATGGGCGAACGTTGTGCGCGCGCAGCAGGTCTTAGGCCGGAAGCGGTGTACGAATTGGCAGCTCATTGCTCAACCGCTGCCGATACTCGAGCGACCGCAGCCATCATGGCCGCTCGACCGGTTGACCTGATTCTGTTCGTCGGCGGCGATGGCACTGCGCGAGACATATTTTCGTCAGTAGGGGATCGTGTCCCCATGGTCGGAGTGCCCGCCGGTGTGAAGATGCACTCGGCACTGTTCGGCACGAACCCAGCGAACGCCGGCCGTCTAGCTGGTCTGTACTTGTCCCGAAATCCCATGGCCAGGTTACGCGAGGCAGAGATCATGGATCTCGACGAGGCAGCGATCCGCAACGACAAGATGTCCGCGCGCCTCTACGGCTACGCGCGCAGCCCTTTCGAGCGTCATCTCGTCCAGAACGCAAAGTCCGGCTCGCGGCCGGGGAGCGAACAAGATCTGGACGCCGCCGCTCACCAGTTGGCGAAAGGGATGCGGCCCGACTGCCTATACATCCTTGGCCCGGGAACGACTACACAACGCATAGCCAGCGCTTTGAATCTGCACTCGACCCTGTTGGGCGTCGATGCCGTTCTCGACGGCAAAATGGTCGGAACCGACGTCGATGAAAGCACTCTACTTCGACTGATGAGTGGTCGAGAGACTCGAATCG
Source organism: Rhodococcus jostii RHA1 (assembly GCF_000014565.1). Lineage (NCBI taxonomy): Bacteria > Bacillati > Actinomycetota > Actinomycetes > Mycobacteriales > Nocardiaceae > Rhodococcus > Rhodococcus jostii. The sequence continues at coordinate 440,032 of NC_008269.1, read as the reverse complement.
TCGTCGGCGTTCTCGGTGGCCAAGGCAGCCTCTTCGGGCGCGGAAACCAGCAAATCAGCCCAAGAGTAATTCGCGAAGCTGGGCTCGATCACATTATGGTTTTCTCATCAATCGAGAAGCTGATTGCGCTCGGCAATACGCCACTCCGAGTCGATACCGGCGATCTCGAATTGGACGAGAGGCTTACCGGTTATATCCATGTTCAAACGGGCAATGATCACAGTGTGATTCATAAAGTCGCCTCATGAATAAACATCAACCATAAAAGGCATAAGAAGGCATCCATGAGTAACAGCACAGCGCATCCGTACATGGCAAATTCAGTGCCCGCGCTTCAGCAGGAGATGCTCGACGCAATAGGCGTCCCCACCATCGCCGAACTCTTCCAGCAAATTCCCACCGACCACCGCACTACTCGGAAATTCGATCTGCCGCCGACCCTCGGCGAAGCCGAACTCCGACGGCATCTCGTGAACACCCTCGCGAAGAACCGCACGTGCGAGCAGAACTTGAACTTCCTCGGAGCCGGCCTGTGGCAACACCATGTCCCCGCAGCCTGCGACGAAGTGGTTCGCCGAAACGAATGGCTCACCTCAGTCTTTGGCGAGCCCAGCTCGGATCACGGCCGGAATCAGGCATGGTTTGAGTTCTGCAGCCAGCTGGGCGAGCTGCTGAAACTCGATCTGGTGGGACTGCCCGTCCGAAGTTGGGGGTCCGCCGCGGGCCACGCCCTACGAATGGCTGCCCGCATTACACAACGCGCGGAGGTCGCGGTTGTCCGCGCCATCGATCCCGAGCGGTTGTCCGTGATCCGCAACTATTGTGAGCCAACAGAGATGGAGAGCCACATTGCAGTCCGGCTGATCGACTATGACCCCGCCAGCGGGCTGATCGACCTGGACGATCTTCGGGCAGCGGTAGGTGAGCACACAGCTGCGGTGTACTTCGAAACGCCATCGTATCTTGGCGTCATTGAGCATCAGGGGGCCGAGATCGCGGCCATTGCGCGTGCCGTAGGTGCGGAAACCATCGTCGGTGTCGATCCCATTTCCCTCGGCGTTCTTTCATCGCCAGTGGATTTCGGCGCGGACATCGTTGTCGGAACGACCCAGCCGCTTGGCATCCATATGCACACCGGCGGGGGAGTCGGTGGTTTCATCGCCTCACGCGACGAGGATCGCTACGCTCATCAGTATCCCACCTTGTTCATCAGTATTGCCGAAACGATCAAGCCTGGGGAATACGGATTCGGTCTCGGTCTTTTCGAGCAATCATCTTACGGTTTGCGAGACAAGGGAAATGACTGGACCGGACATTCGGTGTACATGTGGGCCATCGCGGCAACCACATACATGGCGTTGATGGGGCCTCAAGGGTTCGAGGACGTCGGGGGGTTGATCCTGCAGCGCGCGCACTATGCGGCACAGTTGTTATCGGAGATCGATGGGGTCCGAGTTGCCTTTCCATCGGGTTTCTTCAAAGAGTTCGTCATCAACTTCGACAACACAGGTAAGACCGTCGAAGAGATCAACGATGCATTATTGAATATCGGGATCTTCGGCGGGAAAGACCTGACGAGGGATTTCCCTGAGTTAGGTGCCAGTGCGCTCTATTGTGTCACCGAGATCCATACAAAAGCTGATATTGACCGCCTGGTGGGCGCTCTCAGAGAGGTGACTGCAAATGAGCACTAGGGTAAACGAAATCCAGGCCCCGGTTTGGAACGAACCGATCATCATGGAGATGGGCTACCCAGGCCGTCGAGGTGCAGTGTTCTCTCACGCCGAAGACGGCATCGAAGCACGGGTTGGCGCAGCGGTCGACCTGATCCCCACCGCCGTGCGCCGAGGCGACCGTCCCGCGTTGCCCGAGATGTCTGAGCCTGAGGTACTGTACCACTACCTGCGCTTGTCACAACAAACGCTGGGAATGATGGGTGTCAGTCTTTTCGGAACCTGCACGATGAAATACAATCCGCAGGTCAACGAAGCACTTGCGTGGCGGCCGGAAGTCACCGAAGTACATCCGCTGCAGCACGAGGACACACTGCAGGGAACCCTGGAAATTGTGCACGGGATGGATCTCATTCTGCGTGAGCTTTCCGGAATGGACCAGTTCGTGTTTCAAGCTGGTGGAGGGGCGGAAGCTGCTTTCGTCAACGCCTCGGTGACCCGCGCCTATCATGCCTCCCGCGGTGAGCTGGAACAACGAAACGAAGTCATCACGACTATTCAAACTCACCCTTGCAACGCCGCGACAGCCGCCGCCGCGGGGTTCAAGGTGATTACGTTGATGCTCGACGAGAACGGCTACCCATCCCTCGACGCGCTCAAGGCTGCCGTGTCGAATCGCACCGCGGCTTTGATGGTCGGTAATCCCGATGACATGGGCGTCTACAACCCCGAGATGAAGGAGTGGGTGGAGATAGTCCACGAAGCGGGCGGCCTCTGCTTCTACGACAGCGCCAACTTCAATGGAACGATGTCGAAGATCAGACCCCGTGAAATCGGCTTTGATGCATGTATGTTCATGCTTCACAAAACCTTCGGCGCACCTAAGAGCGGCGTCGGAGGACCCGCTACTGGCGCCTACGGGTGTTCGGCTGAGCTCGCCCCGTTCTTACCCGCTCCGCTTGTCACCTTCGACGGTGAGCGTTACCACCTCGATCACGACCGCCCCGACAGTGTCGGAAAAATACGCGAATTCTGGGGCAACGTGCCTGTAATCCTCAAAGCGTACGCATGGGTGCGAGCAATGGGCGCTGAGGGTATCGCCCAGGCGTCCGACATTTCTGTATTGGGAAACAATTACATGGAAAAAGGGCTACTTGCAATCCGAGGCGTCACTCGGTCGCACCCAGAGAGTACAAGCCCCCGCCTCGAGATGACGCGTTACAGCATGCAGATCCTCAAGGAAGACACCGGCGTCGACGTGCACGATGTGCAGAACCGTATGACTGACTTCGGGATCGACGCGATGTGGACCAGCCATGAACCGTGGCTAATTCCTGAGCCTTTCACACCAGAGGCCGGCGAAATGTACGGCAAAGAGTCCCTGGATCAATGGATCGCGGTACTCGCCCAGATTTCGGATGAAGCGTATTCGAATCCCGATATTGTGAAGTCCGCGCCACACAACCAGGCAATTCATCGATTGAAGCCCGGTGTGACCGATGACCCCAGTACTCGCGCTATGACCTGGCGCGCTTTCCAACGATCGCGCGCGCAGAGCCGTTCGTAAGCTCGTAGTTGACGGCTATCGAACATACTAAGTAGCGAGTCTGCAGTAACGCTGGATGACACATCATGGATTGCGTAGGTACCGACACTCGCAAGGTTGCCAGCATTTTGTTGGGGCAAGTCCAACATATTCCTTGTCCGAGGTGGATTCAAGAAATCGGTGCGCTTTGTCGAAGAATCTGACGCGCGGACAGCCCCACGCGTCAGGGCACGGGTGAGACGCCACGCATGGACATTCAGAAACCTTGGGAGCGTGCACACGGGCGCTGACCCAGCGAACAGCGATCGACTGAACATGCTGACTCGCAACGACATGACCAAACCGTTTCAAGTAGAAGGGAGCCTTCGTGACAGGACTGGACACACCGATGACGCCTTTGAAATTCCTTGAGCGCTCGGCTGAAGTACATCCGAACAAGACCGCGGTCGTAGACGGGGGGCGGCGCATATCGTATTCCGACCTCGCATCCATAGTCACACGTCTTGCGCACGGTCTTCGCCGGTCAGGAGTCGGACCCGGTGACCGAGTTGCCTATCTGGCAACCAACTCGGCTGAGCTATTGGCGGCCCACTATGCGGTCCCACTTATCGGCGCGGTACTGGTCGCAATCAACACGCGATTGTCGCCACCAGAAATCGAGTACATATGTAACCACTCTGAGGCTGTTCTTCTCCTCGGCGAACCCGTCTTCCTCGAACAGTTGCAGGATACGTCGCTGCTGACAGTTCGGGAGACCGTACAACTACCGCAGCAGGACGGTGGCTACGTGGACACCGCGCAGTCACACCTCACCTATGACGCACTCATGGCACGCGGGTCGGAAGAGCGTTTGCCCTGGGAGGTCGACGACGAGACCCGAACCATCTCGATCAACTACACGTCGGGCACCACCGGTCGCCCGAAGGGGGTGATGTACACCCATCGTGGCGCGTACCTCAACTCTCTCAGCCAGATTCACCATCAGCACTTCGACATCGACACTAAATACCTGTGGACACTGCCGATGTTCCACTGCAACGGCTGGTGCGGCCCCTGGGCAGTCACTGCCGCATCCGGAACTCACGTATGCATCCGTGTGGTTCGCGGTGACGCGATGTGGTCACTCATCGACAGCGAAAAGATCGACCATATGAGTGGTGCACCGACGGTTCTCACGACGCTCGCCACTGCCGATGGAGCGCATCCGCTCGACCGCAGCATGACCATCACCACAGCAGGAGCTCCACCCAGCCCAACCACCATCCGGGCGGTCAGAGCACTCGGAGCCGAAATCGTGCATGTGTACGGCCTCACCGAGACGTACGGCCCATGTGCAGTATGCGAACCTCAGGCAGACTGGGCCGCGCTCGATGAGGACACACTGGCGAGGCTGCTGGCGCGTCAAGGAGTGGGAATGCTCGCCTCCGGCCCAGTGCGGGTAGTCCGCACTCAACGCGGTCCGCATGGCGAACTCGTCGACGTAGCCAGCAACGGCACCGAGATCGGCGAGATCGTCATGCGCGGAAATATAGTCATGAAGGGGTACTTCGGCGACGATTCGGCAACCGCGGAGGCCTTCTCCGGGGGCTGGTTCCATTCCGGCGACCTGGGAGTCATGCACCCAGATGGCTACATACAGCTCATGGACCGCGCCAAAGACATCGTCATATCCGGCGGCGAGAACATCTCGACAATCGAGGTCGAGCAAGTTCTCATGTCCCACCCATCGGTGTTGGACGTCGCGGTGATCGGCGTTCCGGACACGAAATGGGGAGAACGACCCAAAGCGTTCGTGGTTCTGAAGACGAATTCCACCGTCTCCGACTGCGACCTGACGCAGTTCGCGCGAGAGCACATTGCGGCGTTCAAGGCGCCACGAGAAATCGTGTTCCTACCCGAGCTACCGAAGACCTCGACCGGTAAGACTCGCAAGAACGAGTTACGCGACCGCGAATGGCATGGAGAGCGCGAGCGGATCCGAGGCTGATCGCTTCTGCGCAAGCGCCATGGCCACCCAGACGACTGCAGATCGATGGTTTCGTGGACCAACCGGGTCAGGCTCCACTCAGCCGATGACTCAAATCATCACTTCAATTCGAAAGGACGCGGACATGACAGAAGATGCAGTCCGGCGGGTACTCGCCGCGATCGAGGACTCGCGTCAACGAATTATCGACGACGTGAAACGTCTGGTCGAGGTGCCCAGCGTGAATCCGAACTACCCTGGCGTCCGGTCCGAGGACTACCTCGGTCAGGAATCCGAGGCGAACCTCTTGCTCCGCGACCGATTCGGCTATCTCTTCGACAGCTCCCAACTCGTCAAGAGCCAAGAAAAACGCGAGAACCTCGCTGGTGTCGTGAAGGGCGGTGGCACAGGTCGGTCGCTGTTGCTCAACGGCCACATCGATGTCGTACCGGCGGGGAATCTCGATACATGGACAGGTGACCCCTTCGTCGCGAGCGAAGTGTCCGGCCGAATACATGGCCGAGGGGCAAGCGACATGAAGAGCGGGATGGTCGCTGCCTTCAGTGCGATCGAAGCGATCCGAACGTCAGGTATCGAGCTAGCCGGCGACCTGGTCGTTCATTCCGTGGCAGGTGAAGAACTGGGCGAGCATGAAGTCGGGACAGGTTGCATGCTACAGCACGGATACATTGCGGACGCGGCGATAGTCGTCGAGCCATCCGCTAGTTTCGATTCCCCGCTGACGATCAACCCAACTGCTGCGAGCTTGTTGTGGGGTCGAGTTCGAGTCGAGGGACTCGCCGGGCATCCAGGGCTTCGCCGCGAGCTGGTACGGGCCGGCGGGGCCGGTGCACGTGCGGGCGTGAACGCGATTGACAAAGGCTACTTGGTTCTGCAAGCGCTGTACCGGATCGAAGAGCAATGGGGGCTGAGCAAGCAACGCCCACTGTTCAAGTCGGGACATTTCGTCGTCATGCCCGGAACGATTCACGGACGTGGGAAGGACATCGACATTCCATTTGTCTTTGCTGAGTACTGTGAGATCGAGTTCATCGTTTGGTATCCACCGGAGGACGACTCCGACGAAGTGAAGCTCGAGATCGAGAGTTTCGTCAATCGGTCGGTCGCCTTGGACCCTTGGTTGGCGGAGCACCCACCCACCTACGAGTGGCTGGTCGAGTTTCCGGGCTTCAACACCCCAGATGATCACGAAATCGTCCGCGCTCTCGGTAACGCTCACGAACAGGGGACCGGCAGCACAGCCATAGTCGAGGCATTCCCCGCCGCCTGTGACGCGACTTGGATTGCGCGAACAGATATTCCGGTTGTGAATTATGGGCCGGGCCATCTGGCAAACGCCCACAAGCCGAACGAATACTGTGACGTAGACGAAATCATCTCCGCAACCAAGAGTTTGGCGCTCACTGCACTCGATTGGTGTGGCGTGAAGTGACGTTGCAGGCATCCTCGTCGAGCTGAACAAGACGAGGGAGAACGAGTCGACGAACTTCATCAGGTGGTTCTTGACGAGGAGGGCTGCGGTCGCCGCACCTGGCTTCATGCTCCTGTCGCCACTGATCCGAGGGACGGGGTCGCCGGGTGTGGTGGCACTGGTAACCCCCTGAGCAACAACCGACCAGCCCAGTCAAGGCTCGCATGGCGGCATTCACCTTCAACATCGACGGGCTTTTGTTTTGAGTTCTGCCGCGGGTCAAGCCGTGGTGGTGATGGTGATCTCGGCTCCGCCGTCGAGGTCAGGTAGGAGATAGTGCGGGCAGGTGACAAGCTGCCGTGGCGGGGGTATCGGCTGCAGGTCGGTGTCGAGGTAGGGCCGCTACGCGAGTTGCCTGCGTCCGTGGGTGCCGGTGTTCGGGTCGACGGCGCCGATGAAGTATCCGTGCGCGGCGCCGTTGGTGGAGAATGTCGCCCGCGCCCACTCGGCGTGCTCGGTGGGTGGCAGATACTTCTTGCCCGAAGGTCGCCGCGTCGAGGGTGTGGACGATGACCGTGACAACGACGTCGGCCGTCGCGGGGAACCAGGGTTCGGCGGCGACGCCGAACAGGGTGATGGAGGTCTGGATCCGCATTTCGATGTCCGTTTCGGTCCGGGCCGCCGCCGCAAGGGTCTGAGGAGCCGCTGAGACGTCATCGTCGGTGGCCAGGGACGGCAGCACGGCGTCGGTGCTGAGCTTGCCGGGGCGGGCGGACATGGGGCGAACAGTACGGGCGGCAGACACCCGGCCGGCAGGACGACCGGTGATTCGCCCGGCCAAGGACTGGTTCGCAGGGTGGGGGATCTGACCTGCGGTGACGGCATGTCCCCGAAGTGCAGTGTTCGCCCACAAACGCCGTGCTGCCTGAGTTCTTCTCGGCCTGGTAGGGCTCCGTCAGGGTTGCCGCTCCGGCGGATCGAGTCGTGGTCGTTGCGGACTCCGCTCACCTGAGAACGGCCGAGTTACTCGGTTGGTCCGACGTGCTCAGGCGCAGTCGCGGCAGATTTGTTGCTCGGAATCGGCGAGTCGACTGCGGTGGTGGACCAGGAAGCGACTGGTACAGGTGAATTCGTCCGCCTGCTTCAGGATGACGCGACGGTGAGTTCTTCGCCGGACAGGTCGGCGCCGGGTAGTTCGAAGTATTCGGCGGTGTCGGTGTCTTCGACGTCGACGGTGGGGACTGGCTGTCCTTCCGGCTGGCGGTGAGCAGTTCGGAGAGGTGTCGGTCTCGTCGGATTCGGTAACTCGCGGTGTGCCGCAGTCGGTGGCCATGATCGGCTTTTCCTCGTGCTCTGGATGTTCGAAACCCGCCAGACTAGAGGGTTCGGTTGCCTCTAACGTTCCCGGGACCGCCGTGGGCAGTGACGACAACCTCGTGGGGCGGTGGGGATCGTGAGGACCGACTCGGTTGCGAGTCTGTTTCCTGTTGTCATTACTGGTACGGGTTTTGGGGCATGCCGGGAGGGGAGGACCTGTCGGCCACGACCCGGATCTGTTGGCCACGACCCACATCGGTCGTGGTCGACCTGCCAAGATCGGCGCCCGACCCGTCGCCTGAATCTGCTGAAGCCTGACTGGTATGTCACCACGCCTCGTATGCACTGCTTCACGGACCGCGCACTGTGTGCCCCACCTGTGCACGCGACATCCACCTGACATGGCCGCATCTCGACGGTCTGTACGTACCTTCCCCCACGACCGGTCGTCCGAACGTCGTCCTGTGGAACCCCGCCGCCGACTCGTTCCCCGCCGACCTCGAGTTCACTCGACCACTCGATCACTGCGCGTGCGGCCGATCATCCGCACCGCCGCACGCATTATCGGATACGCATCGACGGTCTAAATCTGTCCCGGCCCGCACCGATCGGATTCGACTGGATCGCCTGGATCGCCGTCGCCGCGGTTGGTGCGGATCGGCGCCAACCCGAGCGCATACCGCACAGCGCCGACCGTCGAGCAGGCTCTCGACGCCGCCTGAAGCCTGGTTGGGTCAACCGTCCGCGGTCGTGCCGGTAGCCGACGGACACCTCGCTGCGCTACGAACCCGGTGAACACGCACTGGCACGGGCGGAAACCCGCTCAACGACGCCCACCGTGCCGCCCTCGCCCTCGCCCTCGAGCAGCGGGCCACGGTCGTCACCGTTGGGCAACGATGTCGCCGGTTTCGGTGCGTGGGCGGCAGCCGGAAGCCTAGAGTCCTAATGCTTCCCGCAGCCTGGCCTGCGCTCATCGCCCCCGGCCGCTCCTGCTGCGGGTAGGAGTCGAGCAGCCGGATCAGGTCGTCGCGGCGGGTGGGGTCGGCGGCGCACTCGCGCGGGGTGTGACCGCCGAGGGCGGGGATCGCCTCGTCGAGCCACTGCTGCTCGTATCCGCGGATGTGCTCGTCGAGCGCCGCCGCGATCTCGGGCTCGGTGGGGTCGACGGGTTGGCTTGGGCGAAAACTGTTTTCCTGCGCCTGAGCGATCAGCTCGGCTGCCGGCGTCCGGGTCTGCTCGCGCAGTCTCGCCCCGGGATCGGCGGCGGCCACGGTGTCGACCAGCGACTCGAAGCGTGGCTCGTTCATCGCCTCGACCTCGAGCACCCAGGGTTCGGTGCCGGGGGCAAGGTTCAGCACGCCGAGCACGCTGCCGTGCTCGGTCCAGGTCCACCGGTCTGCGTCGGCGGCGCCGAAGCGGCGACTGAGCTTGCGCCGGATCCCGGCGGTGTCGGCCCAACACGGCCCGGCACGCGACCATCGGATGCCCGTCGGCGGTGACCAGCCGCGGCGGCGCGAACCGGGCGCTGAGGAACTCGACGAGATCTTCGGGGTCGGTGGCATCGGAGTCGAGCAGCTCGATCAGCTGACCACGCTGCCCGGGATCGACGAAGATGCATACCACCAAAACACTCTGAAAGCCTTGAAGTGGCTGCTCCGTGATGTCGAACGGAAGGACGTCATCGCGCTCCTCGGCTCCCTCAAACGGGAATGGTCGGAGTTCGACCGGCAGGCCCGGGAAACCCTGGCATATGCGGTCCTGCACGGGAGCATCGACGAACAGGAACCGACACCTGCGGTCGCGGACAACGTGTTGGCCTTCGCCTGGATCTACGGCGACGTCGTGCACAACGACGGTGAGCGCCTGGCCGAGACCACGCAGCACGGCGTTGCCGAACGCTACAGGGCCGCAGCTCCGATCGTGTGTCGGCTGATTGTGCAGACGGTGGCCACCCTGCACTTCATCGAGTGGCTTCGCCCGCAGGACCTGATCACATTGCCGCAGGAAATTTTCGAACCGCAGGTTGTGGTGACCGACCCGGTATTCCACGAGAAGGTCGCGGTGTTCGTAGCCCCCGCTGGTAAGGAGATGCCCCACTACCACTGCGCGTGGGTGACGAACTCGGACCGGAATGGCGCCCCCTCGTCGCACCTTCACCCGTGGCGGACGATGACACGGATCTGGAGCCGAAAGCCGATGGCGTATAAAGGATAGCCTGCGCGCTCGGCAAATCAGCTAGGCGTCCGCACCGGACGCGGCGTGCAGGAAAGCATGTCGAGCCGGCACGGTCATGCTGGCAAGCCGGGGTTTCCGGGGATATCGAGATCTGGAAGCTTCGGGGAAGGTGGGGCTGCGCCGTCAGGGCAGTCGTCAGTGGACGCCGACAGTTTGTGATGTCGATGTTTGTAGTGGCCGGCGCGGGCTCACGCGTGTGATGAGTCCGCGGAGGACGTCTTGCGGGAGTTGGCCGAGTATTCCGAGGCGCTGACTGCCGGGCAGCTGTCCGAACGGATCACCGGCCGATTCCGGCCGATTCTTGAGCATTCCTGGGACGGCGAAGGCTGGGTTCGGAGCGGTGAGACGAGACTGTCCGCGGCACGGGCCGCTGAGCTGCGTGCCAGACCGGTGCAGCCCGCCGACAGATGGGCGCTGGCGACCGTGGTCCCTCCGATCCTGAGCACGCGGTGGCGGCTCCGACACCGGTTGCCGATCGCTATTCGGCGCAAAGCTGCACCTGCTTCTGGGCTCGGTCCGTATCGTTCGAAACGGGAGTCGTCGATGAATGTTCGTAGTCTCGTCCTGGAAATCTCGCGCGTGGTCATACTGGCGCGTGATGACGGAACGTCATGTGTTGCGACCCCCGAACGGCTTCGCGAAGTGCATACTGGCCGACGACGGTTGGTTCCATGTGGAGGCCACCACTCCGTAATATCGCAGGGAGTCTGGTCGAAGAGCACACGCCGGGCGACGTCCCCGGCGCCTCATGGTGGGTCCTCCACGGTAACGCCGAGCCCGAGGTCCAGATCGATCTCACTCTCGAATTTGGCAGCTCACCGGCGGTCTCCGGCTCGGCAATGTCTGGGCCATCGAGTGGCCTTCCTCTACAGGTCTGACAGGCCGGAAGGCAGCCAGCCTCATAGGATTCGAATGACCCGTCCAAACTACCTACCGCCCGCGCCATATCCCGACAACCACTGGTAGATGTTGCTTCTTGCCTCTGCATCATCCGGTGGACGATCCGCTATCGGCAAAGCGATGTGGCGCAGCCCGTTGCGGCAGTCGGAGCCGCATCGAACCCGGCAAGTATCTGCGGCTTGCACACCGAATCCGTACGGGTTATTCATGTCCTATGACCGAGAATCCTGGAACTCGTGCGGGTTTGAATGTGGGTGACCGCGTCAAGGTGCATACCGACGCCATCTCGGAGTTCGTCATTGTGAGCATCGACGGCGAGGACGCGGTGATCGAGTCGGCGCGCGACGACGTTCCCGGTCGGTTCCCCTTCCATGGCCGCCTCGACCGGTTGGTTCCGGTCGAGTCCTGACCAGGACAAGAAATGCCATCTGAACTGCGGAGATGACACGTACCCTTGGGTGGGTTGTCGCCCGCTCGTCGCGGCGATCGAAGTCGGTGATCTGCCCGCGCTGCTCGGCGGTCAGGTCGCGGACCCGGCGTCGTCGGCGATGCCGAGCATGACCATGACCCCGGCCGGCCCGATCCCGGATCCGCGCATGTACGTGGTGAGGACGTCGGAGACGAGTAGGTTGGCGGCGATCCGGTCGCGTCGTCGGTACAGCAGCGGCGTCGGCGGTACAGCAGCGACGTCAGCGGTATGTGCCCGGACAGTAGGTCGTCGGTTCTCCTCTGCCGCAGGGCGTTCAGACTATCGATCTTCGGGTCGTCAGGTTCGGCTTTCGGCACTGGGGTTCCTCTCAATTGGCAGGCGGGAACGGCCCGGGGTAGGTGTCGAGGTCTCTTCGAGGATGGAGGTTCCTACGCCGCCCATCTGGAAGACCTCGACGTGCCTGACGCTCCCTTCGACTGCCCTGACCTGACCTCTGCCGCCGGGATGAGCTCGTCCTGGTCGTGGTCGGCCCGCGTCTGGTCGTGGACTTCTTCGGGTATCTGCTCGGATCGGTCAACGACGCACCCGATAGCGCAGGTGAAGCACCTGGTTGCCCTGAATCACCACGTCGGGATCCTCCAACAGGTGCTGTGCGTGGACCGGCCCGAAGTAGCGCTTGCCGGACCCGAACACGACGGGTACGACGTCCATGCGCACCTCGTCGATCAGGCCCGCGGCAAGCACCTGACCACCGACGTCGCCGGCGGCGACCTCGACGATGCGGTCACCCGCGAGCTCCTGCGCCTTGGCCACGGCTGCCTCGACGCCGTCGACGAAGTGGAACGGCGCCTTTAGGTCCCAGCCCTCGGGCTTCGGCCGGTGCGTCACGACGACCACGTGGTCGATCCCGCTCGGAGGCTTTCCGTCCCAGCCGTCGGTTATGTCGAAGACGTGGCGGCCGACGAGTGTTGCCCCGATCTGGTCCCAGTACGGCCGGGTGTAGTCGTAGGACGTCTGCGACACCTTGATCTCGCCGCTCTCGTCCAGCGGGACGTCACCGCTGGTCAACCAGTCGAACAGCGGTCCGGGCTGGTCGTGCTCGTCCGCGATGAAGCCGTCCACCGACACCGAGCTGTACATGACCACCTTGCTCATGGGGCTCTCCTCTGTTGTGGGGTGCCCCAAATTTAGCGTGTCGTGAGCTGTCGCTCTTGAAGGAAATCAATTCGGCTGGCAGGGGCCAGCTGTCCAGCGCGTGGCCGGGATGTTCGCGCAGGAGTTGACGCCGCACTTTGACGTACCGGGTCGGCGTGAGCCCGGGGAACGCCCGGAACTCGTGGCCGAAGTGGGGCCTGGTCGAGGTAGCCTGCGCCACCGGCGAGTTCGGCCCAGTCGATCGGTCCGGCGGGGTTGGTCGCGAACACGGTGGCGGTGAAGCGGCAGTGCGGGCCAGCCGCTCGGCGTGACGCCGATGAGTTCCTTCAACCGCTGTGTCAGATGAGTGGTGCTGACACCGGCTGCCTCGCTCACGCGCTCAGTCGTCCCGGCATCACTCGCGCTTCGATCCCGCGTACCCACAAGCTGGGATACCGCGGTTTGCGCCAATGCCCGCGAACCATCCATCGGTGTGAGTACTGCACGGTGGTCGCCGCATCGTCGACGGAGCGCGAGTTCTGTGCTCGTCGCAGCGTGACGACGATGGTCGACTTCGGTTCTGTGCGGAACCGGCGTGCCGTCTTGCTCTGTTTGCCGGTGGGTCCGATGTCACCGAGCGCCGCGAGTGGTTGCTGCATCAATGTCCACAATGCTCGTGCGTGCCGATTCAGATTGATCGACGACTGATCGAGTGCACCCAGGCGGAGATCGTTGGTCGAACGGAGGATCGCGCCAGTGGGCAGGAACTCCCCGGCGAGAAGAGGACTGAAGGGACCGCTGAACTCCAGGTCCCCGTCGTCCTCGGGCACCCTGTACCACTGCATCAGAGTGCCGTCGTCGACCTGTGCCGGCCGGGTCGCCGATTTCGAGACCGTCCGACGAGCCGGCCGCAGGCCGGGGCGTTGAGGCGGATGGCGCGGCCGAACTCCTCGGGGATCGGAAACACGAGGGGAACTGCGAACACGAGGAAGCCGTGCGGTGACGGCGGGTGCTCGATGACGACGTCGTCGTCAGGTATCGACCCCTGCGCTTTGACGAGAATCGCGCAACATGTCCTCGGACACCCAGCAAGTTTCAGCCTGGTTCAGACTCACGATCTTGTCAGCGGGACTGTCGGAGAGTCCTTGGGCTGCGTATCCGCTGCCCTGTTTGAGCGCGTACTCGTGTAGCTGTTGGGCCTCGGGGAGCCTCAGGTGCCGGATGACATCGAGCTTCGCATCGAGGGCGACAAGTGGATCGTTCAGTGGACGCACGAGCAGCAATAGTGCCAGAGCGGTAACACCTACCCATCCCGTGCCCCGGCACGGGATGGGTAGGTGGCGTTTTTGTGTTCGGGGTTGATTCCCGGGTGTTTTTGTGAGCGGTATACGGCTCGAAGTCGCTTGTTGTGCAGTGTGTTTCGTGTTGTTTGTGTCGGTGGGTTGGGCTATGTTTTCGGTGTCCCAATTGATGTGGGGCGGAGGGGGTTGACGACCTTTCCGCTTCGGTGAGGCCAGGGTGTTGTCCGCGGGTTTGGAGTTGTGATGTCTACGGACGTTGCGGTTGTCGAGAACGTGACGAGCGGGGGCGGGTGTGGCTGCCCCTGCCGGTGGGGTGTTCCCGGCGGATGGGGTGTTCGTCGAGGTGCGTGAGGGTGAGGCGTGGACGGTAGCTATCAGGGCGGTGGTGCTGCCGCGGAAACCTGGGGTCGGTGATCATCCAAGGTGATCGCCGACAGGGGTGGACCTTCCTGAATTGTTTGGCGACCGCCGCGTCGCAGCCGAACACCGCGATGATGCCAGAGCCTTTCCGTGAACAGCGTCGGCGGTATCCCGAATCGGACGAAGACTTCCTCCTCCGGTGCGCCGCCGAATGGTGCCCAGACGTGGGTAACTTCGAGGATGTCTTCCGCGTCCTTGCTCGGCCGCGGCCGCCCGGTTCGATGTGACTCCGCCTCTCCGGTCGCGCCATCGTCGGTACCTGCGGAGATCCGATTCGAAGGAGCCGGCGTCGTCGGGGCAGGCGCCAGAGTCTCGCGGAACATCGGGCTCCACCCGGTAGGGTCCCCTGACTGGCTGTTCGAGCATGTGATCACCATTGTTCAGCCGGATAGTGAAGGGACGTCAACGTGTTGCGGCCCCGTTGCGGGTCCCGGCCGCCTGGTAGGTCACGCCGCGGGTGCGTTCGGACATTTTCTGTCCCTCGTGCGGTGCGCTCTCCGGTCCGGCGAGAATTGACGCTCCGTACCCCTGTCGAGGTGAGCGAGGCCTCCTCGGCGCGCTTGGGCCGAGGGAAGCGCACCGCATCGGGGAGTCGATGTCGGTGTTCGCCGGCGCCGAATTCGGTGAGGATCTTCCGTGTGGGCGACCCGCCGAGTGGGGCCGCACCATTGCACGGTCGGGTATGTCGTCGTCGGCGTGACGTTGCGACACAACCTGTCTCCCCTTCTCGTGGCAGGGCGGGATCTACGCGCTGGTGATCTGGTCCCAGCCGTCGACGGACTCGGGGGTGCGGGGCGCGGGTCCGGTGTAGATGGCGGCGGGGCGGACGAGCTTGCCGAGACGCTTCTGCTCGAGGATGTGGGCGCACCAGCCGGCGGTGCGGCCGCAGGTGAACATCGCGGGCATCATGTGCGCGGGGACCTCGGCGAAGTCGAGGATGACCGCGGCCCAGAATTCGACGTTGGTTTCGATGGCCCGGTCGGGGCGGCGCTCGCGCAGTTCGGCGAGGGCGGCCTGTTCGAGGGCGGCGGCGGCCTCGTAGCGGGGGGCGTTCAGGCGTTTCGCGGTGGCGCGCAGCACCCGGGCGCGGGGGTCTTCGGCGCGGTAGACGCGGTGCCCGAAGCCCATCAGCTTTTCCTTGCGGTCGAGGATGCCCTTGACCAGGGCGCGGGCGTCGCCGGTCTTTTCGGTGTCCTCGATCATCGGTAGGACGCGGGCGGGGGCGCCGCCGTGCAGTGGGCCGGACATCGCGCCGATCGCCCCGGACAGGGACGCGGCGACGTCGGCGCCGGTGGAAGCGATGACGCGGGCGGTGAAGGTGGAGGCGTTCATGCCGTGTTCGGCGGCGGAGACCCAGTAGGCGTCGATGGCGGCGACGTGGGCGGGGTCGGGGTCGCCCTTCCAGCGGACCATGAACCGTTCGGTGACGGTCTTGGCTTCGTCGATCCGTTTCTGCGGGACGGCGGGCTGGTAGATGCCGCGGGCGGATTGGGCGACGTAGGACAGGGCCATCACGGAGGCGCGGGCGAGTTGTTCGCGGGCGGTGTCGTCGTCGATGTCGAGGAGGGGCTGGTATCCCCAGATGGGGGCGAGCATGGCGAGGCCGGCCTGGACGTCGACGCGGACGTCGCCGGTGTGCACGGGCAGGGGGAACGGTTCGGCCGGGGGCAGTCCGGGGCCGAAGCGGCCGTCGACGAGCAGGGCCCACACGTTGCCGAACGTGACGTGCTTGGAGACCAGTTCTTCGATGTCGACGCCGCGGTAGCGCAGGGCGCCGCCGTCCTTGTCGGGTTCGGCGATGTCGCTGGTAAACGCGACCACACCTTCCAGACCAGGGTTGAAATGCTCCGGTGCTTCAGGAGTTCGATTGGTGACAATCGATGGTGCGCTCATCATGGTATTTCTTTCACTCGTGGTGGCTTGGGCGACTGCCTTGCGCCACTGGAAACAGAGCAATAGCTGCGACTCGTGTCGTGATCTCGGCCCGTTGCGGCACCGGGGTCTCGTGAGTCGAAGCAGTCGGCGGTGTGATGACACTGTTGATGCCAGCCTGCAAGGGCTGGAATCCGAATGGAGGACGCTGAGAAGTCATGCTGGACAGACGCTCCGGGTTTGTCAGCGTGGCGACATGCGGATTGCGCCGTCGAGTCGGATGGTTTCACCGTTGAGCATCGGGTTGGAGACGATATGCGCCGCGAGTGCTCCGTATTCGGAGGGGTCTCCGAGACGCGACGGGTGGGGAACTTGCGCTCCGAGTGATCTTTGGGCCTCCAGCGGTAGTGAGGCAAGGAGCGGGGTCTTGAACAATCCCGGGGCGATGGTGACAACGCGGATCATCAACGATGCCAGATCGCGTGCGATGGGCAGGGTCATGCCGGCGACCCCGCCCTTGGAGGCGGAATACGCGGCTTGACCGATCTGACCGTCGAAGGCGGCAACCGATGCGGTGTTGATGATGACGCCGCGTTCACCGTCGATGGGTTTGGTCTGGGCTATGCGTTCGGCAGCGAGACGGAGGACGTTGAACGTGCCGATAAGGTTCACCGACACAACTTTGGCGAAATCGGCGAGCGGAAAGGGCCCGGACTTGCCGACGGTCTTGATCGCGTTGGTGATGCCGGCGCAGTTGATTGCCACGCGTACCGGGCCAAGGGTCTCCGCCACATCAAGGGCGGAGGAGATGGCTTGTTCGTCGGTGACATCTGCGGCTACGAATCTGACTCGGTCACCGAGCCTTTCGGCTATCGAATCACCGCGTGAGGTGGGAAGGTCGACTATGACCACTGCTGCGCCTTCGTTGAGAAGTGACTTCGCCGCGGCCAGGCCGAGGCCCGAGGCGCCGCCGGTGATCACACAGGCACTATCTGGAATAAGCATTGTTGTGGCTTCCTGCTTTCGGGTCGAATTGGTGTGCCATCGGTTCCGAGGAACTGGTGGCGGATGGGCCCGAGCAACGTGAAGGATCGGTCGCATCGGGTTTGGGTCGATGTGCTGGGTCAGGTGATCGTCATGCCGCCGTCGACGGCGATTGTCTGTCCTGTGACGTATCCCGCCGCGGGTGAGGCCAACCACACCACGGTCGCGGCAAGTTCGTCGGGAATGCCGATGCGCCCGAGTAGCATTCGTGGTTGCAGGCTATCCAGATACCCGGGCTTGTATTGTGCGGTCATCTCGGATTCGAAGAATCCTGGGGCGACCGCGTTGACACGGATACCTTTCCGTATGCCCCACTGTTGCGCGAGGTCGCGGGTCAGGCCTATGACCCCCGCTTTGCTGGAGCCGTATGCAGCCTGCGGAAGTGCAGCCGTTGTCAGGCCCAGGATGCTCGTGATGTTGATGATGGCGCTACCGGGCGCCATCACGGATGCGGCTGCTTGCGCGGCCCAGTACGTCCCGTGGAGGTTGATTTCCATCACCGAGGTGAACTGTTCGGGTGTTTCCCGCAGCGCCGGCACTGCGGTTCCGACACCGGCGTTGTTGATCAGCACGTCCACCCGGCCGAAGGTGTCGATCGCGGCGTCGATCATAGCCGTGCAGTCCTGCGGTGAGGTCACGTCGGTGACCACCGTGTGCGCCCGTCGTCCCGTCTCTTCGACCATGGTTGCAGTGGCGGCCAGTTTGTCGGCGCGGCGTGCGGCGAGGACCAGATCAGCGCCTGCCTCCGCGAACGCCCGCGCGAACGCGACACCTAACCCCGAGGATGCCCCGGTGACGACGACTACCTTGTCGTCGAAGCGGAATTGTTCCAAGATCGACATTGACTAATCCTTTAGTGGCGGGTATTCGGGTGGAGGCGCTCGAAGCGTGAAAGCGTTGTCTAAGAGGGGCAGTCGACAGTCCGTCAGGATGGAAGTTCGAAGGTGATGGAGCCGTCCGAGATCGACGATGTGCCGTCGGAGTCCTGGACGTCGAAGGCAACGGAGTCCTCTGATAGATCCGCGGCGCTGACCGTGAGGGTGGCACCGGGAAATACCGGTCCGGTGAACCGGCAGCCGATACCGGTGATCACCGCCCCTGCGGGGAGGGCGCCGGCACGAGAAATGGTTGAGACCGCCCGCGCGAGTGTCTCGGTACCGTGCAGGACGGTGTCAGGAAGTCCCGCAGCGTGGGCCACGCGGATGTCGGTGTGGATGGGATTCCAAATTCTCGCGCACTCGGTGTAGATGACCGCGTTCGTTGCGTCGACCTTGAACTTCGCGAGGGGGGCGAGGTCGGTGCCGGATCGTGGGGTGACTTCATGCGGATAGTCGGGGGTCTTGGAGCCTTCGAGGCGTACGCCCCGGTAGAGCATGTGGAGGATTGTCGTGACGAGCAACTCACCGGTCGACGAGGAGGTCCGGAACCTGGTGGCGATGAGCGTTGCGTCGGTGCGGGCCTCTGCCAGGTATAACTCGGCCTCGGTTCGTACCCGTTGCGCCGGCCGCAGGGGAGCATGCAACCGCATCTGATGGGACACGTGCAGGCCCAGCCTCAGAGTGTTGACGGTCAGTTCTATTCCCGGCGCGCCGTGTTCGACGAGCGGCCATTCGATGCACACGGGAAAGACTGGATGGCCGATGATTCCGCCGCTGTGCTCGAGGTCGAAGAACTCGGGTCGGGTGTCGCCGACCGACGCGGCGTAGGCGCGGAGCCACCGGTCGTCGATCACGTGCTCGACCGCTCGAACGAGGCCGGGGGTGTCCGCGGGGAGCACGCGGATGATGCGATCCTCGGTGATCACAGGGGGACGCCCCTGTCAGCGGACCCAAGGGGGTGAACGAGGCATGCCGCCGGGTAGTGGGGTCGCGTGCCTTGGGTCGGGGTATCGCTGCGATGGCGGGCGAGTGCCTGCTGGATTGTGCGTTTACTCATGGTTCCCCCGGTTGTCAGGTGGCGAGTTGGCGTAGCCCGCGGGCTACAAGGACGCGGACGGCTTCGTCCAGACCCAGCGAGCTGCGCTGGGCCATGTGCCCGTCGGTGAATCGGGCGTCGACTCCCGCGAGGATCACCGCGAGTTTCATCGCGCCCAGCGCGACGTAGAAGCTCAGGTTGTCGAGATTGCGGCCACTGACCGTGGAGTAGTGCTCGGCGATTTCAGCGGCCGACATGAACCCGGGGTGTGCAGTGACGCCGAGAGCGACCGGGATGAGCGCGCGCTCCTGGTCATCGAGATCGTGCCAATAGGTCAATGCCAGTCCAAGATCGGCGAGTGGGTCGCCGAGCGTCGACAGCTCCCAATCCACGATCGCGTTGATGTGTGGGTCACGTGGGCCGAGGTTGAGGATCATGTTGTCGAGGCGGTAATCGCCATGAACGATGGCGACGTCACTCGTCGCAGGTATCTGTTCGCCGAGCTTGGTGAAGAGTGCATCCATGTCTGGCAGCTCCTGCCGACTCGATTGCTGCCACTGCTGTCTCCAGCGCCGCACCTGACGCTCGTTGAATCCGTTGGGGCGCCCGAAGTCGCCGAGACCGACGCCGTCCGGAACCAGGGCGTGGAGGTCCGAAAGCGCGTTCACAAGGGCTGTGGAAAGCCATTGCCGTTGGGGCATCGCCAGTGCTCCGGTGTCCTCGTGGGTTCGAAGCACTGCGCCGGCGACGTCGGACATTACATAAAAGGTTCCGCCGAGGACGGAGTTGTCGGAGCACAGGGCGAGGGGTTCGGGAACCGGCACGCGCGTGGGATGTAGGGCGACGAGCAGTGTCCATTCGCGGTGCATGTCGTGGGCGCTGGGCAGGACGCCGCCCAGGGGTGGTCGTCGCAGGATGACCGATTGGTCCTGGAACCGCAGTCGGTATGTCAGGTTCGACAGGCCTCCGGAGATGGGTTCTGCGTACCAGCCGGCGAGATCGAATCTGTCCCCGACGGCGGATCGGAGCCATCGGTCCACAGGGGCCCTCGGAAGCCCGACGACTTCGTCTAACTGTTCTTTCATGTCCGCCACCCTTCTATCTTAACTGAATGATCGGTACACTAAGGCTCGGCGATTTAACTCGTCAAGATTCAGATGCCAGGCAAATCAATAACTGTACGATCGGTACAGGGAGTCGAACGTGAGGAAACCAACGTGAAAGCAGTACAGATCTCGACGCTGGATGGTCCCGGTGCGGTGGAGTTCGTCGATCTTGACGAGCCTGTCGCGGCGGTCGACGAGATTGTCATCGACGTGAAGGCTGTAGGTGTGAGCTTCGTCGACGCTTTGATGACGCGCGGCAAATACCAGGTTCGGCCGGAACTGCCGTTCGTGCCGGGAGTTGAGGTCGCAGGTCTCGTGCGTTCCGCCCCGGACGGTGCGTCGGTCAAGGCTGGTGACCGCTGCGCCGCGTACATCCCACGCGGGGGATATGCCGAGGTCGTGGTGGCCCAGCCCTCAGTGACATTTCCGCTGCCGGACGAATTGTCGTTCCATCAGGGTGCGGCGTTCGCGATGAACTTCCAAACCGTGCACTTCGCGCTGGTTCGGCGGGGACGTGTGAAGGCGGGGGAGCACGTGCTGGTGCACGGAGCGGCCGGAGGTGTGGGCACCGCGGCCATCCAGGTCGCGAAAGGCCTGGGAGCGACGGTGACCGCTGTTGTCGACTCCGATGCCAACGTCGGGGTTGCTGAGTCTGCGGGGGCCGACGCCGTCGTGGTGGCGGGTGACGGTTGGGCCGAGGCTGTCCGGGCGGCTGCTCCAGGAGGCGTGGACGTGACGGTGGACCCGGTGGGAGGCGACTTCTTCGCCGACTCGATCCGGCTCCTGCGTCGGGAAGGCCGCCATCTGGTAATCGGATTCGCTGCCGGAGGCATCCCCGAGATCGCGGTCAATCGCCTGTTGCTGAAGAATATCGATGTCGTGGGCGTGTACTGGGGCGGCTTCATCGAGCAGGACGAGTCCATCGCGGCGGAATCCGCCGCTGAGCTCACCCGGCTGGCACGGGAGGGGTTCATCAGACCTGTGGTGGGCAACGTGTACCCGTTGGCCGACGCGGCGAAGGCTCTCACCGCGATGGAGGACCGTACCGCTACCGGAAAGGTGGTTCTCGCGGTCGATGTAGTGGACTAATCGACCAGAGTGCTCTGATCTTCTCCGAATGGTGTAGGCCTGCGGCCTGATGTACAAGCGAAGGGACCATCAAATGTCTGATGTCAAGCTGGGTAGTTCGACGCGTCGAACTACTCGCATCGGCGTGGAATCCAGGCAGCGCATCATGGATGCGGCGGCCAAGCTCTTCGCTGAGAACGGCTACCACGGCACCGGTGTCGAGGAGATCTCGAAGGAAACCCAGCTCGGCAAGGGCGCGCTCTATCACCACATCGGGAACAAGGAAGCAGTGTTGTTCGAGATCTGCCACACGCGCATGGCGGACCTGCTGACGCAGTCGGGCCGGGTCCTGGCGATGGACAGCACCTACCAGGAGCGGTTTCGGGAACTGATGCGTGTGGCGTTGCGCAACATCGCCGACAACGTGGTGGAGTGGACGGTGTCGTTCCAAGAGTTCAAGGCCCTGACTGGGCAGCGGCGTGTCGTGATCCAGGAGGCCCGCGAACGATACGAGAGCATGGTGGTCGAGGTCTTGGAGGGTGGTGCCAGAGCCGGTGAGTTCCGGGTCCTGGACCCCCTGGTCACAAAGGGTATTCTCGGTCTCTACAACTACTCGTACTCGTGGATCCGTCCAGACGGTGATCGGACTCCAGAGGAGATCGCGGACCTGTTCAGCGACTCGTTGCTGGAGGGAGTGCTCGAGCGGGACCTCTGAGGCCATGGGGGCCAGCTCCCTGCGGTGACGAAGGAGGAGGCCCCGGGCGGATCGCCCGGGGCCTCCTCCTTCGTTATCGGCTGTCAGCCGCGCTATACGGGCGCATCCGCACTCACCACACGGTTTCGAGCAGCCCGTACACCACCGTCTCGTCCACCGGCCGGGGCGACTCACGCACCACGATGTCGCCCAGCGTGGCCCGCGCCACTCCGTCCATTTTGTCGCGTCCGACCCCGAACTCGGAGACCCGGCGAGGGACTCCGAGTTCGTCGAGGATCCGTTCGAGCCTGTCGGCCGCCGGAAGGTCCTCGCCGTCACCTTGAACCTGTGCGAGCGATTGGGCCATTCGTGCCTGTTCGGCGGACGTCACCGGCTCGAGGAAGCGCATCACGTGGGGAAGCATGATGCACGAGGTCACCCCGTGCGGGATGCCCACGGCGCCGAGCTGGTGACCGATCGCGTGGGACAGGCCCAGTGACACGTTGTGGACTCCGATGATCGACATCCACGCGGCCTCGAGACACTTCAGTGCCGCGTCGTAATCGTGTGGATCCTTCACCGACCGGGGCAGATTCTCGGCCAGCATCGTCAGGGCCCCATTCGCCAACGCCGTGGTGAAGGGGTGCGCGTTCTTGGCGTACGCGGTCTCCACTGCGTGGTCGAGCGCACGGACTCCGGTAGTGGCCCACAGGTCACGGGGGGTGTGAGCGCAGAACTCGGGATCGAGGAAGACGACCTGCGGCGTCGCTTCGAGGTAGACGGTCAGGTCCTTGGTGTCGCGGGTATGGTCGACCGAGCCGGCGAAGCCGTCCCATTCCGCTGCGGAGAGCGTCGTCGGCACGGCAAAGACCGGCATGGGTGTCCCGGTCAGGGGCTTCTGATGGATTGTGTTCGGGTACTCGAATACCAGGTAGTTGCGGGCGAGGTCCTCGACCGACTCCGAACCTTCGCAGAGGCCGATCGCTGCCAGCTTCGCGGCGTCGACCGGTGACCCGCCACCCACGGCGACGAATGCTTCTGCCTGTGCGGACTTTGCCGCTGTGATCAGTTCGACGATGAGTTCCACGGGATTGTGCGCTTTGACCTGGTCAAATATCCCGACCACGCGGTCGCCGAGGTCTGACGCCAGTGCAGCGAAAGCCTCACTTGATCCTACAGAGTGGCCTGTCACCAGAAACACACGCTTGAGGTCGCGGCGATCGAGTTCGGCACCGATTTCGCGCACCGCGCCAACCCCTTGCACGACCGTCTCCACCCGCGGCATTTCGAATTTCACAATCTCCGGCATAACCAAACACTCCAAGTCTCTGTGCGTGAACGCAGGATCGCGTGACACAAAATGTACCGTTCATTCAAGGGAGAGTCTACGAGTTTCACGGAAATGATGTGACCCTTGACACGAGATTTGGTTCATGCGACCGTACTGATCAGTCCACTCATATGGGTGGTCTTGGGCGGGGCTAGCGGCCAACTGGAGGAAATGACGTGTTCAAGAGAGCGGCTCTCGTGGGAGCCATCGCCATAGTGTTCGGAACGGTGGGATGCGGTTCCGATGGTGGCGGGACGAGCTCGGGCCCGGGCGACAGTGAGTCGGCGAGGGCCTTCCTCACGCACGCTGAACAGGTGGCGAAAGCCGCGTCGGGCGAGATTCCTCTGACTGTGCCGACAAGTGGACCTCCCGCAGTCAAAGACAAGACGATCGTCACTATCCCGTGTTCTGCTGCCGCGCAGGGCTGCAAATTCGCGGTCGACCAGTTCGCAGAAGCCGCCCACGCCATCGGCTGGAAGACGATCATGATCGACCCGGCCGGCGACCCCGCCAAGATGGCCGATGCTGTCAACCGCGCAGTCAGCATGAAGGCAGACGGAATCTTCACAGTCGCGATCGACTCCTCCACGATTCAGGCTCCACTCAAGGCGGCAGGCGACGCCGGTCTCGAGACCATCTGTTTCTCGTGCATTGACGAGCCGGAACTGTTGGTCGACGAACTTCCCGCAGCCACCCAGCACGAGCGGGACGGTTACGCGCTCGCTGCCCAGGCCTTCATCGACGGTGACGCGAACCTGAAGGCAATCCTGCTGCAAGACAGTGAGTTCGGAAACACCATTCGCCGCCAGCAGGGTGTTGTGAAATTCATCGACGAGTGCAAGGCTGCGGGTGCGAGCTGTGAACTGGTCGGACAGCAGAACTTCCTCGTCCAAGACATCAGTACCTCACTGCCCAAACAGACCGTCGCCCTGCTCCGGAAGAACCCGGGATGGAACGCGCTGTTCGCGCCGTACGACGCGCCCCTGACGTTCGTACTTCCTGAATTGCGATCGGCAGGACTGGTACAAGATGGCCAACGCGCATACGGCTTCGATCCCATCGACCTCAATGTCAAGTGGATCCGCGACGGGGACGTCGAGGCCGGCACCGTGGCCTCGCCGTACAAGTGGATCGCCTACGCGGGCGTCGATCAATTCAACCGGGTGTTTGCCGGCGAACAACCCGTCGACCAGGGCGTCAAGGACAAGCTCGTGATCAAGAGCAATGCACCCGGCGAGGGCGAGACCTATCTCGGCGACAGCGACCCCGCCGCCGCGTTCACCCAACTCTGGGGCGTCTCGTGACCTCGGACCCGGCCGGAGGCGGAGTGCACGCTGTCGAGATCCGCTCATTCTCGAAGACCTTCCCGGGACAGCGGGCCCTCACTGACTTCGATCTCGTGCTCGAGCCCGGCGAGATTCACGCACTTGTCGGTGAGAATGGATGCGGAAAGTCGACCTTCATCAAGTGCCTGTCCGGCTACCAAGCCCCGGACGGGGGCGCCGAATTGAACGTCCGCGGTAAAGGACTTGCGATCCCGTACACCGCTGCCCAGGCCGTGGAACGAGGACTGGTCTTCGTACACCAAGACTTCGGGATTGTGCCGACCCTCAGCGTCATGGAGAACATGGCCCTCGGTGCCGGGTTCGCCACCAGGGGAGGGCGGATCCAGTGGCGCACGCAAGCGAACAAGGCAACGGAGGCGCTGGCGATACTCGGACGAGAGGACATCCCACCCCACGCGCTGGCCTCGACACTGTCAGCGAGTGAGCACGCGACTATCGCAATCGCACGGGCACTGGCGAGCGCGAAGGACGGCGCAAGTCTCATTGTGCTGGACGAGCCCACGGCCGCTCTGCCACGGTCGGAGGTGGACGCCCTGTTCCAGGTGGTCCGGCGTCTCGCAGAGCAGGGAACGGCGGTCCTTTTCGTGTCCCACCGCCTGCAGGAAGTCTTCGATGTCGCCCATCGCGTAACGGTGCTCCGCGACTCCAAGAAGATCGGCACGTTCGACATTGCCGACCTCGACGAACGCACACTGGTACAAAAGATCGTCGGTCGTGACCTGGTCACGCTGTACCCCGAATCCGCACCGAAGGCCCGGGAGAGCGTGGTCCTCGAGGTCGAGGGACTGACCGCAACCCGGGTGTCGGACGTCTCATTCACCGCGCACCGAGGCGAGATCCTCGGAATCGCCGGCCTTCAAGGATCGGGTCGCAGTGAAATCATCCGCTTGCTCTTCGGCGCGCAGCAACGCCGAAGCGGACGCATTCGACTCCACGGCCAGGACGTGGACTTCCGCCATCCCGCGAGCGCCATCCAGGCTGGAATCGCTCACGTCCCCGAGGACAGAATCCACCACGGTGTGTTCGGGCGCATGACGGTCGCGGAGAACCTTTCACTGCTCACGGTCGGCCGCTACTGGAAGTACGGGCGGATACAAGTGGGGCCCGAGACGAAGCGCGTTCGAGAACTCATCGGGGCATACGACATCCGCCCGGGCAACGCCGCACAGATGATGGGTCGACTCTCCGGCGGCAACCAACAAAAGGGTGTGCTGGCCAAGTGGATCGAAATCAGCCCCACCATTCTCCTGCTCGATGAGCCCGCACAAGGCGTCGACGTCGGGTCCAAGAGCGACATTTACCACCTGATCGAACAGTGGGTCGCCGAACACGGCTCCACCGTGATCATGGTCAGTTCGGATTTCGAGGACCTGAACGCACTCTGTCATCGAGTGCTGGTCCTGCGGGACGGGCAGTTGGTGGCAGAACTCGAAAACGAATCGAAGACGGTCGATCGAATGGTCGAACTCGCATACTTGAAGGACGCGGGATGAACACACCACCGACGGAAACCACGACGTCACCGGTCTCGGCCGACTCCACGGTCGAACCGCGTCCGCCCGCGCGCACAGCGCCGACCCGGACGAGTGTTCGCGCCGCCCAATGGGCCCTACCCGTGATCTTGCTGGCGTTCATCGCACTGTTCT
Organism: Rhodococcus jostii RHA1; assembly: GCF_000014565.1. Taxonomy (NCBI): domain Bacteria; kingdom Bacillati; phylum Actinomycetota; class Actinomycetes; order Mycobacteriales; family Nocardiaceae; genus Rhodococcus; species Rhodococcus jostii. Next base: position 413,658 of record NC_008269.1, on the reverse strand, counting down.
CCGTGCTGCAACCGGAAACCTTCGCGACCCAGGGAAACTTCACAACCCTCCTCGGATCCGAGGCGGTACTCATTCTGGTCGCGCTCGGGGCGATGCTTCCGCTCATCGTGGGCCAGTACGACCTCTCGGTCGGTGCCAACATGGGCATGGCGTCAATTGCAGTTGCGATGGCGACGAGTGAACTGGGTTTCTCGACCGGCGCAGGTATTGCGGTCGCGATCGTTCTGTCGACCCTGCTCGGGTTCGTCAACGGGTTCTTGGTGGCCAAGATCGGCATCAGCTCCTTCGTGGCGACCCTCGCGGTCAGCTCCCTACTGTCAGGAATCGTCATCTGGAGCACCGACGGAACGGTCATCGTCGACAACATCCCGAGTGCACTTACCGACATCGGGCGCAGCTCCATCCTCTACATCCCGATCCCGTTCCTCCTGGTAATCGTGATCGCGCTCGTGATGGGGTACGTCCTTCGGATGACCCCGACGGGGCGGTATCTGTACGCGGTCGGCGGCTCGAGTGAGGCGTCACGGCTATCCGGCTTGAGCGTGGATCGCTTGACCATCACCACGTTCGCCGCATCAGGATTTTTGTGCGGTATCGGCGGTGTCCTGCTGGTTTCCAAGTTGGGATCGGCCAACCCCACCACTGGGCCCGAGTTCCTGCTACCGGCCTTCGCGGCCTGCTTCCTCGGCGCCACATCGATCCGACCGGGCACCTTCAACGTCACCGGCACTATCCTCGCGGTCTTGGTGCTGGCCGTGGGCTCGACCGGATTGCAGCTGATCGGTGTGCCGTTCTACATCGAACCGATCTTCGCCGGCGTCGTACTGCTGATTGCAGCTCTCGTTACTCGCTATCTTCGAAAGGAACAGTCGTGACCACGGATCCACGAATCCCCCCTCGCGACAGACTCGTCCTGCGGTACCTGCTCGAACGTCGCACAATCGAAGATCCGGACAAGGTGTTCGTCATCTTCGACGGGGGCCCGACCTGGACCAGGGCGGAGTTGCTGCAGAACGTACGACAGACAGCGGCCTCACTGGAGTCCATCGGAGTCCGTCAGGGTGACAACGTCGTGTGTTGGTTACCCAACGGCCCCGATGTCCTGCGCTTCTGGTTCGCAATCAACTATCTCGGTGCGGTGTTCGTGCCGATCAACACCGCCTATCGAGGCGGCGTCCTCTCGCATGTGCTCACCAACTCCGATGCTGAAATCGTCATCGGCGACGCGGAACTGCTGCCGCGGCTGAACGAGATCGACGAACGCGGCAAAGTTCGACTCGCAGTCCAGGTCGGCGGCGATCGAACCACCATCGACGGAATCACGATCGTGACCGCCGACGAGCTTGCGGACGTCGACGGCGCGCCGCCGGAACCGATCACACCGATCGAACCCTGGCACACCCAGGCGATCCTGTACACATCCGGCACCACCGGCCCGTCCAAGGGCGTCCTGTCCTCATACATGCAGGCGTACGCCATGTTCGGACCGGAAACGATGCCCATCATGACGGCCGACGACCGTTTCCTGATCAACATGCCGGCCTTCCACGTCGGTGGGGCGACGCTGCTCTACGCGATGCTGATCAACGGCGGGTCGGTCGCGGTCGTCGACAGGTTCAGCGGCGAACGCTTCTGGAGCCAAATCCGCGACACGCACAGCACCATGGTGTTTCTGCTCGGCGTCATGGCCAACTTCGTCGATCGCCGGCCACCCCGAGACGACGACGCCGACAATCCGCTGACCAAGGTGTTCATCGTCCCCCTCCTCGACGACATCGCGGCGTTCGCCACACGATTCGGTGTCGACGTCTACACGATCTACAACATGACCGAGCTCTCGGCGCCGATCATTTCCGGCCCCAACCCCACCCAACACGGAACCTGCGGCAAGGCACGCCCCGGCGTCGAGATCAGGCTGGTCGACGACGCCGACCGGGAGGTGCCCATCGGTGAAGTCGGCGAAATCATCATCCGGACCGACGCCCCCTGGGCGATGAACCACGGGTACTTCCAGATGCCGGAGGCAACAGCCAAGGCCTGGCGCAACGGGTGGTTCCACACTGGCGACACCGCGCGACGGGATGCCGAAGGAAACTACTACTTCGCCGACCGGCTCAAGGACGCGATCCGACGACGCGGGGAAAACATCTCCTCGATGGAAGTCGAAGCCGAAATCATGGCACATCCGCACGTTCGCGAGGCGGCCGTGATCGCGGTCGCCAGCGAAATCTCCGAGGACGAAGTGATGGCAGTCGTAGCGCCAGTCCCCGGCACCACACTCGACCCCGTCGCCCTGATCCGATTCCTCGAACCGAGAATGGCGTACTACATGATCCCCCGATACATCCGGCTGGTGGACGAGCTACCGAAAACTCCCACCGCCAAAATACAAAAGACCTCCCTTCGCGAGTGGGGCATCACCCCCGACACATGGGACCGGGAAGCCGCGGGCATCAAGATCGCGAGATGAGTCGGGAGACCGAATCCCACACCCTGCGGAGCCGCAGAGGTCGACGGCACAGTCAACGCCTCGACGAACACCCCTGAACTACTCGCACCACCGGGCAGGAGCTCACATGTCGCTTTTCGAATTCTCGGACCGTACAAAGAAGTATCAATCCAACCTACTCGAATTCATGGACTCGCACATCTACCCCGCCGAGACCATCTACGACCTGCAGATGCGCGAATCGGGAGACCCCCATTTCCAACCACCGATCCTCGAGGAACTCAAGGCCGAGGCGCGTGCTCGCGGGTTGTGGAACCTCTTCCACCCGCATTCCGGCTCAGGTCCCGGGTTGAGCAATCTGGAATACGCGCCGCTCGCAGAGATCATGGGTCGCAGCCATCTTGCATCGGAGGCGTGTAACTGCAACGCACCCGACACGGGCAATATCGAGGTGCTCGAGCTATTCGGAACCGATGAGCACAGGGAAAAGTACCTGAAGCCGCTCCTGGACGGGACCATGGCGTCGGCGTTCGCGATGACCGAGCCGGCAGTGGCGAGTTCCGATGCCACCAACATCGAACTGACCATGGAACGCGACGACGACGAGTATGTGCTGAACGGCCGTAAATGGTTCGCTTCCAACGCGTTGCACAAGAACTGCAAAGTGATGATCGTGATGGGGAAGACCGACCCCACCGCGGCCAGGCACCGGCAGCAGTCGATGATGGTCGTCCCGATCGACGCGCCCGGGGTCACCATCCTCCGCGGACTCCCCGTCTTCGGCTATCAGGATCGGGAAGGACATGCCGAGATCGACTTCAAGGATGTGCGAGTTCCCTCGAAAGACGTCCTCAAGGGTGAGGGCGAGGGCTTCGCGATCAGTCAGGCACGGCTCGGACCTGGACGCATCCACCACTGCATGCGGTCGATCGGTATGGCCGAGCGTGCACTCGAGTTGATGTGCACCCGTGGCCAATCCCGAACCACCTTCGGGCAACCACTGAGCGAACGTAGCAACGTTCAGGACTGGATCGCGGAGGCACGCATCGACATCGAGATGATCCGGTTGCTCACGCTCAAGGCCGCGCACCTCATGGACACCGTCGGAAACAAGGCAGCTCGCACCGAGATCGCGGCAATCAAGGTAGCCGCACCTCAGATCGCCCTGAAGATCGTCGACCGTGCCATCCAGGTGCACGGCGGAGGAGGCGTTACCGACGACTTCCCGTTGGCCATGGCCTACGCGCACCTACGCATCCTGCGCCTCGCGGACGGTCCGGACGAGGTGCACAAGCGCGCAATAGCCAACTTCGAATTGCGTAAGCATCACAGTCCACCCGCCGCTACTACGGCGACCGATGTCCGGCCGACGACGAACCGCAAGGTAGAGGTTGGCTGAACGGTGGCCCGGAGTCGGCCGGGCTTCCCCGAGGCAGGCACACCGGGAGCGGGTGTCCGACGCCCGCATCGCACTCCCACGTTATTGATCGTTATCGACTCGAGGAGCACAAGGATGAAAGCTGTCATCTACACACGGACAGGCGGCCCCGAGGTTCTGCAGCTGGTAGAGAAGGCGATGCCGCAGATACCGGCCGGCCATGTCCGCGTCCGCCTCGTCGTGTCAGGGGTCAACCCGACAGATTGGCGCAGCCGATCCGGCCAGTCGTCAGGCATGAAATTCGACGAGCAGGTACCGAACCAGGACGGAGCCGGAGTCATTGACGCACTCGCCGACGACGTCAACGGATTCTTTGTTGGGCAACGAGTGTGGCTGTGGGATGTGGCCTATGGCCGGGCATCAGGCACGGCACAGGAGTACGTGGTCATTCCCGCCCGCCACGCAGTAGCACTTCCGGAGACCGCCAGCTTCGACGTTGGTGCGTCGCTCGGTATCCCCGCGTTGACCGCGTACCGCACGCTCACTTCCGCGGAGAGTGGCCCCAGCCGACTCCATCCGGGCGCACTCACAGCCAGCAGTGTGCTGGTGCACGGCGGAGCGGGAGCCGTCGGGCACGCCGCAATTCAACTGGCCGTGTGGGCAGGCGCAACCGTCATCACGACCGTGAGCAATGCGGAAAAAGCGCAGCTTGCCCGCAACGCAGGCGCTCACCACATCATCAACTACCGCACAGAGGACGTCGCCTCACGCATCGCCGCGCTGGCACCCAACGGCGTGCAACGAATAGTCGAAGTCGATCTGGCAGCCAATCTCGAGGTTGATGTCAGCGTGATCGCACCGAACGGGACCATCAGCGTCTACACATTCGTCAACGGCGAAACACTGCGGACACCCTCACTTGGGCTTCTCGTCAAGAACGTGCACATCAGCTTCACCTACACCTATACGACGAGACCCGACCAGAAGGAACTCGCCGTGGCCAGCGTGAACGCTGCCGTCGCTGACGGCGCAATGAAGGTCGGTACCGAACACGGCTTACCGCTCGAACGCTATGACCTCGACCGGACGGCGGAAGCTCATGTCGCAGTCGAACGAGGCACCATCGGCAAAGTACTCATCGACATAGCCTCGCACTAGTTCCGCCTCAGAGGATCGAGATCCCCGACAGATCTCCTAACCACCCAAGAGTTCACTGATCTCAAACCTCCATCAGCCCTGGAATTGCCATGAATACAGCTGGACCCTCACAGAAACAACCCTCATCCCCCACTGGGGTGGACCGGAACTCGCTGGTTGACGATCAGACGCGCCCCTATCGATCGACTCGTTATCACAAGCTCAGGCAGAGAAGGGCTAAGGGACGACACCGTCAGAGTGAGGCGCAGGAGATCTTTCGCTTCGCCCAGATCTGGATTCCCTTCGGCGGAGCCCCTTCCGGCGAAATATTCCAGACATTTGGAATGTCTCGGCAGAGATTCCTCCAAAAGCTCTGGCAAAGCGTCCACGACTTGGAATGCGATCCAACATGCAGTGACCAACTCGCAGAAACCTACCCCGTTTCGAACGCCCACCACCGAGACGCCGAACGCTCCGATGTCCACCGGTAACCCCGAGTGCGGCGAACTGCTGCAGCGACGGCTACAGACCGGCCCCGAAGCCGTCGAGGCGAGCCTGTCACTGCGCCCCTCCGCCGATGACCGCTACACCAGTGCCACCGACCAGCTGCCGACCGCTGGCCATTCACTCGGCTCTCGACACTCGGCGTCGGAGTTGGACGATCCGTCAAGTCGCGATGGTGGTCCGAGCCCTCGTCAGCATCTGCGTTCGGGTACTCGATCCGCGAGTGCGGCCATAGCGGGTCGTTCTCCCTTCACCGGACACTCGGCACGGTGGCCTCGAGATGCCTACGGCTAGCAAACGCAGGGTGGGTAACCTGCCGTACGAGTTGACCAGTTTTGTCGGGCGCCGCCGCGAACTGGCGGAGACAAAACGACTGCTATCAGTGACGCGACTGGTAACCATCACCGGGGCTGGTGGAATAGGGAAAACCCGGCTAGCGTGTCGCGTCGCATCGGAGGTGTTACGCACCTTCGACGACGGTGTCTGGTTGGTTGACCTCAGTGAAATTCCCGACGGCTCGTCGCTCGTCGCCGCAGTCTCCGACATCGTCGGCAAGCCTGCCGAATACAACGAGCACACCGCCCCGAAACTCGCGGAGCATCTCGCGCCCAAGACCGCGCTGCTCATCCTCGACTGCTGCGATCAATTCATCGCATCGACAGCCGCCTTGTGCGCGTTCCTGCTGCGAAGTTGCCCAGGACTACGGATACTGACCACCACCAGGCAAGCTCTCGGAATCGGTGGGGAGGCGGTATTCCGCGTCCCGCCCATGACAGTGCCGAGCGAAGATCTGCAGCACCCGGTGCACAGCACCTCACGGTGCGAGGCGATCACCCTATTCACGGAACGGGCAGCAACTATTGTCCCCGAGTTCGGCCTCACTGATGCCAATCACGTTGCAGTATCCGCGATTTGCCGTGAGATATTGTCAATACCTGTGGATGAGGGAGTTTCAGGCAACCTCCGCTCCGGTGCTTGCGGGCTCGACCGCCCCGGCGTTGGGGCTGATGGCGGTGGGTCGCTCAAGTAGCTTGCCCGTGTGGAACACCGCGCCGGCACGAACGAGCGCGACCAGATGTGGTGCGTTGACCGCCCGCCAGCGAGCCTGGGCGGCGTCGATCAGCTTGTAGGCCATGGCAAGTCCCGCCGCACGGGACCCGGGACCCTTGGTGACCTTGGTCCGGAGTCGCACTGTGGCGAAAGTGGATTCGATGGGATTTGTCGTGCGTAGATGCACCCAGTGCTCAGCCGGATACTTGTAGAACTCGAGCAGCACATCCATGTCGTCGGTGATCTTCTTCACCGCCTTCGGATACTTCGCGCCGTAGTCGAGTTCGAAGGCCTTGATCGCCACTTGCGCTTTGTCGATGTCCTCGGCGTTGTAAATTTCCTTCATCGCCGCGAGCGCACCCGGATGCGCCGACTTCGGCAGCGCAGCAAGAACGTTGGCCTGCTTATGGAACCAGCATCGCTGCTCCCGGGTTTCCGGGAACACCTCCCGCAACGCCCGCCAGAACCCCAGCGCGCCGTCACCGACCGCCAGAACTGGGGCGGTCATGCCGCGGCGTCGGCAGCTGCGCAACAGGTCAGCCCACGACTCGGTGGACTCGCGGTACCCGTCGGTGAGGGCGACGAGCTCCTTGCGTCCGTCCGCACGGACACCGATCATCACCAGCAGGCACAGTTTTTCCTGCTCAAGCCTCACCTTGAGGTGGATGCCGTCGACCCACAGATAGACGAAGTCGGTGCCCGAGAGGTCCCGATCCTGGAAGGCCTTGGCCTCGTCCTGCCACTGGGATGTCAACCGGGTGATCGAGGCCGCCGACAGTCCGGCACCGGATCCGAGGAACTGCTCGAGCGCCGGCCCGAAGTCGCTGGTGGAGAGCCCGTGCAGGTACAGCAGCGGCAGCACCTCGTTCATCTGCGGGGACTTACGTACCCAGGCCGGCAGGATCGCGGACGAAAACCGCTGTCGCTCGCCGGTGTCCGGGTCGACGCGCTTATCGTTCACTCTGGGAACCTTCACGGTGACCGCGCCCGCGGCGGTCAGCACATCGCGTTCGTGATGGTAGCCGTTGCGGACCACCAGGCGGCGACCGTTCTCGTCGACCTGATCAGCGAACTGCTCGATATAGGCGGCCACCTCCGCCTGCAGCGCGGCCGCCAGCATCTGCCGCGCACCATCGCGGACGATCTCGTCGAGCATCGACCGCCCGACGTCGTCGTTGGAGCGGTCGTCGTCGTGTACTACCGTGAGCACGGGCGTACCTTCCCGCCAGCGTTGGCGCGCTGGTCTTGATCAGATTCCTGTGAACTTCGTAGATCATCTTCCGGGAAGGTACGCCCTCCCGGGATCCACAGGTTCTGAGCATTCCTCATTTGCCGTCGACTCGACGGGATCCCACTAGCGATCGAACTGGCCGCGATTCGGCTGAGGGCAATGTCTGTCGAACAGATCCTGCAGAAGCTGCCCGACCCCTACAGCCTGCTGTCGGTAGGTACGACGGGTGCGCCCGCACGCCAACAGACATTGCGGCGGTCTATCGATTGGACTCGCGACCTATGTTCCGCTGAGGAACGGGCGCTCTGGGCAAGACTGTCGGTCTTCGAGGAAAGCTTCGACCTTGACGCAGCCGAGGGGATTTGCGCCGGCAACCTTGCCGCGGACGAGGTCCTCGACCTCATCGCCTCGCTAATCGACAAGTCAATCCTCAGCAGAGAGGACCACGGTGCCACAGCGCGGTACCGCCTACTTGGAACCCTGCGCGACTACGGAAGAGAACAGCTGCAGGACGACACCGAATATCAATCGCTGCGCCGGCTGCACCGCGATTGGTATGCCCGACTGGTAAATCAAGCGAACAGTGAGTGGATCAGTCGTCACCAAGTCGACTGGATCGCCCGGTTGGAGGCGGAACAGCCGAACCTACGAGCCGCACTCGAACACTGTGGCACCGGACAAGACGGCGCCGAACGGGACACAGGTTTGCGAATTGCCGTTGCGTTATACCCGTTCTGGTGTGCTCAGGGCATGCTGGGGGAGGGACGACAATGGTTCACCAGGATGTTGGACGGAGCACATGGCCATCCAAGCGCTGACCGGATCGAAGGACTCTATGCTGCAGGTGTCCTCGCCGCTCTGCAAGGTGATCTGTTGGCAGCGAGAGCACTCATCGACGATGGGATGAAGCGCAGCGCACACGCAGCTGATGAGCACGTGGGGCTGCTCGACTTCTATGCCGCAGGATGTCACGCCATCCTGCGAGGCCATTTCTCCCAGGCCCAAATGTTCTTCGACAAAGCCGTATCGGTCAGCCGAAACCATGAAGCACCCTTAAAGCAAGTTTGGGCGTGGCTCGGACTTGCGCTCGCGAGCGGACTGTCGGGTGACATAGCACGTGTGCAACTGTGCCTACGCGGCATTTCGGAAATAGGCGACACTCGTGGAACAGAGACCTACCGTGGGTGGATCCTATGGATCGCAGCCCTGACAACCTTTCAACACGGCGACCTCGCACGAGCAGACAGCATGGTCAAAGACTGCTTGCGGTCCGCCTCTCAGGTTAACGACCGTCTGGGTGTCGCTGGGTGCCTGGAGATTTCAGCGTGGATCTCTGGGCGGAAGCGAGACGCTCGCCGAGCGGCGGTCCTCCTTGGAGCGGCGCGTGTGGTCGGCGGAGCATGCATCGTCTCCCCACAGCTTCTCCCAGACCACGCGCGCTGCGAGCAGCAGGCAAGACGTGCACTCGGCGATCGAGCTTTCGAGGCAGCGTATTCCAATGGATCGGATACGTGCTTCGCCGACGCTGTTGCCTTCGCTCTCGGCGAGACTCAAACGACCAACCAGGGCCTCGCATGTTCTGACACGACGCTGACACGACGAGAAAGGCAGGTCGCGTACCTGGTTTCGAAAGGGATGACCAACAGGGCAATCGCCTCCGAACTGGTGATCTCGCAACGTACCGCTCAAGGCCACGTCGAACATATTCTTACCAAGCTTGGCTTCAACTCCCGAAGTCAGATCGCGGCGTGGATAGTTGAGCAGCAATACCAATCCGCGGCGCCGAATCAAACGCTCCCCACTCGCCGAACCGGAGTCGGACCCGGTGAGCAAAGGGCATCATAGGCCAGCGTCAAGAGCTGGACACACGGCGAAACGGCCAAAGAATGAGGTGTTTGTCCGCGGGCGGTGGTGGCGCGTGCCGGTGTCCGGGTCGACGGCGCCGAGGACCGGTCAGGGGGCCGTCCAGTACCCGGCGCCTTGCTCCCCGGCGCGCACGAGGGGCAGTGCACGAGGGGCAGTGTCTGGATTCTGGCGTGTGTCTTTCCGCGGAGCGGGTCATCTCCCCGGGATGTTCGACGAGGGTGGGGAGTGTGGGTTCGGTGGGCCGCCGGGGATCACGGTGAGTGTCCAGTCGCGGCGTTCGGTGACGGCACGGTGTAGATGCTGCGCCCAGCGGCGGCGTTCGTCGCCATCGTGGGTGATGGTGATTCGCCTGGTCCACCTTTCGGGCAGCCCGCGGTCGTTGATCGCCAGCCCGATGACCACCCGAAGATCGGGATCGGGCGTTCCGGTGACCACGATGCGGCCGGGTTCGCCGCCCATCTCCATCCGGGCCCCGAGCACCGCGGCGACCACTTCGGCCACCTCGAGCACGGACTGCGCCCCGACCACGTCGATGTAGTCGACTTCGGTCATCTCGGTCCTCCATTCCGTGCCGGCGGGGCCCGCCTACCGCCGGCGCAGTGGACCGAATCGCATCACGGATGTGGTCGGTGGTTCGAGTGGTACCGGCGACCGTGCCGGCAGGCAGGAACGGTCGGGTGTTTCCGTCGCTGGTCACACCGGTGCTGGGTCGGGTGCACGCACCCCTCGCAATCGCGTGCGATCGAGCGCACGGCGCATTGCGTGCACGCGAGGTGCGGCCTGCGTTGGGGGCGCCGACGCCCCGCCGGTGACCTACGACGGCGCCCCGTTCTCGCCTTCTCGCTGTCGCCCAACCGGGATTCGGGCCGGACGGAGGGCGGGAGTGGTGCAATGAAGGTGGGTGACGAGGTGAGTGAGCGATGAAGCAGGTCCTGAAGGCGGTGCTGGTGTGCGTGGTCGTCGGCGCCGCGGTGCTGGTGGTGTGGGTGGTCGTCGTTCGGCGGCTGGTGTTCAGTTCGGGGTGGGGCGGGGCCGGTGTGGGTCGTCTGGGGGCATTGCCGCGATGCGGGCCTTGATTTCGGCGGTGCTGATCGGCTCGGTGCGTGGTGTGGTGGTCGTCGGTTTCGGTGCCGCGGAGGTGGGTGTGCTCATGGGTGGGGATTCTCCTGGGAACGAGGTGGTGTGGTGTTACAGGCCGACGGCGCGTTCGAGGGCGTCGAGTTCGGTGTCGAGGTGGCCGAGCAGCGGGTTCAGGTCGGGCAGGGTGCGGCGGCAGCCGGTGAGCCCGAAGACGATCTGGTCGTCGTTGCTGGTGCAGGTGATGTTGAGGGCCTGCCCGGTGGTGGGGATCGACAGCGGGTACAGGGCGTCGAGTCGGGCCCCGTTCCAGTACAAGGGGGTTCGGGGGCCGGCGACGTTGGAGATCACCACGTTGAACGGGGGCCGGAGCGGTCCGCGCCGGCCGAGGAGCATCTCCATGCCGAGCGGGGCGGCGCCGAGCGCGCTCATCGCAAGTACCTGGGCCGGGCTCATCTCGCGCAGCGCGGCCTTGCCCTCGCGCATGCAGTCGCGGACGGTCGCGAGGCGGTGCCCGGGGTCGGGGAGGTGGGTGGCGAGGTTGCACATCAGCACCCCCACCCGATTGCCCCCACCGCCTGACACGGCGTCCCCGGGTTGAGCGGTTGCTGGATCTCCCGGGTCGTCGACACGAAGTCGCTCGTCGCACTTTCGTAGCGGCGATCTCCACCGCCGAAGCAGGCTACTGCGGCGGATCGGGGTCGATGTAGCGCGGCGGGTTGTGGGCATTGAGCAGCCAGGCCCCACCCTTTGCGGTGTCACCGATGGGGAATGCGCGGGTCCCGTCGGTGCGGGTGCATGCGGCGAGCGCGGTGAGGGTTTCGCCGTGGGTGCACCACAGGGTGCCGTCCAGGTCGACGGTGTCGAGGGCGGCGAACAGATCGTCGGCGGCGGCGTCCGGGGTGAGCAGCGGGTGCTCGTGGATGACAAGGCCGTGGGCGGCGGCCAACGGGGCGAGGGTGTCGAGGCAGCGGGTGGTCGGGCTGCAGTACAGGACGCGCAGCTCGACCCCGGTGAGAGTCTCGACGAGCCCGGCAGCTTGTTCCTGGCCCAGGGCACTGAGGGGACGGTGGGCGTCGGGCCCGTGCCAGCTCTGCTTTCCTATCGCATGGGCGTGCCGGAGCAGGACGAACATCCCAGAGCCTTCCCTGACGAGAGCGAGGGTGTGCGGGCCAGCATAGGCGCCGGACCTGGCGGGATCGTGACGATTTCGCAATGCCGGGATGTGGACGCGGCAGGACGGCCAGGTGTCCCGTGCATCGCGAGTGTCAGTCGGAGGTGGGCCGGTCGGGTGAGGGTTCGGGGGGGCGGAAGATCTGCTTCGCGCCGCGGGCCTGCTCCATGCGGACCTCGAATTCGTGCTCCTTCTCCTCGGTGTCGTCGTCGGTAGGCGGTGCGGGGGTGCCGGGGGCGCCCAATCCCGGGTCTGCGGCGCCGATCTCGTCGCCACTTACGTGTGTGATCGGCAGGAACGGCTCGTTCATGGACATGGTTCAATCCTGCCGCTGCCCTTGGGGCTCTGCCAAGCAGCACCGGCTGATGGAGGTGCCGGACGCGGTTACCGAGAGGATTCCGGCCAATGTGCGAGACGTGACTCCCACTCGGCCAACGCGCCGGGTGCGTTCGGGTGTCGTTCGGGGGATCCCAGTGGTGGGTGGGCGTCGATGGCGAGGTCCACCAGAGCGTGGGCGACGGTCAGCACGCTGAGGTGGTGACGGTTCGCGACTCGGAGCAGTTCGTCGAATGCGTCGGTTTGGCTGCAACGGAGGAGGGCGATCAGGATGCCCTCCGCCACCGACAGGGTTTCCCGTCCATCCCGCGCGCGGTGGACACCCAGCCCGGCCTGACTAGTGATCGAGTCGGGTTCGGGCACCGTGCCATCATCTCCCGCGGTATGGCGTCACTCGTCGCCCGATTATCGGGCCGACGGTCCAATGGGGCGTACCCGCGCATGGCGGCCTTCACGCCTCAGGTGAGGAGGTGAAAATACCAACGGGTGCGCCCCGGGAATAGGCCGGCCGACCAAGCAGGCCCCACCGAGGGCGAGCGTCATAGCAAGGTCGGGCAGGAAGTTGCCGATCATGCCTGGTCGGGGGTCTGCGCCACGGATCGGCAGCGTTCGACAGGCCCGCGGTCAGTCCGATAGTCCCGGCCGTGCCCAACAGCAGCACTACTGCGGTGTGTGACAAGACATCGGTCTGGAGACCGAGGCGCACAGATGCGGGTGATCACGACGTGCACTGACGCTCCGGAAAGACATCGAGGTTGGCTGTGATATCAAGCTGGAGGAAGATTCGTCACATACCGCGGCCACGCAATTCGCCGCCAGGTAGTGGGTGCGGTGTTGGAGGCAGTCGTGCAGGCTCCCGGCGAGCGGTTGGCCACGTGTCGTGCCGTCGTGGTCAACGCCCCGGAATCCTGGATGAATGTCGTTGGCGTCGTGCTGGTTCCGGGTCTGATCGGCGGAAGGCAGGATCGACAGCCTTGGGGGCGGGACGGTGTTGCCGGTGCCGGCCCGCCTGGGGTTTGGTCTGACTGCGAGTGAGACGCCGTGTCACAGATTCCCGAGTCTGAGCAGTGCGGCACGCAGGCTGGGGGAGACGATTTGGTGGTCGGTTCCCAGCCGTGTGTTGGGGTGTCCGAGGTCGGTGAGAATTTTCTCGGTGTCCTGCACCGGGATGATCCAGGTCGATTCGGGTGGGCATGAGATGGGCGACCGCGCGGCGGGTATGGGGAATGGCGATGGCGTCGGGGTCCACGACCGCGGGCGGGAAAGATCCACTCGTTGTCGTCGGTAACCTGGATGATCACGTCACGCCGCTGCAAGCGGCGACCGGGTTGGTCGGGGCGTAGCCATTCCCTTTGGTATATCGCAACCGGCCGCGCGGGGGAGGGGTGCACGCCGGTGTGGAGGCCACTCCTGGTCCTCGTCGACGTTGGGTTGTTAGACGGTGTTGTGCCACAGGAATATCCGGGTGACCGCGGTGGGGAGGAAATCGGGTTCGACGCGAACGCGGCCACTGACCCCCGCATAAGTTGGCGCGGACCCTGCGTGAAGTCCGGTCGGCGGTTGCCGTGGCTGCGTTCGGTGGCGGTCCGGCCGCACTTCAGACGAAGCTTCCTGACACAGCACCCGTCACGGCAGGCGCACCGTGGGCAGCCTCCGGGTGACGAATTGTCGAAAGTAGTCGATCTTTGGGGTGGTCACCAGCACCGGGAGGAGAAGATCCCACGCCATTGCCGTCCGCGTCGGCAGGGTGGTGGGGTTGTCGGTGGCCGTCGCCAGGAGGCGTGCCCCGGCGAAGAGTTCCACGAGGAGTTGACCGACGGCGTCCGGATCGGTGTCCTCGCGCAGGTCGCCCTCGTCGATTGCTCTGTGGGCCAGGAGTTGGTAGGTGGATATCCAGGTGGCGAAGGTGTCCGTCTCGGAACTGCGGTAGTCGCCCATTTCGGTGATGAGGCGGAATGTTGCCCCCATCACCGGGTCGTTGAGGGCGGCGTCGACCGTGACGAATGAGATGCCGATCATGGCCTCGAATGCCGGCGTGGGGGAGTCGAGATACGGGGTGCACACGGCAGTGAACCGCCTCGTGCCCTCCTCGATGACGGCGCGGGCGAGTTCTTCCTTGGAGGCGTAGTGAAAGTACAGGGCCCCCTTGGTTGTCAGGGCCTGGGTGAGGATCTCGCTCAGCTTCGTGTCTGCGTAGCCGTGGCGGGTGAACACCTCGGCCGCGGCATGGAGCAATGCGCGGCGGGTGACTTCTGCTCGCTTCTGGGCGGCCATTCACCTGCCCTTCTAGTAATGAGATCATCGACCGGACGGCTGTCGTGAACCGTCCTGAATGGGGTTGAACGACGCCCTGCACATGCATACCCGATGTGGAGGTTCGTCGCATGATGTTCCGGGTGGCCCCCTATTCTGCGAGGCTTCCGGGCTCGTAGAAGATGACCCGCAGCCCCGATTTCGGATTTCGTCGACAAGTACTGGTCCCACGACGTCGTCCCCAGTGCGCACCCCAGAAATGTGGGAACTCAGGCACAAGGATGTCGGCGCCCCGAGATCGGAGGTCCCACCGACGACCGGCCCGCGAGTTCCGGGAGCAGCGAAAGCCGGGAGTGGGGACTTCACCACACTGCGGAGATCGTGCAATAGTCGCCCCACACCCGAAGGATCGACGAACGGGACTTCAGGCCTCCGCCGTTGCCAAGGGGTAGGTGTCAGGTCGACCCAAGACTGAAAACCGCTGTGTGCTCGGTGGGCGTGAAGGTTCGAAGGATGCGCGCGTGGCTCGTACCCATTCGACCGCATTGTCCTGTTCGGCGTTCATCGACGTCGCGGAAACTGCTCCTGCGCGTTTCCGACGGCCGACATGAGGTCGCGGCCCAGGCGTTGGTAGGTGCGCAGCCACGCTGCGTCGACCGGCTCGTCGTGCAGGTGCGCCATCAGCGTTTCGCTGTTGTTGTCGGTTTCCAACCATCGGCGCATCTCGGTGGTGCGGTCCTGCACGGCGTGCAGCAACTGCTCTGGAACGGTCGCATTCGTCATCGGGTTCCGTCCTCCCTTGCCGTTCACCTCAACGTTTTTCGTCGCTCATTGTGGGTGGGTGTGTTGGCTATCAGGCGTTCCATCGTCGGTTGTCGCCACCGTCAGGCGTATTCGAGTGAGTCGGCCTCGTCGAGCGAGTCCCAGGCGATCTCGTAGCGCTTGCGGGTCATGTCGTCGGCGTCGGTGAGGAGCGCCTCGAACAGTGACCGGGGGTCGGCGTGCCATGACCGGGCCAGGGCCTCGATCTCCTGCGGGGAGAAGAGGCCGGACCGGGCGGTGGCGGAAATCCAGTCGTCGAATTCGCGCTCTCGGATCCGTTCGACTGCGTCGAGGTCGACCTTCCCGTCGTCGAGGTCGAACGAGAACATTGCCGCGACAACGTCTCGGGGCGACTGGCTGGCGATATCGGCGGTGACCCGGCCCGTGACGATGGGGTTGCGGACCAGCTGTTCTGTGGTCATGGCGACCGCACCTCATCGAGTGGGCGCGGGTTCCGACTCACTCTGTGTGTCGATTCTTGGGGAAGCCTTATGGGGTGTGTGTTTCTCAGCAGGGTAAGGCATCTCCGCAACGCTAGCTGTGGCATACGTCACATTACTGGGCGGTAGTGATCGAACCCGCAGGATGGCCTCGTCGGATGCGCCAATGGTTGCACTGTTGGAGTGTTCCCGGATGGCATGCGACCCAGCGTAACTGGACGGTTGACCTAATAGCGTTTGCGCTCAATGTATTCCACACTGTCCCCGGAGCCGACCCGGTTCCGGGGTGCTCGGGTAGTGGTGTCGGCACGAATGTTCGGGCCGTGGAGGCAGGGCAGGGAGCGGCAGGATGCGGGCATATCGACAGATGAGGTGGGCGGCCGCGGGTGTCGGGTTGGCCGCGGGCCTTCTTTGGGCGCCGGTCGCGGCGGCGGAGGAGGTTCCGGACCTACCCGGGGCGAGCTCGGTATGGCAGGTCCCGGACCGAGCCGGTCCCGCCCAGAGCGAGCATCCCGATGCCGCCCGGTACGCGCGGCAGCACCCGGGATCGGTGCCGCCCGGCGTCAACGACTTCACCTGTATCCCCACCGACGACCATCCGAGGCCGGTGGTGCTGGTGCACGGCACGGACTCGAACGCGTACTCGGACTGGGCAGCTCTCGGTCCGCGACTGGCCGCCGCGGGGTACTGCGTGTTCGCGCTCAATTACGGCGGCGAGCCCGGGGGCGACAACTACGGAACCGAGGACATGACGGTCAGCGCCGGCCAGCTGGCACAGTTCGTGGCTGCCGTCCGCGCCGCGACCGCCGCCGCCGAGGTCAATATCGTCGGCTACTCGCAAGGGGCGACGGTGGCCCGCTATTACGTCAACCGGCTCGGTGGTGCGGCGGTGGTCGATCAGTGGATCGGCCTTGCCTCACCGACCTACGGGGGCACCCTGTTCGGTCTCGTTCCGGTCCTCGAGCAGATTCCCGGCGGCATGCAGTGGGCGAGAAGGGCAATCCCCCCGGACTTGGTGTCGCCCGCGTTGGAGCAGCAGGCCCAGGGATCATCGTTCCTCGACGACCTCAATGGTGTGGGAGACACCGTTGCGGGGACCCGGTACACGACGATCGGCTCGTGGCTCGACGAGGTCATTCAGCCGGCGACGAATATCGCGTTGCGCGACGGGTCGGCGACGAACCTGATGATCGGGGATCTCTGCCCGTCCAATCAGTCCGGGCATTTCCGGATGCCCTACGACGAGTACACCCTGCAACTGGTGATGAGTGTGCTCGATCCCGCACAGGCGCCGGCACCGCCGTGCACCGTGGTCCCGGCGGGCACGGGGGTACTGGAGATGATCCTCACCGAGAAGTTCTGATGGCTGCGGCGTCGCGGTCTGACGGGTCGCGGCACCACGGCACCACGGCGGGCGCGGCGGCGCGGCTGGTGAGCGCCGGCATGAAGCGGGATGCGGACCTGCACGCGGGTGTTCGCTAGGCCCTGTCGCTGAGGTCGCCGCGGATCGAGCCGGTAACGGTGTGGGTGCCCGCGCGGATACAGTCACCGTGTCCTGACGAGGGGGCGCAGAGGGAGCAGGACGTGGTGCGGCGAGGTTTCAGGGTCTTGATGGCGGCGGTGCTCGGTGTCCTCTTCCTCGCAATGGCGGTTCCGGTGCCGGCGAGCGCGGAACCGCTGTATCCGTGGCCGGACCCGGACCCGTTCTACCTCGCTCCCGCCGATCTCGGGGCCACGGCGCCGGGTGATGTGGTGCGGACGCGGCGGATCGACACCTGGATGTACGCCAACTCCGACGGGTTGCAGGTCGCGTTCCGGTCGACGAACTCGGCCGGCAACCCGATTCTGGCGGTCACCACGGTGCTCCTGCCCCGGGGTGTGGCGAATCCGCCGTTGGTGTCGTATCAGGCGATCGTGAACTCGTTGGGAACCAAGTGCGCGCCCTCGCGGGCGCTGTTCAACCTGGAGATGCAGGAATCGCCGGGAATGTTGCTGGGTCTGCAGCGGGGGTGGGCGGTCTCGGTGCCCGACCACCTCGGCCCGACCGGTGCGTACGGTGCGGCCAAGCTCGGCGGCATGATCACCCTGGACAGTGTCCGTGCGGTGCAGCGGGTGACCGAACTGGGCCTGGCGAACAGTCCCGTCGCCCTGGCCGGTTACTCGGGTGGGGGAATGGCCAGTGCGTGGGCGGCGGCGCTCGCGCCGACCTATGCCCCGGAGCTGAGGCTGGCGGCGGTGGTGCAGGGCGGGGTGCCGGCGGATCTCGAGCAGATGGCCGAGGGGCTGGGGTTCAACCCGCACCCGGGGTTCGGGCTGGCCTTCGCGGCGGCGATCGGCCTCGAGCGGGAGTACCCGGATCGGTTGCCGGTGTCCTCGCAACTCAATGAGACCGGTCTGTGGTTGCGGGACTGGATGAGCAACGAGTGCCGGCGGTTCCTGCTGTTCCACGGCGCTTTCCGCAACGCCGGGCAGTTGGCCGCGTCGAGGAGTCTGATGGCGAGTTCGGCGGCGCGTCAGGTGTTGCGGGAGAACAGTCTCCGCTATTTCGAGGGGGTGCCCACGGCGCCGGTGTACATGTGGCACGGCACGCTCGATGGGCTCACCCCGTTCGATTCGGTGGCGGAGGTGGCGCACCGGTACTGCGCGGCGGGAGCGACGCTGACGTTCGTGCCCTATGACATCTCCGAGCACATGACCACCGCGGTGGTGGGCTTCCCGGATGCGTACGAGTTCATCGCGGCACGGTTCCGGGGTGAGCCCGCCCCGACACGGTGCTGACCCACGGACCCGGCGCGGCCGAGTCCCCCTGTGAACGAATGCTACTAGCAGCAAGGCGATTCCAGGTTTGATCCGGACCGGGTTCGGGGGATGAGCGTCGTATCGCGCGACCGTGGGGTCCGTGTCGCGCGGAAACCGGCCTGAACTGACGTTTCTGCCTTACCGTGGCGGTACGGCAGGTGAGGAGGCGCGGGTGGCCCGGGACTTCGCGGGGTGGTTGTCGTCTCAGGGCTGGACGGTGCTTGCCGACACGGATGTCGTGGACATCGTTGCCGAGAAGGCCGGCCGCCGGCTCTACGCCGAGGTCAAGGGTGCGAGCGCCGCGCCGGATTTGGACGTCGATACCGCCATCGGGCAGCTGGTGCGGCGGATGCCGAGCGAGGCGGATCAGTCGGTGTCGTTTGCGCTGGTCGTGCAGGACGAGCCGCGATCGGTGGACGCCGCGGGGCGGGCACCGCAACGGATTCTCGATCTGTTGGGGATTACGCTGTATGCGGTCGATGAGGACGGCGGGGTGCGGCAGCTCTTCGGCCGCGTGTGAAGACCATCCCCCTGGCGTGAGCGGGATCGTGGCGGCGCGATCGAGGGTGTGCGATGCGGACCGAGTCCTTGGTCGGTCCGACGTGTTCAGGCGCAGTCCCGGCAGATCTGTTGCGCGGCGTCGGCGAGGTGGCTGCGGTGGCGGAGCAGGGAGCGACTGGTGAGGTTCGGGGATGACGCGGACGGCAAGTTCCTCACCGGACGGTCGGCGCCGTACAGTTCGAAGGACTCGGCGGTGACTCTGTCTTCGACGTCCACGACCGAGGATTGGGTGTCTTTGCGGCGGGCGGTGAGCTGCTCGAGGGAGGTGCCCGTCTAGTCCGGATTCGGTGACTCTTGGGGCGTCGTAGTCGGTGGCTATGGCTGATCTTTTCCTCATGCATCGGGCGTTCTGACCGCCACCCAAGAGGGTCCGGCGCCGCGCCACGCCGTCGGGGTCTGGCGTGCAGTGGTTAACCTTTTCGGGGCGGTGAGGGGGATCGTGTGGCGCCGGTTCGGCTCCATATTCCGGCGTTGTCGTTTTCGTTGTTTGGGGCGCCGGTCGGAGCCGGTTCGTCCATGCGGTCAGTGCTCGTGTCGGTGTTCGAGCTTGCTCCGAACCGCGGCGGCGTTGTCGAACGTACAACGTGGCGCTGCTCGCGCTCGACCCCGACGGTCTCGCCGCGTTCGCCGAGCGCCACGGGCTGACCGCGCAGACGCACGAGGAACTCGCACGGGATCCGGTCGTGCTCGCCGCCGTCGAGGAGGCGGTGCAGGCCGCGAACGCGAAGTTGTCCCGGGTCGAGCAGATCAAGCGGCACTCGGTGCTGCCGAACATCTGGGAGCCGTCCGGCGACGAACTGACCCCCACCATGAAACTCAAGCGCCGGCCGATCGATGCCAAGTACGCGGCCACCAACGGGGAGCTGTATTCGGGTCGCTGAGCCGCCGCCGCGGCTACCGCTCTGTCGAGCGGGTTCATGATCGCCTCCGCGTCCGTCCCGCGGTAGCGTGCGTACATCCGAACATCAAGTCCTGATAGCTGTTTCGCTGCATCGAACAGAACGTCGTGACGGACCATCACCGTCTCGAGTGGGCGTACCACGCCGCCGCGGCCTGGTTGTCGCTGACGTGGTGAACTTGTACTCGTTGACCGCGTAGGCCACGGGGGTGAGGCGGTTGGGTCCGTTCAGGTGAGGACCTCGTCGACGTCGATGCCCGCCTTCTCGCACAGTGCCCGGAGTAGTTTGTTGTTCTGCTCGGCCAGGGCGTGAGTGGACAGGATGTGGCCGAACTGATCGTCCTTGCGGTCCGCCGGCACCGGGCGGCCTTCGAGACCGAGGTTGGTGACCTCCTTCCATAAGATCTCGGCGATGGCCTCTCGCAGATCGAGCTTGCGGCCGGATCCGTCGTAGAGGGCGACCGGGTGGTCGTCCCGGAACGCGGCGGCGACTTCGCGTGCACTCATGTGTTCGTCCTCCTCGATCGGTACTGCGGGTTGTACCTGTACCCGAAATTGCATGGCCCGGTACGGCCATCCGGATTCGGCCCATTCGGACACGATGATGTGAAAGTTGTCGAACGTGCTGTCCGGGTGCACATATCCGCCGTACAGGCGGGTCACGACGTCGGGGCCGCCATTCCCCGACGGTCCCCTCACCGGCCGGAACGTCGGAGCGGTGTGCCAGTTGTCGGTGATCTGTCCGACGACGCGGATGGTGATGTTGTATTCGGCTTCGTTGAAGTAGCTGAGCACCCAGTTGTTCTGCATTCGGCGCAGGCACAGCTCCCCGACCTTGGAGCCGACCGGCAGGATCGGGGTGGGTGGATTGCCCCATGCCCAGGCGCCGTGGCTGAATCCCCAGGGCTCGTAGAAGTCCCGGTTCAGCAGCTGGTCCTCGGGGCAGCGGAACAGCAGCACGTTCTTGTCACGTTCGAGGCCGCCGGTGGTCATCACGTAGACGAACCCGTCCCCGCCGCGTTCCCAGGTCAGCATCCGGCGGTGACCGCCGAATTCCCATCCTTCCCACCGGGCCTTGGGTCCGCCGTGGGTCCAGGTCTCGCCGTTGTCGTCGGAGTATTGGATCTCGGTCCACCGCGTGTCGGGCAGGCCCCGGACCACGAGGACGTGCAGGTAGATTCGGCTGCCGATCACGATCGCGTCGGTCGGCAGTACGGTGCTGAACTCCGGGTTGTTGTGCGGGTAGTCCCAGAGCTGTTTCGCGGGGTTGCCCCCGGCGGCGCGGTGAAACCGCACCCCGTCATCGAGGTCGTGGGTGTGGCTGTAGAGCAGTACCGGGCTGCGCCAGCCGGGGCCGCCGACCCGGTTCTCGGCGAAGGTGTCACCGAAGAAGAATCCGATCTCGCCCGTGGGCACCCGGACCGGGATGCCCAAGTCGGTCCCGCCGACACCGAACTGCGGCACCGGAGTGAGATCCCTGATCTTCATGACCGCACCAGTGTCATCGGCCGAGAACCTCCCCGGCGATGTAGTCCCACAGCGCCGCGTCGTCGACCGGGAACGGTTCCGGACCCGGGGGCGGGGGGCTTTGCCCCAGGCCGAGCATCGCGTCGAGTTCGTCGGTACTCAGGTGGGTGTAGTTGAGGTCGCAGCGGCCGAACGGTGGGCACGGGCCGTTGTCGGTGTACTGGTGCGCGAAATAGCCGTCCGGCTTGATCTTCGGCGAGCCGGGCTCCCGGCCGTAGCTGGGGGTGACCAACCGGAGACCTGGGGGGCGGGTGCGCCACAGGTCCGCGTTCGACACCGGGTTCCAGTAGCCGATCACCCGCCGCTCGCCGAGCCATTCGCGTGCCCGCCGGATCTCGTCGTTGACCTCCGCCGACTGGTCCCCGGTGATCGCCCCGGCCGCGTCCTCGACGTCGGCCATGACGACCATCCGCGGATGCGGCCCGCCCTGCTCGGTGACCATCTGCATCAGCAAGTCGATGTTCGCCTGACCGGGCCGGAAGAACCAGTACACGATGAAGAACCGCAGCCGGCCGTCCTGACACGCACGCACCGCCCAGTCGTGGTTCGCCGCGAACTTCGTATCGCGCATGTTCCCGCTGTTGGACCGGAAACAGAAGATGTCGTACGGGTACGCGTCGGTGACCGGGGTGATCTGATACTGCGACACATCCGCCCAGGTCTTGCCGCGCACCACCGGCGGTGTCGGCGGGGTGACCGGTCCGCCGAGATCCGGGCGTTGCCCGTGGCGGATCACGACATTCCATTCGCCCTCGAACACATAGCCGGTCACCGGCCATCCGTTCGCGATCTGCAGCGCCGTTGCCGCGCGGGCGGTGCCGGTGTCCCAGATTCCGGTTTCCGGTATGCCACAGGTTTTCTGCCAGCGCCTGAGGCCGTCCTTCCAGGATTGCGGGTCGGTGGGGAACAGGCCGCTGATCGACTCGGCGGGTCCGTCGAGCGGACCGTAGTAATACCCCGCCGGGAGGGGGAACGCGTCCAGGTCGGGTGGCCCATACACCCAGAGGTAGCCGTTTTCGAGCCGGGTCGCGAAGGCATCCAGGCGGGTGTCACCCTCGGGGAGGTTGATCTGGGTGTGCATCGGGTCCTTGGTGGCCCAGTCCTCACCCCAAAATACCGTGCCCTCGAACTCGGTGAGCATCTGGCGGACCGCCGCGATCTTGTCGGCCGGCATGTTCACCGACGCCCGCACCTTCCAGGGCAAACGGGTGGCGTTGAGATCCACGGCCGTCCCGCTCAGGTGGTTGCTGTTAGCTATATCGTTGTCCCAGCTGAATCCCCAGTAGTCGCGTGGCCGGTAGCTGTCGATTCGCCAGACCCGCCGGTGCCAGAGCGCCGCCCAGGCAATCAGGATCGTCGCCGCCGCGCCCCGGCGCACCTCCGGCCGCACGTTGTCGGTGCCGGGCACCAGCGGCTTGACGATTTCGCCGGTATCGCAGATGCGCCAGCCGTTCTCGGAGATTGTGTTCCCCTTGTAGCTGCGAAATCCCATCGCGCTCACCCTCCGTCGTCACCACGGTCCTGGCTGCACTGCTTCCGCTTCCCGCCGCGGCTGTGTGTCGCTTCGTGCATCCCGGACGATAGGACCACATACCGACACCAACGCCCCGCCCGGTTCTCTTGAGCTTCAGTGTGACGCCCGAGCCGGGAAAATTTCGCGAGGCGTGCCGTACGCGTTCCCCGGGGCCCGGTCGGCCGGCGCGTTGCCCCGGCGGACCGAGCCGGATGACCGCGGTGCTGTGGAACGCCTCTGAGGGTCGGCGTAGCAGTGAGCAGGGGGATCGAGGTCGATGGGGACGGGACCCCGGCGCGGGGCTGCTCCGTGTTCCCCCATCGGTTACGACGGGGGATTGCGCGAGGAGAAGTAGTAGCCGATTGCGCTGCCGGTCAGGCCCACCATCGCGGTGAAGACCACCTGGAATGGGCTGCTGGCGCGATCCCACTTGTCGGTGCCGGCCCACAGCGGCACCAGCAGGTAGATCAGGCCGACGAGGAAGGTGGCCACGGACAGGCCGATCGCCAGGGCCTTACGGGTGTCCTCCTGGCGTTCGTCGAGGCGCCGGATGGTGACCTCGGGCTGTTCGGTCACCTGGGGGTCGGTGCTGCCGACGTTGACCTCGTCGACGGTCGTGTCGTCCCGGGCGGTGACATCGTCCTCAGCGGGCACGGTGGGCCCGTCGGGTTCGGTCACTTGAAGACGACCTCCCGTTTGGTGCCGTCGGGCTCTTCGATGAAGACCTTGGCACCGTTGGCGGCGGCCTCGTCGATGTAGGCGGTGGTGCGGATGGCCCGGACCAGGGCGCTGGTCTTGGTCGAGGCGTGCCGCTTGGCGATCTCGTCGAGCGTCTTGATGTCGTCGTTGGGCAGGTTCGCGGTGACCTTGGAAACGTCGTCCTTACTCATGATGTCCTCCTGAGGGTGATCTCGGCCCGTTCAGTCTACCTCGAAAGCCGTACCAGGTACGGCTCAGATACGCATCGGTCTCCGGGTTGGGCTGAGAACCGGTCAGGACGGGCGGCAACACGTCCGCACCCTCGATGCCGACTGCGATGGGCCCGCGCTCCGGACCGGCCGAGCCGCTGCGCGACCGGTAATCAGCGATGTACATCGGGTATGCACGAGTGTCCACCGATCAGCAAGGCCTGACCGCACAGCACGCTCAGCTCGGGCTCGAGCTCGGGGTGTCACTGGAACGGATCTGCGTTGATCACGGCTTGACCGGTACCGATCGTCAGCGGCCCGGTCTGCTGAACCCCCTTGTAGCCTGCCGGAATTGGCGAATGGGCGTGAGATCAGGGTAAGGATGGTCCGTCGTGGTCGTGGCTGGTCCCTGGCCTGGAAGCGTCGCGAAACCGCCGTACGCCGGTTCGTCACCAGCCGTGCCGATACGGGGGCACAGTTCCTCACGCGCACGGTTCCAGAACGGGAACAGTTCCGGGCTGTCGGCGTCGGGGTGGGCGGGTTGGCTGACGTCGACGAATTCGAGGAACGTTTTCCGGAGGTCCGAGCCAGCACGCAGGCCCGCAGGGAGAGCTTCGCCGAGGCGGCGTCTCCGATCCGGTCGGCGTACGGGCCCAAGTCCGCGGTGTGCACGAAACCCTCGAGTCGCCCGCCGACGTCGTTGTAGACGGTCTGGAGGTCGAAGCCGCAGGCCTGGCCACCAGCCGACTGCAGGTGGTCATCGGCGCCCGATGACGAACGCTCGGTCCTTGACGGGGCGGGGCGCCGACTCGGACGGGGTGTCGCGGGGAGGGGGAGTCGTTCGTCCTCGAGGTCCGCACGGGCGCCGGGCAGGTCGTCGATGCCCGACAGTTGCCTGCGCGGCAAAGCCGGGTGGCGCGGTCGGTGCTTCCCTGCTGGCCGGTGATCCCGGCGCCGCCCGGGTGCACCTGAGTGCCCGCCGAACGTGAACCTGACTCCGAGGTCGGGTCACCGCCCTCATCGAGGCGCTGACCTGGCTCAACTCGTTGGTCGACGCTCCCATCCCGGGGTTCCCCGATCCGCGACCGGAATAGGGTCCCCGATCCGTCATGGACTCGGGGTCGGGGTCGGGCTCTCGGGTATTCCGTTCAGTGGCTCTCTGATGTGTACAGCTTTTGAGTGAGACAGAGGGTTTCGGCGATGCCGTACAGCCTGCCCAGCGTGGTTCCCTGTTCGCCACCCCGGTCCAGGCAGCGGTCCTGCTCGTGGGTGCGGTGTTCCTGATGGTGGGGGTGCTCGGGTTCATCCCCGCGGTGACCACCGACCAGGACAGCTGCGCGAATTTTGTGCCGGTCAACACTGCGGACAACTGGCTGCAGCAACCCCGGAGCAGCGGGAAGCCGCCCTCGGCTAGCCAGCTCGGCCACCAACCTGCGCGAGGCGCAACACACCGGCGACTTCTTCGCCCTCGGGCTGGGGATGGTTGTCCTCGGCCTGCTGCTGCCGCGGCTGCGGGACGGGCCAGGAGCCGGGTCGAATCCGGTGGCCTTCTCGGCCTTCTCGTAGGCGCGCAAGGCGTCGATGGCCCTCTGGCCGAGCCGGGACACCGCCTCGTCGTCGGTGGGGATGACGACTTCGCCCCCCGATGCCGGCGAAGGAGGCGGGACGCAGCACCGTGCCGCGGTCTCGGGGAGGACTATTCGACCGACCGGCGCCTACCGCGGGCGAACGGCATGACACGGAAGGCGCCTCGACTCGTGACCGGATCGGGGTGCCCTTTGGATGCGAAGGCGGTGTGCAACCGCTGTACGGTTCTGCTGATTCGGTTAGGGGATCGGCGCGCGTTCAGGGCACTGCCAGGGCGTGGTCACGATGTCGGTGTGGGCTTCGGCGATGTCCTTGAAATCGGTCGACCGGGACAGGCTGACGACCGAGGAGTCGGCGGGAAGAATCACCGCGTATCCGTTGTCAGTTGACCACTTTGCTGGAACAAGGACCCACAGATCGCTTCGTGCAACGAGAGTTCGGAAACACTCGTACCGGAAGAGAGGTGGTTGCCCTGGCGGGGTCTCGACCAGAGTCTCCGCGATCAGATTCGCTGGCACATCCAAGCGTTCTGCTCTGACGACGGAGACCACGGATTCCTTCGCCCAGAGGGTGTGGGCGATGGTCTGCGCGTCGCCGAGCCAGGACGCGAAGGAGTGCATGACGGAGAAGAGTGCCAGCACTATCACCGAAATCACGAGGACTTGGCTGACTCGTGCGGTCGGAGTGGTGTGGTGCGTGCTCGGTGTGGTGGTGGAGATGGTCAATGCCCAGTAACCTCCCACCGCGAGAAGACCACCCACCCCGAGCGCGATCGGCGAGAACGCCCAGGAGATGAGGGCGAGAGAGGCCGTGTACCTGGCCGCCACGACGCCGACGATCCCGGTGAGCATGAAAGCTGTCCCGGCGGCGAGTGCGGTTCGTCCGATGGCGCGAACAAGGTGCGGCCGCTGTCCGGTTCTGATCGAGCGGCGCGCGTAGTCCCCGACCCAGACCGCCGCGAACCACCCGACGAGGAGAAAAAGGAGCGGCGCGTACAGCACAGTGACACTGCCTCGCACGTAATCGCTGGAGGTGAATCCGAGAGCATCACAGTCGACGCCGAAGAAGGCGAGCTTCTTGCGGGTGTAGATGTATCCGAAGTAGTAGCACAGCGCCGTGATCAGGGTGGTCGGGGCGAGAATCGTGGTGACGACACCGATCCAGGTGTGGATCGGTGTCGTTGGCGCCGAGTTCTCACTCATCGGGCGGTGTGCCGCCGTCGGTGGGCGGCGCGGTCGTCGGGACCGGAGGCGACGGTACGGGAGTATCGGCATCCGGGTTGGTACCGGGTGGTGGGCCGGGCAGCGTCGGTTGTGTTGGTGCGCTCGGAACACCGAGCTTGTTCTCCGGTGTCGTCGGTTGGGTCCCTACCGGCCGGGTGCGGTGCTGTTCGACGGTAGGGAAGAACATGCTCGTCGGGGCCGACGCAGCGGGTGTTGGAGAGGTCGCCCCAGCGGGTGTTGGAGAGGTCGCCGCAGGTGGGGCCGGTTGGCTCGGCGGGTGTGCGGGGTCCGGATCTGCAGGCGCCGAGTGTTGCCACCGCCATGGCGAGCGCCGCGGCGATCGCAGCGAACGGAATCGGCCTTGCGGTTCCTGTCGGAACGTGACTTGTCGCTCGCATCGGAACTCCCAACCCCGGAACTCTCCGCTCATGTATCGCTCTTGTATTCCGACGCTGCCGCCGACGAGTCCCTCGATCACGCGTAGCTCACTACCTGTCTTCGGTTGTCGCGCTGTCTGTTGGCTCGCCCTTGCCGAGCACGGGGCTCGGTCGGACCTCGCACCCCCGATGCCCGCTCGGCCTGAGCGCTGGAACCGCACGCGGTGCCCGCCGCCCGTAGTGAGGAATCGGCCGCGGTACGCCGGTGTCGGATTCCGAGGCTGCGGGTGCTTCGGATTCGCGGCCAAGGACACACCATGTCGGTGCGCCAGCTTCTGGGAGATGTCGTGACACGGGAGTGGGTCAGCGCGATCGGAGTACGTCGCGTAGGGCTTGTGCGACGGCGTGGTTGGCGACGTCGCCGTGGTCGGTGATCGTCGCGTCGGCCTTCAGGTTGAAGACCTTGCCGGCGGCGAACGTGTACTGGTGGGTGGGGGTCACCTTCCGCAGGAGTTGTTCGGTGGGGTCGGTTTCGGGTGTGTGTTGGGCGCCGTTGCGGCCCATGCCGCCGTAGGGGTCGTTGTGGTCGCCGAGCGCGGCGGCGTTGTCGTGGGCGATGCGGGAGGCGAGGGGGTAGGCGACGCCGACGGCGAGGTCGTTCTTGGTGTGTGTGACGAGGACGGGCCCGTTGACGCGGTGTTCGGCGAGGACGGCACGGAACGCGCCGTCGTGTTGTCCGTCGAATCGTTGGGCGAGTCCGTTGTGGGAGAAGGCGGCCTGCAACAGGGCGAGGCTGAGCGGGGCTGGTGAGGGTGGGAGGGCGGCGGCGGTTGCGGTCACCAGCCGTCCGCCGAAGCTGTGCCCGGTCAGGTGGATGGGCAGCTGGGGGTGTCGTTCGCGGGCTCGGCCGAGGACCGCGGCCACACCGGTGCGGCCGACGGCGCCGGCGCGGGTCTTCATCGTGTAGTAGGTGGCGAAGTTCGCGATACGGCGGGCGGCGGCCTTGGCGCCGGACAACAGATCGCCGAGAAAGGCGGCGCCGCCGCTGGTGTTCCCGGCCGCGCCCCCGGGCCCGGTCGGCAGCAGGACGGGCACCTCGCCGGTGAACCTCTGGAAGAGGGTTTCGGGGTCGAGGTCGAGGAATTCCTGGGAGGCGTCGTCGGGGTGTGCCTGGCTCGGGTCCAGGAGGTTGCGGATCTGCAGCACGTATGCGCGCCGCGCGTCTGCGGAGGTGTCCAGGTCCTCGATCTGGGCTTTCGCGCGTTCGACCATGTCGGCTCGCGTCGGATCGGTGCCGTCGTCGCCCAGCAGCACAGGGTCCTGCTCGAGTTGCTGCAGTGCGGTCAGAAGCGCCGCATCGTTGGCCGTGGTCGCGGAGGCGGCTCCTCCGCCGGGGATGAGCGATTCGAGTGCGAACTTTTTGCTCGGCCACAGCACTCTCATCACGGCCACCCGGGATCCGGGCCCGGATTCGGGCAGTCCGACCGCCTCGAGTGAGGTGATCAGTGTGTCGTAGAGCGTGGTGGCTTCGGCCTTGTCGTTGTTCCAGCCGTGCGCGAGGACGAGCAGGTCGGTGGTGTCGGTGGTGTCGGTGAGGCCGTCGAGGAGCCGGGTTACCTGGTGTTCGTCGTGAACCAGCCCGTCCTTGGTGAACTCTATGTCCCAGTGCCCGGTGATCATCGCCGATGTCCTCTCACACGGATTGGATGGCCTTCATCAGGTCGACGAGACCATGGCCTTCGAAGTAGCGTTCGCGGCCCAGGGGCACCGCGCTGGCGAGGAAGATCCGTTTGATCTCGTCGGAGCGCCCGATGAATTCCTGCCGGATCGAGAGAAACGCGGCGATCGCTCCGGACACGTGGGGTGCCGCCATGCTGGTTCCGCTGTCTTCGAGGTAGTACGCGGTGTGCGCGGGCGGGCTGCCGGGCGGGGCGGCGGCCCCGAACCCCGGCGGCGACTGGTGGGCGAGCTTCGCCAGTGCCGTGGCCTGCTTGGTCCCGGCCGCGCAGGAGACGATGCGTTCTCCGGGCGCCACGAGGTCCGGCTTGAGGCGCCCGTCGGCGGTGGGCCCCTTCGACGAGAAGTACGAGATCCCGAAGGTGTGCGGCGAGTCGCGGTGCGTTGATCCGACGGTGATCGCGCCGGCGGCATTGCCGGGATCGTTGATGGTGTTGGACAACCCCACCTTCGTCACGCGGGTGCTGGTGGGGAGCGTGGAGTAGCCGGTGTTGCCGGCTGCCGCGACCACGATGACACCGGACTGCACCAACCGATTCACCTCCGTGCACAGCGGGCTTTGGCCGCAGGCGAACATCTCGGCATCGAAGTCGTATCCCACACTGAGGTTCACCCCGTGCACCCGCAGCAGCTTGGGATTGTCGTTGAGCTTCTCGCGGATGTATTCCAAAGCCCGGACGATGTCGCTGGACCTGCCCGCACCCTGATCATCGAGGACACGCAGGCTCACCAGATGACAGCCCGGTGCCACCCCGTGGAAGCGTTCACGTTCGCGGTCGGTGCCGATGACTCGCGCGTTGGTCACCGTCACCCGGGAGGGTTCGTTGTCGTCCTCGTCGCCCGCGACGATCCGGTCCTGGCGTTCGAGGACCACGTTGGTCACCGTCTTCGAGGCACGCCCGGCGATGATCCCGGCCACATGAGTCCCGTGTCCCAGCGGGTCGGTCAGTGCCGAGGTGCGGTGCAGGTCGATCCGCTGGCCGCGGTCCTCCCGGGACAGCGGGCCGCCATCGCCCGGGTCCTCGTCCGGGTCGGGAAGCCGGTGGCCGTCCACTTCGACGAAACATCGGTGCAGATTGCGGACCGCGGCGTCCAGCAGCAGGTGTTCACCGTCGGGGTCGCCGAAGTGCGGGTGTACGGCGTCGATCCCCGAATCCAGGACCGCCCAGCAGATGCCCTCACCACTGGCTTCGAACGAACGCAGGGCGGCGTCGGCCTTGATGGTGGAGACGGACTTGCAGATGTGGGCGCGGACGGGGAAGTCGGGCCACAGTCGGTAAATGGTGCGGTACGGGAAGTCGGAGGGCGCCGCGGCGCCGGCATCACGGTTGGGTGTGTCGTGTGCGAGCCGTCGCCGGCGGGCCGCCGCGGCGGCGGCAGCGGCCGCCCGGAGTGCGCGTTCCTGGTCGGCCGCCACCAGCTGCTTCCACTCCGCCAGTGTCATCTCGCAGCGGAAGTAGCCTTTGGATATCTTCGTCAGCTGCCACGGCCCAGCCGCCTCCCCGCTGCCGGTCCTCGCACCGAGGACGTCGGTGAAGAGTTGACGGAAGGCGTTGGTGGCACCGGAAAGCCCGTCGATATGCAGGACGTTCAGCTCGATGAGGTACGGACCGCGGTCTTCGGGGGCGGCGCCCAGGCCCCACCGTCGGCGGTTGTCGTCATCCTCGAGCTCGGGGGGTGCAGTCTGCCGGTCGAGGCGCTCGCCCGAGAAGTCGTCCCGAGAGGATCCGCCGTCGGCGCCCCGAGAACCTGGGCCGGTCATATTTCACCTCTCCTCGGCTGTGGCCGACCAACAGTGCCCGTCCGAATGCGTTCGAGGTCAGGCACTTCGTCATCTGCCGCCGTCATTACCTTCGATCTCTGTTCAATACCCGGGTACCCCGAGTTGGTGGCCGATGGCGGCGATGGCGTCGACGAGCGAGCGATTCCCGAGCTGATTCCAGCCTGTGCCGTCGGGTCCTCGGATTTGATCGAACACGTCGCGGGCCCGGTCCGCGGTGGTGGCAGGCAGCGAGGCGGCCGCGGCGCCGGCTGGTGGGGGTGTCATCCCGGGAACGCCGTGGTGCATGCCGATCTCGGCGAGTGCGTCGACGACGGAGCGGTTGTTCAGTTGTGGCCAACCGGCCCCGGTGGGGCCGAGCAGCTGCAGCCAGAAGTCCAGGACGCAGTCGTCGACGCTCAGTTTGCCGGGGGCGCCGCCGAACAGTGTTCGCAGCTCGTCCGGGGTGCCCTCGTAGGCGTTGACATCGACCAGTTTCCCGGCGACCCGGGCCTTGTCGGAGAACTGCAGAATCTCGACCGGGGCGCCGGGGGTGTAGTCCTTCCAGCCGGCGAATCCTTTCCCGGGGTAGATGACGGAGGCGAACCCGGAGGCGGTGACGTAGTGCGAATTCCACAGCGGGGGGAGATCGTTCAGGGGTGGGGAGCCCATGTGGCCTTGCCAGTACCAGCGGGGCAGGTAGATCGCGCACACCCGCATGCCCGCGGCGTTGATGGCATCGACAAGCTGGCGCATGTTGGCGCCGCTACCGGGGGTGTTGGGATCTTCGTAGTCGAGCATGACCGGGATGTTCGGGTCGCCGAGGTGCGCTTTGAGGTTGGCGACCTGTGCGGTGATCGGGTCACCGTTGCGGGCGAAGTGGTAGCCGCAGAACATGCCGGGGAAGTGCTGTTGCATCAGGTCGCGGTTGCGGGGCCAGAAGGAGTCTTTGAAGAAGTCGCCCTCGGTGCACTTGGCCGCCATGAAGGAAAATCCTTCGCGTTTGGTGGCGGCGATGTCGAAGTTCCCCTGGTGGTTGGAGATGTCGACCCCGTAGAAGGTCCCCGCGGCCGGGTCGATGGTGCCGGTGGGTGGGTTGGCGGAGCCGACGAGGAGCGGTTGCGGGTCGATCGCGGCACCCCCGAAGCGGCCGGGCGAGTTCCAGACCTCGAAGTGCAGGTGCGGGCCGGTGGAGTCGCCCTCGTTGCCGACCCGGGCGATCTGCTGGCCGGCGCGGACGAACATGCCCTGCGATACGAGCAGGTCCGCCGCGCGCATGTGCCCGTAGACGGTGTCGACGTGGAGGGTGGCCTGGTGGTCGAGGACGATCCAGTTCCCGAAGCCGGAGGCCGGGCCGGAGCGGACGACCACCCCGTCCTCGACGGCGTAGATCGGCTCGCCCTGGGGTGCGGCGAAGTCGATGCCGTTGTGATCGGGCCGCCCCGGGGTGCGGAAACCGGAGGAGATGATGTTGTTGCCGCCAGCGACGGGCACAAACGGGAAAGCCATTGCAGGTGTCCCTTCAGCGGTGGGGTGGTCGGTCAGGGTCGTGACCGCCGGAGTCATCTCCCCGGACAGGGTGGTGGTCACCGGCGTCACCGGTGTGATGCCGGAGATGCGGTATTGCATCGCCCGGTAGGGGTTGCCGTCCGACGCCCATTGGCTGACGATCATGGCGAAGCCGCCAGGACGGTCGAATCGGCTGTCGGGGTGGATGTAGCAGCCGTAGAGCCGATCGACGACATCGGGACCACCCGGACCGAAGAACGAGCCCTTCACCGGTCGATAGGTTTTCGCGGTGTGCCAATTGTGGGTTGGCTTCGCCGCGACCTTCACAAAGGCGTTGTAGGTGCCGGCATCGAACCCGGAGAACACCAGGTTGCCCTGGATCCGGCGCAGGCAGATCTCACCCAACTTGGTGCGGTCCGGGAGGATGCCCCGGGTGGGGTCGTCACCGGGCGGGTTACCCCAACCCCAGGTGCCGTTCCAGCCCCACGGCACCCACGCGGACGGGTCGGCGATCTGGGCTTCGGGCACCCGGTGCAGGATCGCGTTCTTGTTCCGGGCCAGACCGCCGGTGGAGATGACATAGACGAACCCGTCGCCGCCCTTCTCCCAAGTGACCATGGTGCGTTTGCCGCCGTAGACAGAGGTGGACCACTTCACGCCGGTGTCGGTCCAGCTCTCGCCGAGGTCATCGGAATACCGGATCTCGCACCACTTCTCGTTCCCGAGACCCTGGGTGACCATCACCCACAGGTAGATCCGGGCGCCGATCGAGATCGCATCGCAGGGCAGAATCGTGGAGTACTCCGAGTTGTCGTGCACGTAGTCCCACAACTGCTTCGCGTTGCGCGCCGCCGACGCAAAGGTGATCGGCGTGGTCACGTCGTGGGTGTTACTGCGTAGGAGCATCGGGGAACGCCAATTCGGCCCACCCACCTGGGGTTGTGTCCCGGCGAACGTGTCACCGAGGACGAACCCGATCTGACCGTTCGGCATCCGAAACGGAATGCCCAGGTCGGTGCCGCCGATATCGAACTGCGCCAGCGGATTCAAGGACTTGACGAACGACATTCCGCCTCCTGCCCTCGGCGCGCTCATTTCAGCCATCCCGAGACCCGCCGCCCGGTGTGCTGCACGGGTGTCGCGCGTCTCAACGGCACGCACAACCTGCTCCGCCACCGACTTCAGATGTCGCAGCAGGGCGAGCGGCACAGATGGTCAGATGTTCGGGGCCGAATGGTCTCGGTACGGCCCGAAACCCCCTTTCCTACGAGGTGAAACCGGGGATACCCCGGGCCTGGCCGATGGTGGCGATCCCGTCGACAGGTGTGCGCCGATTCAGTTGTGGCCACCCTTTTCCGTCGAAGCCCAGCAACTGAATCCAGATGTCGAGGACACGGCTGTCGGTGGTACTCGGTTGCGGCACATTCGTATGTCCGGCGGGTGGCACGAACGCGACGAGACCCATCTCCTGGCCGAGGGTGGCGACGGCGTCGACGAGGGTGCGCCCGCCCAGTTGCGGCCAGCCCTTGCCGTTGATGCCCAACAACTGAATCCAGATGTCGAGGACACGATTCGCTGTGGTACTCGTTTCGGGGACCCCGGTGTGCTCCGCGGGTGGTACGAACGCGGCGATGCCCATCGCCTGGCCTAGGGTGGCGACGGCGTCGACGAGGGTGCGTCCTGCCAGTTGTGGCCAGCCTTTGCCGTTGATGCCGATCAGTTGGGTCCAGATGTCGAGGACGCAGTCGTCGACGGTGGCGCGTTGTGGGATATCGGTATGTCCGGCGGGTGGCCCGAACCCGGCGATGCCCATGTCCTGGCCTAGGGTGGCGACGGCGTCGACGAGGGTGCGTCCGCCCAGTTGTGGCCAGCCTTTGCCGTTGATGCCGACCAACTGCGCCCAGATCTCACCGACCCGCACGATCAGGTGCCCCCCAGTTGCGGTCGTGTAGCCTTTCGGCGGAATCAAACTGGCCATCTGCTCGAACGAGCACCAATAGCCGTACGGTACGAATCCCGAGTCGGCGACCCAGAACGCGCGGGCACCGTTGTCGTCGGCGTATCCCATGATCGCGATGTAGTGGAAGACGGTCCCGCCGGCATACTGGGGGCTCACGGATCCGCGAACACCGCGGGGGTAGTTGCTGGGTGGGGCGACGATGTTGGCCACCACGCCGTAGCCGTTGTCGATGCTGCGCACGACGTCGTCCCACAGTTTCTGGGCTTGCTTTTTCGTCGGCGGGTCGTTCGGCATCTGTACCACCCGGTAGTCCGCCCCGGATACGTACTTGTTGAGAACCGGCGCGATCAGGCCGATATGGTCCGTTCCGCCCTGGTCGGTGCCCATCTGATGTCCCAGATCGCTCTCCAGAATCAAGCCCCCGGTGCGGGCGATGATCACCGTCTGGGTGGACGCGGGACCGCAGTTGAAGAAGGTGTCCTGCTTGATGTGGATGCGCGGATAGTCGAGAACTTTCTCCACGGCCGGTTTCCTCTCGATGGTGGTGGGCAGCAGGGCCGCCCCGAGGGCGCGGCAACGATTCCAGCGGTTGGTGCGGTCGGGCAGGCCGTTGAGGCCGCCGTTGACCGCCTTGGTGGCGCCCTCGATGTCGCTGGCGTCGGAGAGCTCGTTGAGCTTGGGTCGGGCCACCGTCCAGTAGTAGGAGGCCGCCAGGAATCCCCACTTCGGGTCGGAGACGAGTGTGGGTGCGGTCAGGAAGTGATCCTCGGTCGGGACGAGGCCCTTGCTGTGCGCCCACACGCTGAACCGCCGGTAGTTTTCCCTGCCGGTGAGCTGGATGGGTCCACGGCCCTTGAACCGGCGTCCGTCGCCGGGTTGGGTGTTCCCGAGATCCAGCCGTCCCTCGTAGGCGCTGCCGTCGGCGATCTCCTCCATGTATCGCAGCCCGCCGGACTCGTGACCGACCTGAGCGCACCACATCGCCACCCGGTTGACGGTTGTGCATTCGGCTGCGAACAGTGCCTCGTTGAACGGAGATACAAATCTTTCGTAGTCAGCCGTCGACAGGTTGCCCATGGCGGTGGAAAGTGTCTGCAGGTCCATCACTGTGCTCCCGTGGCACTCGGTCCGGCGTATCAGCCGCCGCTCGCAGCAACCATCGTCAACTGGGCACCGACGCGCCCGTGAAATCGCAATCCCGTGCCTTGGTGAAGGTCCGCCGCCCGCATCGCTGCACCTCCGGCACCGCTTCGGCCTCCTACGTAAAGACCGGTCTGTTTAAATTGTTCTCCCGCGGGACCGCCGATGTCACGGATCATTAGGGTTAGAAAAGGTCATCAAGGACCGACCCGCCTCGCCGGGCGTGGCACGGCAGTACTCGGGCACCCTCGGCAACTGCCAGATCGCGATCAGCGTGCACGCCGCGCCCGACGAGGCGGCCGCCCCACTGGACTGGCAGCTGTTTCTACCCGAGAGCTGGGACGATCAATCGACCACCGACCCCTACGCTATCGCGGCGATTACCGTCCGCCGGCGCGTCGGCGATCCCCTTTTCGCCGTGCATCACCGCCCCCAGGTGCGAAATGGCGATAGAGCTGATCGAGTGGGGCCGGATCCCGCCGGTCCTGCACCGGCACTCTGCTGCGACCCGAACCCGCACCCGACAGCCAGCACCTGATGGACGCCTACTTCCATCCCTACGCCGCCACCATGTCGGAGCTGGTCGAGGACCGGCTCGCCGCCACCGGTGCAGCGGTGATCATCGACATGTACTCCTATCCCCGGTACCCCTCCGCATTCGAAGACCCCACCCGGCCCAGACCTCCGCTCTGCATCGGGACCGACGACTTTCACACCCCCGAATGGCTGACCGCACAGGCACTAGCCGCGTTCGCCGGACTCCACGAGAGCGCGGTCAACGCTCCGTATGCCGGCTGCTATGTGCCCCTGAGCCGGTACCGCACCGACGCCCGGGTCAGCGCGGTGATGATCGAACTCCGCCGCGACCAGTACCTGAACACCGATCACACCACGCGGACCGGCACGGATATCGAGCTGCGCATCCACACCCGTCTCACCGCGTTCGACGTCGTGGCCGGGCCGTGGGCGCCGGCCGTATCGGGGTTCGCGGTCACGGTTGTCGTGTACTTCGTCGACACCGCGACCGGTCGACCGCGGTATCTCCCGATCGCTGAGCCGCACGAGTGGGCGCCGGCGATCTTCTCCGCCATCGACGCACGGCAGGGGTACTTTCTCGGCGCGGTCGACCCGGACACCGGCGAGCACCGGGACGGGCAGCTCGCCTATCGGCTCTACCTCGACCCCGCCAGACGGGCGATCCGCGCGCCCCGGCAGATGGTCGCGTGCCCGCACTACCGACTGCACTCCGACGACGACGGTCCCGAGATCCGGATCGCCACGACCGCCTGATCTCCGGTCGGCGACTCGCCGTGCCGGACAGGAATACCGAGCCCCGTTCCCGTGGGCCGTTCTCCTCGGTACGGACTTACTTCGCCGTGCGCCCGCCCCGGGCGACGCCCTCGCTGCTAGCCGCGGTCCGCGCTGGCCTGCTCCCGCATGGTGACCCGCGCGAGCATCTGCTCCATCTGCGGCCACCCGAGCCGCTGACCGGCTGCGATCATCCCGGCTCGAGTGTCGAAGTCCGGTTCGAACGCGGTGAAGATCTGCTGAGCGGCGGGCGCGAGGACATTGCGTTCGACCGCGAAGACGGTATCGCGCGACCAACGGTCCTCGCTGTCGGTCGGGTCGGGATCACCGAACAGTTCCACCAGCCGGTCCCGAACGTAGCCGAGCTGTTCGAGCTCGGCCGCGGTGTAGAACTCGTGTACCGAGGTCACAGGGTCCCTTCTTCCTTGCCACTCGTTTCGACGTCCTCATTGTGCGGTGAGCTGCTCTGCCCGCTGTTTTCTTCCCGGCCCGGCGGGGTGTCGGCCTCGTCGTCCGTCAGTCCGAGCAGCTCCGCGACCTTGCGCTCTTCGGCTTCTCGGTCCGCCTTGATCGAGGGCGCATACTTTCGCTGCGCCGATTGCTTCGTGATCCCGCCCAGGGCTTCGCCGATGACGGTCCAGCTGATCCCCCGGTTCCGGGCGACGGACACCATCTGCGCCAGTGTCGACTTGGCGCGGACCGTCGCCTCGTGTTGCGCCTGGATCGCGTCGACGACCTGCTCGTTCGTCACGGTTCCCACGAACTTCTTCGACTCAGCCACGTCCTCATCCTGCTGACAATTTGCCCCATCGGTACACCGCGCCGAGGGTCAATCCTTCGGTGCACCGAAGGGTCTCCAGGCACTGGTGTGCGACCTCGCGGCCGAAGTCTTTCCAGTATTCGCGGCCGTCGTGGATGTGCCGCTCGGGGATCCGTTTGGAGATGCGGCCACGCCCGTTCGCGTAATCGGTGGTGTGCAGCTCGGTGGTGATCGGGATGCCGAACTCGCGCCAGAGGAGCTTGCGGGTGTCCAACCAGTTACGAAGAACCGATCGCCAACGGTCCGGGCTGAACTCGATCCATCCGTACACCGCTAGTCCGGATTGCGGATGACCCGAGTCATCGACGTAGATCATGCGATCGAGGCGCGCTGGCATGGCCCCGATGATGGCTCACTCGTTCCGATCCCGTGTCACCGGGAGCGCGTTCCCGGTTCCGGCGACGCGGCGGCTCGGATTCTACCGTGAAGGCCTGCGGGCCACTGCTCGGCATGAGAGCCGACCGGCCCTGGCCGTGGGTGCACCGAATCACGCGCACAGCGTCGAGCAGTGGACGGTGAGCGCGATGGTTGGAGCACTTACCGAACGGCAGAGCCATACTCTGCACCCTGGGAGCGGGTGTGGCGGGATCGCCCGTCTCGTCGTCCCCCGCCTGCTCTTGCAATCGGCGGCCACGGCCGTACCGTGGTCGGTGACGGCGTCACCGGGGCCCGCACCCGGCGACGAGACCCGACCAGGAAGGGCCCGGTTTTCATGACCGACACCTCCGCCGATCCGGCCGCGTTCACCCCGGCCAGTACCGAATGGATCAAATCGCACCTCGACCGTATGGACCACCGGGCCCCGGGGGACCGGGACCGGAGCGCCGACGTCGAACCGGCCGCACTCACCGTGGCGGTCCGCCGCCCCTGGTGACCGCGGGGGCGGACGATCCTCTGGGGTTCCGACGGCGCCTGGGTTCGTGGTCAACGCGGCGGAACCTGTGCGCGGCATCGACCCGCGAGGGAACACATGATGACCTAATCGCGGCGCGACCGGCGGCCGTCATGGCCGAATCCGCCGAGCCCGGGCCGTACCGGCCCGGGTGCGGATCTACCCGGTCTGCTCGACGACCTCGACGAACGCGCCGTCGAGCAGCGACGATCCCCGCTCGGCGCCGATTCCCGGCGCCGACGAAATGCCGGATTGATCACCGGGGCTCGGTGACGCCGAGGGTAGTGCTCGGGGGCGGCGCCCGATCTCATTGGTGATACCCGGTCGCCAAGGTGTGGGTCGTGGACCGTGGCCGGGATCATCGGCAGGTGCGGTCTCGATGCCCGGCATACTTCGTGGTCGCACCACCCATGTCGATGTCCTCGGTCGCCGATGGCGGTCGGGAGTCGGCGACCTGGGCGGCGGCGGTCAGTTCGGTGGCAGACGGTGACGAACGTCTGGGTCCGCCGCCGGCCGCACACCCGAAATGTGTTGTGGCCGGCCGACGGACCGACACCCGTCGGTCCAGGCACATCCTGGTTTCGTCGGGCGGTGCCGCGCCTCGGTGTGCGGCAGCCACGACGGTACTCGCGGGGGGCTGCCGTGCCGCAGGAAGACGCTTCACTTTTCGGCGGGGTTCACCGGCGGTCGACGGTCACCGCCCACCTCCCGTGCGGGGCGTGACCAGCGATCGCACCCCGGGCGAGGAGTGCTGCCGGTGGGTTCGCCCGGGATGTCATCGCTGGTTCTGGTCTTCTTCTTCGTCGGCGCCTTCGGCCTGGTTGGGCTGATGGGTCGTCGAGGTGAGGTTCTCCGGGTCGGCGTCGGGATCGGTCGCCGGATCGTAGGGTTTCTCCGATTCGCTGGGCTCGGTGTTTCGGTCGTTCATGATGATCGGGTAACCCCGGAACGGTGGTCGAAACCGGACTACGCCGGATCCGCAGTGCGCGAGCCGGTCGGTTCGCTGCACATCTTGCGCAGATGCGGTGTCAGCGTGCAATTGTCCACACCGAGCCGGAGAAATCA